>JAKLLE010000076.1 GCA_023150295.1 Giesbergeria sp. | reverse complement strand
GGGTAGTATTCATGGGCGGGCACCAAGTTCAGACTTCGATACCCTGATCTTCCAGCCTTTTGGGCGGTGCCCGCAACTTTTTTTGCGCCTCACGCAGAGGCAAATTCGGCTGGGTTGAGGAATTCTGCAAGTCCCTCGATGGAATTTACGTGTCCTTACGAAACGGTGATAGCACAGTTCACAAGAAAGTGGGAAAGTTGTAAGCGCCATCACAAAAATTTTGGATAGCCCCATGAACTACCCTTCCATTCCAAAGGAATCCCGGGTTCAGACTTCCAGAGACCCTTCACTGGCCCCGCTGCAAGGAGCCTGTCGGACTTGGGGCGTCGAAAGCGAAAATTGGCCGCAGCGAGGACAGTTTTCGCCGGATTTGCAGCCCCATAGCGGGGCTATGGGGCAAAAAGACGGTGAAAAATGGATCGCTGGGGCCAATTTGCAGCCGACGATTCCCAAGTCCGACAGGCTCCCAGAGAACAAGGCCGCATTAGCTGCCTTGGCTTCGGCAGCACTGGCTGCCTGTGGTGGCGGAAGTGAAACAAGCACTGACATCACATCCGCCCGCCGCTCCTCGGCGCTGGAAGATGAAGCGCTGACTCAAACCACACCACTGACACACGAGGAAAGCGCCCGCTTCCTGGCCCAGGCCACCCTGGGCGCCAGCCGCGCCGATATCGAAGCGCTGACCAGCAAGGGGCTGGAAACCTGGCTCAACGAGCAGTTCGCCATGCCAGTGGGCATGCGCCTGGTGGACTGGCTCTATTCCAAAGGGCTGGATGCCGAGGAGTTCCGCTTCAGCCAACGCGGCCTGGACAACGCGCTGTGGCGCACGCTCATCTCCAGCCCCGACGCCCTGCGCCAGCGCGTGGCGCTGGCCTTGTCAGAAATTTGCGTAGCATCGGTGTCGGGTGTGAACAGTGCTTACCGCCAGTTTGCGCTGGCGTACTACTACGACCTGTTGCAAACCCATGCGTTTGGCAATTTCCGGCAATTGCTGGAGGCCATTTCGCTGAGCCCCGCCATGGGCTACTACCTGACCTACCGGGGCAACGCCAAGGCCAACCCCAAGACTGGCAGCCAGCCCGACGAAAACTACGCACGTGAGTTGCTGCAGCTCTTCACCATCGGCCTGGTGCAGTTGGGTACCGACGGCATGCCCGTGGTCAACAACGGCCAGTTTGTGGAAACCTACCGCGCCGAGGATGTGAGTGGGCTGGCCCGTGTGTTCACCGGCTGGGACCTGGACACGGCTGGCCTGTCCAAACCCTACCCGGCGGCGCAAATGTGCCGCCCCATGGCACAGATCGCCTCGCGCTATGAAACCGGGGCCAAGCAGTTCCTGGGCACCACCATTCCCGAAGGCACCGATGCGCTCAGCGCTTTGCGCCGGGCACTGGACACCATTTATGCCCACCCCAACGTGCCGCCCTTCATCAGCCGCCAGCTCATCCAGCGCCTGGTGACCAGCAACCCCAGCGGCAACTATGTGGCGCGCGTGGCGGCGGTATTTGTCAACAACGGGCAAGGCGCGCGCGGCGACCTGCGCGCCGTGGTGCGCGCCATCCTGCTCGACCCTGAAGCGCGCGACCGCAGCCAGCTGCAGACCCCCTCCTGGGGCAAGCTGCGCGAACCGGTACAGCGCTTTGTGCACTGGGCGCGGGCCTTTGGCGCTACTTCCACGGGCAACGCCTGGGACGTGGGCGACCTGTCCGACCCAGGATCACGCCTGGGCCAGAGCCCGCTGCGCTCGTCCTCGGTGTTCAACTTCTTCCGCCCGGGCTATGTGCCCCCCAGCACCACACTGGCCAGCCAGAGTCTGGTGGGCCCGGAGTTCCAGATCACGAACGAATCCACGGTCGCAGGCTACGTGAACTTCATGCAAAGCGCGGTGGCAGGCAAGAGCGTGGGCGACCTGCGGGCCAACTACACCGCACTGCTGGCCAAAGCGGGCGACCCCGCAGCATTGGTGGCCGAGCTGCAACTGGTGCTGGCCGCAGGGCAGCTCTCGCCCGGCACAGTGGCCACACTGACGGCACTTTTGGGCGGCATGGCGGGCAAGACCACCACCGAACTGCAAAACCGGGTGTACGCAGCGCTCACGTTGGTGCTGGCCTGCCCCGAATACATCGTCCAGAAATGAGGCCCCGCATGCCTGCACACCCCATCCACAGCACCCACGACGCATCACGCCGCGCCTTCCTGCGCCGCAGCAGCCTACTGTCCATGGCCGCGAGTGCCGCGCCCTGGGCGCTGACACTCTCGGCCATGGGCGACGCCGCCGCCCAGAGCGCGACCGACTACAAGGCCCTGGTCTGCGTGTTCCTGCAAGGGGGCAACGACCACTGGAACACCGTCGTTCCCTACGACGCTACCCACCACGCGCTGTACCAGGGCCTGCGCAGCAACATCGCCTTCTCACGCGAAGCGCTGGCGGGCAGCGTCCTCACCCCCACCGGCGGCAACACCGACGGGCGCGCCTTTGCCCTGGCCCCCAACCTAGGCGCAGGCCTGGTGCCGCTGTTCCAGCAGGGGCGCATGGCCGTGCTGCACAACGTGGGCACCCTGGTGCAGCCCACCACGCGCGAGCAGTACATGGCACGCTCGGTGCCGCTGCCGCCCAAGCTGTTCTCGCACAACGACCAGCAGTCGTACTGGCAGGCATCGGCCGCCGAGGGAGCCACCACCGGCTGGGGCGGGCGCATGGGCGACCTGTTCATGTCGGCCAACAGCACCTCGACCTTCACCTGCATCAACGTGACGGGCAACGCGGTGTACCTGTCGGGCAACACCGCCATTCCCTACCAGGTCACCCCCAGCGGGGCGGTGCCGGTCAATGGCATCAAGAACCGCCTGTTCGGCTCGGCTGACGCATCCCAGGTGCTGCGCCAGTTCATGACGCAAGGCTCCTCGCACTGGCTGGCCAACGAGCATGCGCGCGTGGCACAGCGCTCCATCGAGGCGGGCGAGCACATCACTGCGGCGCTGGCAGGCAACCCGGCGCCCGTCACCTTTCCCACCAGCAACCGGCTGGCCGACCAACTGGCCCTGGTGGCGCGTCTCATCAGCGCCCGTGGCAGCCTGGGTACCAAGCGCCAGGTGTTTTTTGTGTCGCTGGGCGGGTTCGACACACACGACAGCCAACTGGGCGCCCACGCCACCTTGATGACCAACCTGGGCAATGCGCTGGCCGCGTTCTACCGCGCCACCGAGGCTCTGGGCGTGGCCTCGCAGGTCACCACCTTCACGGCCACCGACTTTGGCCGCACGCTGGTGAGCAACAACGACGGCACGGACCATGGCTGGGGCTCGTCGCAGTTCGTGATCGGTGGCGCCGTGAAAGGTGGCAGCTTTGTCGGCGCCGCCCCGCTGCCCGCCAACAACGGCCCGGACGACGTGGGCCGGGGCCGCCTGCTGCCATCGGTATCGGTCGAACAATACGCCGCCACGCTGGGCCGCTGGTTCGGCATCTCCGCCACCGATCTGCCGCTGGTGCTGCCGCGCCTGGGCAATTTTGGTTCTGCCGACCTGGGATTCATGCAGATTTAAGCCTCTAACGCCCGTGAAATAAGTGCAACAAGCTATTGATTCGATAGCAAAACTCCCTCTCCCCTTGCGGGAGAGGGTTGGGGAGAGGGGGGAACAGGCACGACGCCCCAAGAAACACCCCTCTCCCCCGCCCTCTCCCGCAAGGGGAGCGGGGGCCGATCCCAGGCACCGAACGCTACTGATTCGATAGCAATCGCTGCAGTACCGGGTACGGCGCCAGCGTGCTGCGCCGCTCGTCCACCTCCAGCGCGCGGCCCACGGGCGGGAAGGCGCGCTGCGGGCAGCTGGTGCGCTCGCACACCTTGCAGCCCATGCCGATGGGCACGGCGGCGGCCGGATCGGCCAAGTTCAGGCCCTTGGAATACACCCAGCGCGGCGCGTGCTCGATGTCGCAGCCCAGCGCCACCGCGTGCAGTTTGCCCGGTGCGCCCCAGGCGCCGCCGCCGTGCTGCACGGTGCGCGCCACCCACAGGTAGGTACGCCCGTCGGGCATGCGGGCGAGTTGCGTGGCGATGCGGCCGGGCTGGGCGAAAGCCTCATACACGTTCCACAGCGGGCAGGTGCCGCCGATGCGCGAGAAGTGGAAATGCGTGGCCGACTGGCGCTTGGAGATGTTCCCTGCGCGGTCCACGCGGATGAAGATGAACGGAATGCCGCGCGCCTGCGGCCGCTGCAGCATGGACAGCCGGTGGCACACCGCCTCGAAGCCCACGCCGAAGCGCTGGCCCAGGCGCTCGATGTCGTAGCCCTCTTCCTCGGCGGCGCGCAGGAAGGCCGTGTACGGCATGAGCAGCGCCCCGGCGAAGTAGTTGGCCAGGCCGATGCGCGCGAGCTGCCGCGCCTCGCGGCTGGACAGGCGCGCGTCCTGCGCCAGGCGGCGCAGCACGGGTTCCATCTCCAGGAAGGCCAGTTGCGTGGCCATGTGGAAGTTGCGCTGCCCGCCCTCCAGCCGGTCCGACAGGTAGAGCACGTTGGACGCCGCATCGAACCGGCGCAGCGTGCCGCCTTCCAGCACCGGCATCTCGGGCCCCGGCGTGACCACACGCACGCCGTGCTGCTGCTCCAGCCGCTGCAGCAGCAGGCTTTCGGCGCGGCGCGGCTCCATGCCCCACTGCGCGGCGCAGTGCTCGGCGGCGGCGTCCAGCTCGGCCATGTGGTTGTGGTGGGCGAAAAAGTAGTCGCGCACCTCCTCGTAGGCCATGGGCGGCGGCGCTTCGCCGCCCTGGCCCGAGCGCTCGTCGCCCCAGGGCGCGGCGAGCGCGTCAAGGCGTTCGAGCGCCTGGCGGTAGCGCCCATGCAGGCCGATGAGGGTGCGCGCCACGGCGGGCATGCTGGCGGCCAGCTCGCGGATCTCGGCCAGCGACACCTGCTCCTGCCCCGCGCCGCCCGGCGGCTGGTCGGCCAGCACCTCGTTCAGACCGGCGATCAGGCGCGCCTCCTCGTCGTCGGAAAAGCGCTGCACGTCCACGCCCAGCGCGGCGCTGATCTTGAGCAGCACCGGCACCGTCAGCGGGCGCTGGTTCTGCTCGATCTGGTTCAGGTAGCTGGCCGACAGGCCCAGCGTGCGCGCCAGGGCCACCTGCGTCAGGCCACGCTCTTCGCGCAGGCGGCGCAGCTGCACGCCCATGAAGGTTTTGCGCATGGTTCAGCCCTTTTCAATTATTCGCAACATTTGCAATTTACCCATTTTTGATTCGCAAACCTTCGCAAATTCAGGTATTCCATGGCTAAAACAGTTTGCGTACATTGCGAATTATCCGCCAGACAGGCGGGCAAGCGCCACTTTTGATTTGCAATGGAGAACCCCGCACCATGACCGAAACCACCACCCTCGCCCCGCCCAAGGGCAAGAAATCCGTCGCCCTGTCGGGCGTGCAAGCGGGCAACACCGCACTGTGCACCGTGGGCCGTACCGGCAACGACCTGCACTACCGCGGCTACGACATCCTGGACATCGCCGAGGTCTGCGCATTCGAGGAAATAGCCCATCTGCTGGTGCACGGCAAGCTGCCCACGCAGGCCGAACTCAAGGCCTACCAGACCAAGCTGCGTGCGCTGCGCGGCCTGCCCGGCAGCGTGAAAGCGGCGCTGGAGCAACTGCCCGCCGCCAGCCACCCCATGGACGTGATGCGCACCGGCGTCTCCGCGCTGGGCTGCGCCCTGCCCGAGAAGGACGACCACAACCTGCCCGGTGCACGCGACATTGCCGACCGCCTGATGGCCAGCCTGGGCAGCATGCTGCTGTACTGGTACCACTTCAGCAACTCGGGCCGCCGCATTGCGGTGGAGACCGACGACGACTCCATTGGCGGGCACTTTCTGCACCTGCTGCACGGCACGCCGCCGTGCGCCAGCTGGG
Organism: Giesbergeria sp.; assembly: GCA_023150295.1. GTDB lineage: Bacteria > Pseudomonadota > Gammaproteobacteria > Burkholderiales > Burkholderiaceae_C > Simplicispira. The sequence goes on along the minus strand of JAKLLE010000076.1, from coordinate 11,250 downwards.
TGCGTGCCATGCACACCTCACTCAACCTGTATGCCGAGCACGAGTTCAACGCCAGCACCTTTGCCGCGCGCGTGGTGGCGGGCACGGGCAGCGACATGTATTCGGCCATCACCGGCGCCATTGGCGCGCTGCGCGGCCCCAAGCACGGCGGCGCCAACGAAGTGGCGTTTGAAGTGCAAAAGCGCTACGACAGCGCCGACGAGGCCGAGGCAGACATCCGCCGCCGCGTGCAGGCCAAGGAGGTGGTCATCGGCTTTGGCCACCCGGTCTATACCGTGAGCGACCCGCGCAACACCATCATCAAGGGCGTGGCGCAGCGCCTTTCGCAAGAGGCGGGCAGCACCAAGATGTTCGACATTGCGCAGCGGCTCGAAGCGGTGATGTGGGAGGAAAAAAGAATGTTCCCCAACCTCGACTGGTTCAGCGCCGTGAGCTACCACATGATGCAGGTGCCCACGGCCATGTTCACGCCGCTGTTCGTCATTGCCCGCACCAGCGGCTGGGCTGCGCATGTGATCGAGCAGCGGCAGGACAACAAGATCATCCGCCCCAGCGCGAACTACACCGGGCCGCAAGACCAGCAGTTCGTGCCCATCGAGGAACGCCGCTGAGAAAAAACCATAGCACGCAGCGCTTTCCAATTGCCATTTTCAGACCCATTTCATTCTGAAAATTCCAAGGAACAAGCGCCAGCAGCTATCAAAAACATAGTAATACGGCCCCACCCCATGATGAACACCGCCCACCGCAAACCCCTTCCCGGCACGTCCCTGCAGTACTTCGACGCGCGCGAGGCCGTCGAAGCCCTTCAACCTGGCGCCTGGGCCAGGCTGTCCTACACGGCGCGTGTGCACGCCGAAAACCTGGTGCGCCGCTCCGACCCCGCGCAACTGCACGGCTACCTGCTCCAGCTCATCGGGCGCCTGCGCGAGATCGACTTCCCCTGGTACCCGGCGCGCGTGGTGTGCCACGACATCCTGGGCCAGACGGCGCTGGTGGATCTGGCGGGCCTGCGCGATGCGATTGCGAAAGAAGGCGGTGACCCGGCTACCGTGAACCCCGTGGTGCCAGTGCAACTCATCGTGGACCATTCACTGGCCGTGGAGTGCGGCGGCTTCGAGCCCGAGGCTTTCCAGAAGAACCGCGCGATTGAAGACCGCCGCAACGAAGACCGCTTCCACTTCATCGAATGGACGAAAAAGGCCTTCGCCAACGTGGAGGTGATCCCGGCGGGGAACGGCATCATGCACCAGATCAACCTGGAAAAAATGTCGCCCGTGGTGCAGGTGCAGGACGGCCTGGCCTACCCCGACACCTGCGTGGGCACCGACAGCCACACGCCGCATGTCGATGCGCTGGGCGTCATCGCCATCGGCGTGGGCGGCCTGGAAGCCGAGAACGTGATGCTGGGCCGCGCCTCCTGGATGCGCCTGCCCGAGATCGTGGGCGTGCACCTCACCGGCCAGCGCCAGGACGGCATCACCGCCACCGACGTGGTGCTGGCGCTCACCGAGTTCTTGCGCAAGGCCAAGGTGGTGGGCGCCTACCTGGAGTTTTACGGCGAGGGCGCGCGCAGCCTCACCTTGGGCGACCGCGCCACCATCTCCAACATGGCGCCCGAATACGGCGCCACCGCCGCGCTGTTCGCCATCGACGCGCAGACGCTGGACTACCTGCGCCTCACGGGCCGCGCCGCCAGCCAGGTGCAGTTGGTAGAAACCTACGCCAAGGCAGCGGGTCTGTGGGCCGACAGCCTGCAAGACGCCCAGTACGAGCGCACGCTCGCATTTGACCTCTCCAGCGTGGTGCGCAACCTGGCCGGCCCCTCCAACCCGCACGCCCGCGTCGCCACCGCCGACCTGGCGGCCAAGGGCATCGCAGGCCCCTGGGCCATGCCCGCAGCCAGCGAAGGCACGCTGCCCGACGGCGCCGTGGTCATTGCCGCCATCACCAGTTGCACCAACACCAGCAACCCGCGCAACGTGATCGCCGCCGGCCTGCTGGCGCGCAACGCCCGCCGCCTGGGCCTCACGCGCAAGCCCTGGGTCAAAACCTCGCTCGCCCCCGGCTCCAAAGCCGTGGAGCTGTACCTGCAAGAGGCAGGATTGCTGGGCGACCTGGAGGCGCTGGGTTTTGGCATCGTCGGCTTTGCCTGCACCACCTGCAACGGCATGAGCGGCGCGCTCGACCCCGCCATCCAGCAGGAGATCATCGACCGCGACCTGTACGCCACGGCCGTGCTCTCGGGCAACCGCAACTTCGACGGGCGCATCCACCCCTATGCCAAGCAGGCGTTTTTGGCCTCGCCGCCGCTGGTGGTGGCCTACGCGCTGGCGGGCACGGTGCGCTTTGACATCGAGCAGGACGTGCTGGCCGTGGTGGACGGCCGCGAGATTCGCCTGAAAGACCTCTGGCCCGTTGATGCCGAGATTGACGCCGTGGTGCAGGCCGCCGTCAAGCCCGAGCAATACCGCGCCGTGTACGAACCCATGTTCGCCATTCGCCATGACGATGGCGCCAAGGTGGCACCGCAGTACGCCTGGCGCGCGCAGTCCACCTACATTCGCCGCCCGCCCTACTGGGACACCGAGGGTGTGGGGGCGCTCGCCGCCCACCCGCGCACCCTTAAAGGCATGCGCCCGCTGGCCCTGTTGCCCGACAACATCACCACCGACCACCTCTCGCCCTCCAACGCCATCCTGGCGGGCAGCGCAGCGGGCGAATACCTGGCACGCATGGGCGTGCCCGAGGAGGACTTCAACTCCTACGCCACGCACCGGGGCGACCACCTCACCGCCATGCGCGCCACGTTTGCCAATCCGCAGCTCGTCAATGAAATGGCTGTGGTCGATGGCAAGGTGCAAAAGGGCTCGCTCTCCCGCGTGGAGCCCGAAGGCCAGGTAATGCGCATGTGGGAAGCCATGGAAACCTACCTGAACCGCCGCCAGCCGCTGATCATCATCGCGGGCGCCGACTACGGCCAGGGTTCCAGCCGCGACTGGGCCGCCAAGGGCGTGCGCCTGGCAGGCGTGGAAGTGGTGGTAGCCGAGGGCTTCGAGCGCATCCACCGCACCAACCTCATCGGCATGGGCGTGCTGCCGCTCGAATTCCAGCCCGGCACCACCCGCCACACGCTGGCGTTGGATGGTACCGAAACCTTCGACGTAGCGGGCGCCCTGCAGCCGCGCGCCGTGCTGTCGCTCATCGTGCGCCGCAAGAATGGCGAAGTGCTGCAGGTGCCCGTGCAATGCCGGCTCGACACCGCCGAGGAAGCCTCGGTGTACGAAGCGGGCGGCGTGCTGCAGCGCTTTGCGCAGGATTTTTTGGCCCAAGGGGTCGCGGCGTGAGAAGGCCCCCTCTCCCCAACCCCTCTCCCGCAAGGGGAGAGGGGATCGCAAGAACAGACAATGGCTGCTTTGCTTTACTCCCCTCGCCCCTTGCGGGAGAGGGGAACGCCCGGCTCGACAATGGCCGTTTTGTCTTGCTCCCCTCGCCCCTTGCGGGAGAGGGGCCGGGGGAGAGGGGTATGCACCCGCGCGAATTCACCAAAGCCCTGCGCCAGAACATGACCGATGCCGAACAGCGGCTCTGGAAGCACCTGCGCGCCCACCGCATGGACGGCCAGAAGTTCCGTCGCCAGCAACCCATCGGCCCCTACATCGTCGATTTCGTGCATTTCGGCCTCCGGCTGATCATTGAGGCGGACGGCGGACAGCACGCCGACTCACCGCACGACGAGGCCCGCGATGCCTGGCTGCGCGGCCAGGGCTTCACGGTGCTGCGCTTCTGGAACGACGACATCCTGCTGCGCACGGACGTGGTGCTGGAAGCCATCTGGAGCACTTTGCAGGCAGACACCCCCTCTCCCCCAACCCCTCTCCCACAAGGGGAGAGGGGGGACTGAAACCAACCCATGACCAACGCCCTCCTCTTCCTCCCCTCTCCCCTCGCGGGAGAGGGGCCGGGGGAGAGGGTGCCCTACACCATGACCCACCCTCCACAAACCAAAATTCCCGCCCTGTACATGCGCGGCGGCACCAGCAAGGGCGTGTTCTTCCACCTGCCCGACCTGCCCGAGGCAGCACGCCAGCCAGGCCCCGCGCGCGATGCGCTGCTGCTGCGCGTACTGGGCAGCCCCGACCCGTATGGCAAGCAGATCGACGGGCTGGGCAACGCGTCCTCCAGCACCAGCAAGGCCGTGATCCTGAGCCGCAGCATGCGGCCTGGGCACGATGTGGACTACCTGTTCGGCCAGGTCGCCATCGACCGCCCCTTTGTCGACTGGAGCGGCAACTGCGGCAACCTCTCGGCCGCTGTGGGGCCCTGCGCCATCCACTGGGGACTGATCAATCCTGCGCGCATTCCGCACAACGGCGTGTGCGCCGTGCGCATCTGGCAGGCCAACATTGGCAAGACCATCGTGGCGCATGTGCCCATCGTGGGCGGGCAGGTGCAGGAAACGGGCGGCTTCGAGCTGGACGGCGTGGCCTTCCCCGCCGCCGAGGTGCCGCTGGAGTTCATCGCACCCGCCGATGAAGGCGACGGCGGTGCCTCGCCAGCGCCGGGCCGCCCCAAGCTGGCGAGCGCCCCCTCGGGGGGCAGCGAACCACGCGAAGCGGGGAGCGTGGGGGCCCTTTTTCCCACCGGCAACGTGGTAGACCAACTCGAAGTACCTGCGATGGGCACATTCGCAGCCACCCTCATCAACGCCGGCATCCCCACCATCTTCCTCAACGCGCACGATCTGGGCTACACCGGTACCGAGCTGCAGGCGGCCATCAACGGCAACGCGCAGGCCCTGGCGCATTTCGAGGCCATCCGCGCGCATGGCGCGGTGAAGATGGGGCTGATCCGCAGCGTGGAGGAGGCCGCGCAGCGCCAGCACACGCCCAAGATCGCCTTCGTGGCCCCGCCCGCCAGTTACACCGCGTCCAGCGGCAAGCACATCGCAGCCGACGACATCGACCTGCTGGTGCGCGCCCTCTCCATGGGCCAGCTACACCACGCCATGATGGGCACGGCGGCCGTGGCCATTGGCACCGCCGCCGCCATCCCCGGCACGCTGGTGAACCGCGCGGCTGGCGGCGGCACGCGCAACGCCGTGGTGTTTGGCCACCCCTCGGGCACCCTGCGCGTGGGCGCCGAGGCCGCGCTGGTGGGGGGCCAGTGGCAAGTGACCAAAGCGTTGATGAGCCGCAGCGCCCGCATCCTCATGGAAGGATTCGTGCGCGTGCCTGCGGAAAGTTTTTAAGCCAAATAAGCCTCCAGCGCATATACAGCAAGCGCAAGCAGCTATCAATTCAATAGCATTTTGATCGATATCCCATGAACACCAAACAACAACTCAAGGCCCTGGCCCATGCCCGCCGCGGCGTCATCGTGCCCGGCGCGTTCAACGCCCTCTCCGCCCGCGTGGTGGCAGACCTGGGCTTCGAGGCCATTTACGTCACCGGCGCTGGCGTTACCAACATGTGGTTCGGCCTGCCCGACCAGGCCTTCATGGGCCTGACCGACATCGCCGACCACACCGCCCGCATCCGCGACGCGGTGGAGCTGCCGCTGATCGTGGACGCCGACACCGGCTTTGGCAACGCCCTCAATACCTACAACGCCGTGCGCACCCTGGAGCGCGCGGGTGCCGACTGCATCCAGCTCGAAGACCAGGTTTCTCCGAAGCGATGCGGGCACTTCAGCGGCAAGGACGTGGTGCAGGCCAGCGAGATGATCGGCAAGATCCAGGCCGCGTGCGACGCCCGGCGCGACAAGAATCTGCTCATCATGGCCCGCACCGACGCCGCCGCCGTGCATGGCTTTGACGCCGCCGTGGAGCGCGCCCAGCAGTACGCCGAGGCAGGGGCCGACCTGCTGTTCGTCGAAGCCGTGACCGAGCTGGAGCATGTGCGCGCCCTGCCCCAGCGCCTGGCCGTACCCCAGCTCATGAACATGGTCATTGGCGGCAAAACCCCCATCACCAGCGCCCAGGAGCTGGGCCAGCTCGGCTACGGCCTGGTGCTGTACGCCAACGCCGCGCTGCAAGGGGCCGTGATGGGTATGCAAAAGGCCCTGACCGTCCTGCGCGATGAGAAGGAGGTGCAGGAATCCAGCGGTCTAGTCACCCCGTTCGCCGAACGCCAGCGCCTGGTCGGCAAGCCCGCGTGGGACGCGCTGGAACAGCGCTACACCTGACAGTTTCACCTTCCGCCACACGGCACTGATAACCACACGGAATGGCCGAAAAACACCACCTATAGTGTTCATGCTTTCAAAAAACACTGTATATTGCGTCCGTCGGTATTTGCCCCTGACCGGGCAAATTGAAAAAAGGGAATCCGGTGCAAGTCCGGAACTGCCCCGCAGCGGTAAGCAGAAACGAAATGCTCGAACCACACTGGGCTCGCAAGGCCTGGGAAGTGGAGCACGGTAGGTGGGCCTGGATTTCAGGCCCGTGTCTGCAAAGTCCGAAGACCTGCCGACACACCGACGCGTCGATCGCAGGCCAGCAGCGCTGGCCCAGGATCGCCGCCGGTGCGGGTGTGTGCTTTCGCGGGAAAAAGCGTGCCGCCGACCGGGCATCGAGCCCGACCGCGTGCGCTGGCCATGACAGCCACCTTTGGGGCCCTGCGCGAGGGAGCAGGCATATCGGCAAGAAGCTGCGGGCGTTTTGGTTCCTGGCAGCTTCACTTGCAGGACAGACATGCTGGAAACCATCATCAAGCGTGACGGCCACTCCGAACCCTTCACGCCCTTCAAACTCAACCAGTGGGGGCAATGGGCCGCCCAGACCCTGGGCGATGCGGTGGACTGGCCCTCGGCGGTACTCGAAGCCGTTTCGGCCATGTCGGCCACCGCCACTTCGCGCGAGCTGCAGCAGCAACTCATCCGCACCTGCCTGAACTTTGACACTTGGTCGTACAACCGCATGGCCGGGCGCCTGTACGCCACCCTGATACGCAAAGACCTGTACCGCAACGCCCGCCCCACGGTGCTGGAACTGCAACGCAAGCTGCAGCAGCTGGGCCTGATGGAGGTGCTGGAGTACTCGGCGTCCGAGTACGCGGTGATCCAGGAATGGATCGACCATGAGCGCGACTTCGAGTACGCGCACTACCAGTTGCACACCCACCTGACCAAGTACGCCATCGCCGACCGGGTGCAGGGCGTGTACTACGAGTCGCCGCAGTTCATCTACATGCGCATGGCGATGGCGCTGTCGGTGGACCAGCCGCGCGAGCGGCGCATGCGCGACGTGCAGCGCTTCTACGAGCACCTGTCGAAGAACCGCATCAACGCCCCCACCCCCAACCACGTCAACCTGGGCACGCCGCTGCGCGGCTATGCCAGTTGCTGCCTCTACACCGTGGCCGACAACGCGCGCTCCATCGCCGTGGGCAACCACATCGCCAACACCATGACCTACATGAGCGCAGGCATCGGCGCGCACATGGCCACACGCTCGGTCAACGACCCCGTGCGCGGCGGCGTGATCCGCCACCAGGGCAAGCTGCCCTACTACCGCGCGCTGGTGGCCGAGGTCAAATCCAACCTGCAAAACGGCCGTGGCGGCGCCTGTACCACCTACTTCCCGATCTTTGACCCCGAGGTGGACGCGCTCCTGCGGCTCAAGAACCCGATGTCCACCGAGGACAAGAAGATCCGCGGCATGGACTACTCCTGGGGCGGCAACCGGTTCTTCGCGCGCAAGGTGGCGCGCAACGAGGACATTTTCCTGTTCAACTGCTTCACCGCGCCCGATCTCTACGAGGCCCTGTACAGCGGCGACGAAGCGCAGTTCGAGGCGCTTTACGAGCGCTACGCGGCCAACGAAAGCTTCCCCAAAACCTGGGCGAGCGCGCGCGAGCTGCTCATCACCGCCAGCAACGAATGGAACGAGACCGGCCGCGTGTATGAGCACAACATCAGCGAGATGAATCGGCACACCCCGTTCAGGGACCGCATCCATTCGTCCAACCTGTGCGCAGAAATCGCCCTGCCCACCGCGCCGTACAACCACATTACCGAGCTGTATGCCGAGGACGACATCTCCTGCGTCGAGGTGCAGTTCATCGACGGCACGCGCCGCACGATACCGGGCAAGGCCCAGGTGCAAACCCAGCGCGGCATGGTCTGGCCCGAAGGCCTGCAGCAGGGCGACGTGATCGACACGCTGCCCATCGAGTGCATCGTGCGTCACAGCGCGCCCGAGGTGGCCACCTGCAATCTGGCCGGTATCGTGGTTTCCAACATCGAGAGCGAGGAACAGTACGCCGAGGTGGCCTACTACGCGCTCTTGATGATCGACAAGTGCATCCACCTGGCGCACTACGAGCTGCCACACGTGGGTGTGACCTCGCGCAAGCGCCTGAACGCGGGCGTGGGCATTCTGGGCCTGGCGCACCTCATGGCCAAGAAAGGCCAGCGCTACACAACCCAAGCCGGCAAGCAATTCATCCACGAAGTGGCCGAGCGCCACTACTACCACCTGCTGCGCGCCAGCCTGAAGCTGGGCAAGGAGCTAGGCAACGCCCCCTGGATGCACAAGACGCGCTGGCCGCAGGGCTGGTTGCCGCTGGACACCTGCAACCCGCATGTGGACAAGATTGCACCCTTCACCCAGCGCTACGACTGGGAGGCCCTGCGCCGGGACATCGTCGCCAACGGCGGCATCCGCAACTCGGTGCTGGTGGCGCACATGCCCACCGAAACCTCGGCCAATGCCTCGGGCACCACCAACGGCCTGTACCCGGTGCGCGAGCTCACGCTCATCAAGACCGACAACCAGCGCGTGAACTACTGGGCCGCCCCCGACAGCGACACCCTGGCCGACCAATACCAAAGCGCCTGGGACATTCCGACCAAGGACATGACCGAGATGTACGCCATCGTGCAGAAGTGGACGGACCAGGGCATCTCGGCGGACTTCTACCGCCGCGTGATCGGCGACGCCTCCATCTCCTCCAGCGAGCTGATCGAGGACTACCTCTACCGCGTCAAGCTGGGCCTGAAGTCCAAGTACTACATGAACCAAAAAACGTCCAACGGCATGCAGGCCGTGGCCGATGTGGCCCAGGCCCACGCTGCCCCCCCGGCCGCACCCCTGTCTTCCGCCACCGACGCCGAGGACAGCGAGTGCGAGGCCTGCACCCTCTGAGGAGCCCCACCATGCTTGACACCGTCTTCAACTACGACAAGACCGACTACCAAAAGCCGCTGCTGCTGCTGGGCCAGCGCCCGGGCCTGTTCGACACCGTTAATCGCCACTACCCCGACATCTGGAAGCTCTACAAGGCACAGAAGTCGCTCGACTGGGACGAAAACGAGTTCGACTACTCCTCGTGCAATGCCGACTTCAAGTCCTGCTCGCGCTCCACCTACGACATGATGATCAAGACCCTGGCCTGGCAGTGGGAGGCCGACTCGGTGGCCTCGCGCGCCATTGCTCCGGTGCTGGCGCCCTTCATCACCTCCAGCGAACTGTGGGCCGCCTGGCAACGCATCTCGGACAACGAGGTGGTGCATGCCGCGACGTATTCAGAGATCGTGCGCAACTCCTTCGACGACCCCAGCGTCATCCTCGATGAAATCCTGCGCGTGCAGGAAGCGCACGACCGCCTGAGCGAGGTGGCTCGCGCCTTCGCCACAGGCTACGAGGTGTCCCACCAGTACGCGATTGGCCAGTTGCCCAACGACCAGGCCACCTACAACGCGGTGTTCATGACCATCGTCGCCTTGCTGTGCATGGAGCGCATCCAGTTCATGGCCAGCTTCGCCGTCACCTTCGCGATCTGCGACACCGGGCTGTTCCAGCCCATTGGCAAGGCGATCCAGAAGATTGCGCAGGACGAGCTGGAGATCCACGTCGAGCTCGACCGCGCCGTGTTGCGCCATGAACTCGCCACCGAGCGCGGCCAGCGCGCCTTCACCGAGTGCCGCGAGCGCATCGAAAAAATGATCGAAGAGGTGGTGGACAGCGAGTTGCGCTGGATCGCTTACCTCTTCTCCGAAGGCCGCGAGCTGGTCGGCATGAACGCCGACCGCCTTTGCGCCTGGACGCTGTACTGCGCCAAGGACGTCTACCAGCTGTTTGGCCTGACCACGGAACGCTACGCACTGCCTGCGCACAACCCGCTCAAGTTCATGGAGAAGTGGCTCAACATCTCCAAGACCCAGGCCTCGCCGCAAGAGCAGGACATTGCTGCCTACAAGGTCGGCGTGATGCGCCGCACCGACGAAAACCAGGTCTTCGATGTCGATTTCTGAGAGCCCCCCTTTTTTACCAACCTGTACACCAACCCCAAGGAAAGCACGCCCATGCAGGTGATCATTTATGGCAAGGACAATTGCACCGACTGCCACAAGACCAAGATGCTGTGCCAGATACAGTCCATCGCGTTCCAGTACCAAACCGTGGGGCAGGACATCAGCGTGGAGGAATTGCATGCCAAGGTGGGCCAGCCCGTGCGCAGCCTGCCGCAAATCTTCATTGACCGCGACGGCGCCGTTGCCTATGTGGGCGGCTACGACGCGCTGCGCGGCACGCTGACCAGGCAGGCAGCGATGTGCTGATGGCGGTTGGCAGTGCGCGGCACCTGGGCGTGGCGGATCAGGGCGTTTCTGTCAGGGCGCCAGTCCTGGTCCGTCCAGTGCTGCGCAGTGGCGGGCCAGTTCGACAAAAGCGCGCACATAGTCGATGGCCGTGTCGGCTTCGCGCACGCCCAGAAAAATCTGCTTGGCAATGCCGCGCGGGCCGAGCCGCACCGGCGCAACATCGAACTTGGCCGCGTACTCCTGCACCAGCCAGCGCGGCAACGCTGCCACGCCACGGCCACTGGCCACCATCTGCAGCATGATGTCAGTGGTCTCTATCGTCTTGTGCCGCTGCGGGCTGATGCCCGCGGGCAGCAGGAAATGGTTGTAGATGTCCAGGCGCTCGATGTCCACCGGGTAGCTGATCAAGACCTCTTGTGCGATCTGCTGCGGCTTCACATACGCCGCCGTCGCAAGCACATGCGTCTTCGCAACGACCAGCACCTGCTCGTAATCGAACACCGGCTCGAAATGCAGCCCCGGCTTGAACAGCGGGTCGGGTGTGACCAGCAGATCGATCTCATAGCCGAGGGACTTGCAGAATTCCTCAACCCAGCCGAATTTGCCTCTGCGTGAGGCGCAAAAAAAGTTGCGGGCACCGCCCAAAAGGCTGGAAGATCAGGGTATCGAAGTCTGAACTTGGTGCCCGCCCATGAATACTACCCT
>JAKLLE010000075.1 GCA_023150295.1 Giesbergeria sp. | reverse complement strand
GGGTAGTATTCATGGGCGGGCACCAAGTTCAGACTTCGATACCCTGATCTTCCAGCCTTTTGGGCGGTGCCCGCAACTTTTTTTGCGCCTCACGCAGAGGCAAATTCGGCTGGGTTGAGGAATTCTGCAAGTCCCTCAAGGGACTGCCTTTAGGTGTCACAAGGGTGACCGCGGCTCAGTGATTCTCCTGCATGCAACCGTAAGCAAATGCTGCTATATTGCACTGCAACATTTTTGGATATCGCCCCATGCTCTACAAGATCTACGAAACCCAGCGCTCCTTCATGGAGCCGTTTGCCGATTTCGCGCTGGCGGCCTCCAAGTTCTACAGCAATCCGCTGTCGCCGCTGCAAAAGGCTCCACTCGCCCAGCGCATTGCTGCGGCCTACGATCTGATCTACCGCCTGGGCAAAGACTACGAAAAGCCTGGTTTCGGTATCCAGACCGTGCCGGTCGATGGAGTGGACGTTGCCATCCACGAGCGCGTTGAAGTCAACTTGCCTTTCTGTGAACTGCGCCGATTCAAGCGCTTCTCCGACGATCCCAAGACCCTGGAAAAACTCAAGGGCCAGCCCGTGGTGCTGATCGTGGCGCCACTGTCTGGCCACTACGCAACGCTGCTGCGCGAGACCGTGCGCTCCATGCTCGGCGACCACAAGGTCTACATCACCGACTGGAAGAACGCCCGCATGGTGCCCTTGTCCGAGGGTGATTTTCACCTGGACGACTATGTGAACAACGTGCAGGACTTCATCCGCCACCTGCAAAAGGCCTATGGCAATTGCCACGTGGTCAGCGTGTGCCAGCCCACGGTGCCGGTGCTGGCAGCGGTGTCGCTCATGGCCAGTCGGGGGGAAACCACGCCCTTGTCGCTCACCATGATGGGCGGCCCCATCGACGCACGCAAGTCGCCCACTGCCGTCAACAACCTGGCCAGCGAGCGCAGCTTCGAGTGGTTCGAGAACAACGTGATCTACCGTGTGCCGGAAAACTTCCCCGGCGCTGGCCGCCGCGTCTACCCCGGATTCCTGCAGCACGCAGGCTTTGTGGCCATGAACCCCGATCGCCACGCCGTCAACCACTACGACTACTTCAAGAACCTCATCCAGGGCGACGACAGCAGCACCGAGGCACACCGCAAGTTCTACGACGAATACAACGCCGTGCTGGACATGGATGCGCACTACTACCTCGAAACCATCGAAACCGTGTTCCAGCAATTCCACCTGGTCAATGGCACCTGGGATGTGCGCTCGCCCAAGGGCGCCCTCGAACGCGTGCGCCCACAAGACATCAAGCAAGGTGCACTGCTGACCATTGAGGGTGAACTGGACGACATTTCCGGCGCTGGCCAGACCCGCGCGGCACACGACCTGTGCACCGGCTTGCCCTCCAAGGAGCAGCGCCACATCGAAGTCAAGGGTGCCGGCCACTATGGCATTTTCAGTGGGCGGCGCTGGCGCGAGTTTGTGTATCCGCAGGTGCGTGACTTCATCCGCGAGCACCAGGCAGCCGCCGAAAGCGCTGCGCCGGTCGCCGCCGCGCCTGTCTCAGTCATCCTACCCGCAGCCATACCGCCAGACGCCGCGCCCGTGGCAGCCAAGACGGTGACGGCTGCACCCTCGGCAAAGCCCGCAGCCAAGACCCGCAAAATCGCAGCGCCCGCACGCAAGGCCAGCACGCCCAAGGCAACAGCCACGACCACCGCAAAGGAGCCTGCCGCTGCCGCACCCACCGCCAAGGAGCCTGCCGCTGCTGCGCCCACCACCCGGTGGGTGGGCGCCGAGGCGCCTGCGGCACTGGTGGAAGCAGCCACGGTGGCGCGCAAAGCCCCTGCCAAGAAAACCTCTCGCGCCGCCAAGGCGGCTTGAACGACTTGTCCGATGCCGCAGCGCCCCCTGGCGCCCTCTTCCAGCGCCTGCTGGAGGCGCTGCCGCAAACCCAGTGCCAGCGCTGCGGATACAAGGATTGCTCCGCCTATGCCCAGGCCATGGCCTTGGGGGAGGCGGACATCAACCGCTGTCCGCCAGGTGGTGCCCAAGGCGTGGCGCGCCTGGCCGCATTGACCCACAGACCACTGCGCCCCCTCGATCCCGCCTGTGGCACCGAGGAACCACGCACCACGGTCACCATCGATGAACACTGGTGCATTGGCTGCACCTTGTGCATCAAAGCCTGCCCGGTCGATGCCATCGTGGGCGCCAACAAGCTCATGCACACGGTCTTGCCGGACGAATGCACGGGCTGCGGCCTGTGCATTCCGGTGTGTCCGGTGGACTGCATCCATCCCGTCAACGCCAGCGCAAGCGCCACCGGCTGGGATGCGTGGTCTGCTGCGCAGGCCCTGCGCTCACAGCAGCGCTATGCGCAGCACCAGGAACGGCTGGCCCGCCAGACCCTTGAGGAAGGTACGCCGACACCTTCCGGCGATGCCCCAGCAGGCGAGTGCATCAGCGACAACGCCCCCGTGGCCGATGCCACGCCGCCAACCCACCCGCGCCAGGCGGCCATCGCCCAGGCACTGGAACGCGCACGCGCCCTGCGGCAGAACCCGCAGCGCTGAAGCTCAGCGCCCCGCCAGGGTTTTGTACACCCCGCAACCCACGTAGAGATCGTCCAACCGGCACACAAAGGACATCTTGGTCTGCACGGTGCCGGTGGTGGGGTTCTGGATGTCGTACTCCACCCAGCCGGGCTCGCGCTCGGCCTGGGCGATGATGGCGCTCAGGAGGCGGTCACCTGCAACGCCCGGAATGTCCTGCACCCGCGTGCCCACCTTGGCGGGGTTGCCGCCAAAGGCCCGGTAGGTACCGGCGGCGTCCAGAGCAAAGACGTACATATCGCGGTCATGGTAAGGCTGCGCCGGGTCGGTGAGGGTGCGCAGGAATTGCTCGCCTCCCAGCCTACGGTGCAATTGCGCGGCCTGTGACACCAGGGCCACCGCCTCTTCGGCCGTGCCTTGCTGCAGCCTGAAGGAGGCCACCGCCTGGGCCAGCGTGCTTGCCCTGCCGGAGGGTTTCGGACTGGGCCACTGCGTATTCCACCATTTGCGCGTTTTGCTGGGTGATCTGGTCCAACTGCCCCACGGCAGAGCTGATTTCCTTCAGGCCCGTGCTTTGCTCTGCCGCAGAGGTGGCGATTTCGGACATGGTGTGGGCCAGCGTGCGGATGGCGTCGGTCATCTGGCTGATGCCCTGGCCCGCAGAGCCGATCAGTCCGGCACTGGTCTCCACCTGCTCCACCGTGGTACCGATCAGGGCGCGGATTTCACGCGCCGCTTCCGCCGAACGCCCTGCCAGCATGCGCACCTCGGATGCCACCACGGCAAAGCCCCGGCCCTGCTCACCGGCACGGGCAGCCTCCACCGCTGCATTGAGCGCCAGGATGTTGGTCTGGAACGCAATGCCGTCGATCACCCCGATGATTTCGTTCATGCGACGGGCCCCCTGCTGGATGCCCTGCACCGACTGCACGGCCCGTTGCATGGCTTGCGCTCCCTCCGCAGCCTCGCGGCTGACCTGGGACGCGCGCTCGTCGGCAGCATGCACGCTGTGCTGGTTGTTCTGCACCGTGCCGGAAAGCTCTTCCACGCTGGCCGCTGTTTGCTCCAGGTTGGCCGCCTGCTGTTCGGTGCGCTCGGCCAGGGCACGGCTGTCACGACCCAGGCTTTGCCCGGCATGGGCCACCAGGGCTGCGTTGCTGCGGATATCGGCCACCATGGCTGACAGGGTCTGCACCATGCGGTCGAGCAGACGCATGAGTTCGGCCACCTCATCTTGGCCCTGAACGTGGATGCGCGCAGACAAATCCCCTTGGGCGGACTGTCCCATGGCTTCCGCCAACTGGCGCAGCCCTGTGCTCAGGCTTGCGTGCAAGGCCAGCAGCAGATACACCACCAGCACACTGCCGAACCCCAGCAGGCTCCAAAACCACCCAACGCCCGCATCCATACTGGCCAACAACGCCGATGCCATCAGCAAGCCCAACACCACCACCGCCAACAGCCCCAGCTTTCCCGCCAAGTGCATGCGCTGCATCAACCACAGTCCTGGCTGGAGCAGCAAGGGGGATTGCCGGGGGATCATGGTCTGCCTTTCTGGTACTTACAAAAAACAAAAGCTTGCCGGGGCGAAGAGCACAAGGGTAGCGGCCACACAGCTGTTCGGCCACGCCACGCTCAGGCAGAGTGCATCTATTTTGATAGCGCTGGCGTTCACTTTACTTACAACACAGGGCAAAGGCCATACTGCACCGCAACATCACTGCGGGGCGCCATCGCCCATAATCACACCCCATGAATCCCCTGCTTTCCCGATTGCAGCCCTATCCCTTCGAGCGGCTGCGGCAGTTGTTTGCCGACATCACCCCCTCCCCCGCACACAGCCCCATCAGCCTGGGTATTGGTGAGCCGCGCCACGCCACCCCGGCATTCATCCAGCAGGCCCTGGTCGATGGCCTGGCCGGGCTGGCGGCCTACCCCGCCACTGCGGGCGAGCCACGCCTGCGCCAGGCCTTTGCCGACTGGCTGCAGCGCCGCTACAGCCTGCAGGTGGATGCAGCCGCGCAGGTGCTGCCCGTCAACGGTTCGCGCGAGGCCTTGTTTGCCTTTGTGCAGACGGTGATCGGCCCCAGCGCGGGCGCGCCGATGGTGGTGCTGCCCAACCCCTTCTACCAAATCTATGAAGGTGCCACGCTGCTGGCGGGTGCAACGCCGTACTACGCTCCGAGCGACCCGGCCCGCAACTTCGCGGTGGACTGGGACAGCGTGCCCGAGGCAGTGTGGCAGCGCACGCAGTTGCTGTTTGTCTGCTCCCCAGGCAACCCCACAGGTGCCGTGATGCCGCTGGCCGAATGGGAAAAACTGTTTGCGCTGTCGGATCGGCACGGCTTTGTGATCGCCTCGGACGAGTGCTACAGCGAAATATACTTCCGCGACGAACCCCCGCTGGGTGGCCTGGAGGCCGCAGCCCGACTGGGCCGCACGGACTTCCGCAACCTGCTGGCCTTCACCAGCCTGTCCAAGCGCAGCAACGTGCCGGGGCTGCGCAGCGGGTTTGTGGCGGGCGATGCGCAGCTCGTCAAGGCCTTCCTGCTCTACCGCACCTACCATGGCAGCGCCATGGGGCCCGCCATTCAGGCCGCCAGCGTGGCCGCCTGGAGCGACGAGCAACATGTGGTGGACAACCGCGCGCTGTACCGCGCCAAGTTCGCCCAGGTCACGCCCCTGCTCACGCCCGTGATGGACGTGCAACTACCCGACGCAGGGTTCTACCTGTGGGCCGGTGTGCCGCCCGCGCTGGGCATGAGCGACACCGATTTCGCACGCGCCCTGCTGGCTCAATACAATGTCACGGTGCTGCCCGGCAGCTACCTCGCGCGCGATGCGCAAGGCGGCAACCCCGGCGCAGGCCGCGTACGCATGGCGCTGGTGGCCGAAACCGCCGAGTGCGTGGAAGCCGCGCAGCGCATCGTCCAATTCATCCAATCGCAACCCGTTCAGCATCCATGACCCAGAACCTCCAGAGCACCATCGAAACCGCATGGGACAACCGTGCCAGCCTCTCTGCCAGCACCGCCCCCGCCGAGGTGCGCGATGCCGTGGAGCATGTGATTGCCGAGCTCGACTGCGGCCGCCTGCGCGTGGCCACCCGCGAGGCCGTGGGCCAATGGACCGTGCACCAGTGGATCAAGAAGGCGGTGCTGCTGTCCTTCCGCCTGCGCGACAACGAAATCATGTGCGCGGGCGACCTGCATTTCTACGACAAGGTGCCCGCCAAGTACACCAACCTGAGCGCCGAGGAAATGGCCGCCACGGGCGTGCGCGTGGTGCCGCCCGCCATGGTGCGCCGCGGCAGCTACGTGGCCAAGGGCGCGATCCTGATGCCGTCGTTCGTCAACATCGGCGGCTACGTCGATGAAGGCACCATGGTGGACACCTGGGCCGCCGTCGGCTCCTGCGCGCAGGTGGGCAAGAATGTGCACCTGTCGGGCGGCGTGGGCCTGGGCGGCGTGCTCGAACCCCTGCAGGCCAACCCGACCATCATCGAGGACAACTGCTTCATCGGCGCCCGCTCGGAGATCGTCGAGGGCGTGATCGTCGAGGAGAACTGCGTCATCAGCATGGGCGTGTTCATCGGCCAGAGTACCCCCATCTACGACCGCGCCACCGGCGAGATCACCTACGGCCGCGTGCCTGCGGGCTCGGTGGTGGTGAGTGGCAGCCTGCCCAAGGACGGCGGGCGCTATAGCCTGAGCGCGGCCATCATCGTCAAGCGCGTGGACGCCCAGACCCGCGCCAAGACCAGCCTTAACGACCTGCTGCGCGACTGACACGACGCGCCCGATCACGCCGGAAAACGCTAAACGGAGGGACAACCGCATGAGCACGATGGAACGCATCCTGCGCCTGATGGCCGAAAAAAACGCCTCGGACGTGTACCTGTCGGCCAATGCGCCGGCGCTGATCAAGATCAACGGCGAGTGCGTGCAGATCAACAACCAGATCCTGCCGCCCGAAGCCCCCAAGAACCTGCTGGCCGAAGTGGTGTCTCCGGACCGCATCGAAGAACTGGAAGAAACCGGCGAGCTCAACATGGGTGTTCCGCTCACCGGTGTGGGGCGCTTTCGCGTCAGCGCCATGCGCCAGCGTGGCAGCTTCGCGGTGGTGATCCGTTTCATCAGCCAGCACATTCCCGAACTGGGTGAGCTGAACCTGCCCGCCGTGCTGGGCGATCTGATCATGGAAAAGCGCGGCCTCATCCTGGTGGTCGGCTCCACGGGCTCGGGCAAGAGCACCTCGCTGGCATCCATGATCGACAAGCGCAACGGGATACTGACCGGCCACATCCTGACCATTGAAGACCCTGTGGAATACCAGTTCCGCAACCGCAAGTCCATCGTCAACCAGCGCGAGATCGGCAGCGACACCCAGTCGCTGCAGATCGCCCTGAAGAACGCACTGCGCCAGGCGCCAGACGTGATCCTGATCGGCGAAATCCGCGACCGCGAGACCATGTCCGCCGCCATTGCCTACGCGCAGTCAGGCCACCTGTGCCTGGCCACGCTGCACGCCAACAACAGCTACCAGGCGCTCAACCGCGTGCTGAGCTTCTACCCGGTGGAAGTGCGCCCCACACTGCTGGGCGACCTGGCAGCGGCGCTCAAGGCCGTCATCTCGCAGCGCTTGGTGCGCACCACCGAGGGCCTGCGCGTGCCTGCCGTGGAAGTCATGCTCAACACCAAGCTGGTGGCCGACCTGATCGAAAAAGGCGACTTCTCCGGCGTGCGCGATGCCATGGAAAAATCCATGGCCGAAGGCTCGCAGACCTTCGAGGAAGACCTGGCGCGCCTGATCCTGGAAAACCGCATCGACCGCAAGGAGGGCCTGGCCTTTGCCGACTCGCCCACCAACCTGATGTGGCGCCTGCAAAACGACTTCTCGCTCGCTGCCAAGACGGCCCAGGCCAGCAAGGAAGCACGCGAGGCCCAACAACAGGACGACGCACCGTCCTTCACCGAAATTGTGCTCGACATCAAGTCCGAGTCCTGACCCCATCCATGTCCCCCACCCTGCAACTGGCCCAGGCGCTCATTGCCCGCCCCTCCGTCACCCCCCACGACGCCGATTGCCTGGAGCTGATCGCCCAGCGCCTGCAGGCCCTGGGTTTTGCCAACGAGCGCCTGGACAGTGGCCCCGAGTCCTTCCGTGTCAGCAATTTGTGGTCAAAAAGGCCATCAGGGCACGCCAGTTTTGCGCTAGGCGCTATCAAAACGATAGTATTTGCCGGCCACACCGACGTGGTTCCCACGGGCCCGCTGACGCAATGGGGCAGCGACCCCTTCACCCCCACAGTGCGCGAGGGCAAGCTCTACGGCCGGGGCGCCAGTGACATGAAAACCTCCATCGCCGCCTTCGTGGTCGCGGTAGAGGAGTTCCTGGCCCACACCCCCTCCCCCCTGCTGGACATTGCCTTCTTGCTCACCAGCGACGAAGAAGGCCCCTCGGTCGATGGCACCAAGGTGGTCGTCGAGCGCCTGGCCGCGCGCGGCGAGCGCCTGGACTACTGCATCGTGGGCGAGCCCACCTCGGTTCAGCGCACGGGCGACATGATCAAGAACGGGCGCCGCGGCACGCTCAGCGGCAAGCTCACAGTGCGCGGCATCCAGGGCCACATTGCCTACCCGCACCTGGCGCGCAACCCCATCCACCAGGCCGTACCCGCACTGGCCGAGCTGGCTGCCATGCGCTGGGACGAAGGCAACGCCTTCTTCCCGCCCACCAGCTGGCAAATGAGCAACATCCACGGCGGCACGGGCGCAAGCAACATCATTCCGGGCGAAGTCACTATCGACTTCAACTTCCGCTTCTGCACCGAATCCACGGCCGAGAGCCTCAAGCAGCGCGTGCATGCGGTGCTCGACCGCCACGAACTGGAATACGAGCTGCTGTGGACCCTGGGCGGCCAACCCTTTCTCACGCCCCCCGGCGACCTGGTGCTGGCCGTGCAGCAGGCCATCAGCCAGGAAACCGGCCTGGCCACCGAACTGTCCACCACCGGCGGCACCAGCGACGGGCGCTTCATCGCCACCCTGTGCCCGCAGGTGATCGAACTGGGGCCGCCCAACGCCAGCATCCACAAGATCGACGAGCACATCGCACTGTCAGACATCGAGCCGCTCAAGAACATCTACCGCCGCACCCTCGAACTCCTGGACACCCAGGCCCGCGCAGGTGTCGCCGCATGAGCACCCCCACGCCCCCGGCACCCGCCCTGCCGCCCCTGAGCGGCACCACCATCGGCGCCTTGGTCGAAGCAGGCGAACAACTGCTGCTGGCCGCCGGTGTCGGCTTTGGCCACGGCACCACCAATGCCCGCGACGAGGCCGCCTGGCTCGTGCTCTGGCGCCTGGGCCTGCCACTGGACAGCCCTCTGGACGACGGGCCGGATTCCATAGCCAATCAGCCTGTAGCGCCCGCCCAGCAAGCGCTGGTAGCTACACTTTTTGAAGAACGCATCCGCACACGCAAGCCTGCCGCCTACCTCACGCGCGAAGCCTGGCTGCAGGGCGTGCCTTTTTATGTGGACGAACGCGCCATCGTGCCGCGCAGCTTCATCGCCGAGCTGGTCGTGGATGGCGGCTTCGATGATTTTCTGGGCGAGGACACCCAGCAGGTGCTGGATCTGTGTACCGGCAACGGCAGCCTGGCCGTGCTGGCCGCCATGGCCTGGCCCGAGATCCAGGTCGATGCCGCCGACATCAGCGAGGACGCGCTGGCCGTGGCCCGCATCAACGTCGATCGCCACGGCCTGCAAGACCGCATCCGCCTGCTGCACAGCGATGGGCTGGCGGCCTGCCCCGGCCCCTACGACCTGATCCTGTGCAACCCGCCCTACGTCAACGCGCAGAGCATGGCCCAACTCCCGCCCGAATACCGCGCCGAACCCACCCTGGCCCTGGCCGGTGGCAGCGACGGCATGGACTTCATCCGCCAGCTGCTGCGCGCAGCGCCCGCAGTGATGAGCGAGCAGGCCGTGCTGGTGCTCGAAATCGGCAACGAGCGCGCGCATTTCGAGGCTGCGTTTCCCCAGCTCCCCGTCTTCTGGCTGGACATCAGCGCCGGATGCGACCAGGTGCTGCTGATCGAGCGCACCGCCCTTTCCTGCTTTTTCCCTTCCTGAATGATCATTCTCAAAAACATCACCTTGCGCCGCAGTGCCAAGGTGCTGCTGGACAGCGTCAACGTCACCATCAATCCCGGCGAGCATGTGGGCCTGATCGGGCGCAACGGCGCGGGCAAATCCAGCCTGTTCGCCTTGCTCAATGGCTCACTGCATGAAGACGGTGGCGACTTCCAGGTGCCCGCGCACTGGCGCATGGCGCAGGTGGCGCAGAACATGCCCGAGACCGACGAGTCGGCCACCGATTTCGTCGTCGCCGGCGACACCCGCCTGGGCGAACTGCAGGCGCAATTGGCCCGTGCCGAGGCCGACGACGACGGCATGGCCATCGCCCATGCCTATACCGACCTGCATGACGCCGGATCCCACGACGCCGTGCCCCGTGCCCAGGCGCTGATCCTGGGCCTGGGGTTCAAGGTGTCGGAGCTGGACAAGCCTGTCAACAGCTTCTCTGGCGGCTGGCGCATGCGCCTGCAACTGGCGCGCGCGCTGATGTGCCCAAGCGACCTGCTGCTGCTGGACGAGCCCACCAACCACCTGGACCTCGACGCCCTGGTCTGGCTGGAAGCCTGGCTGCAGCGCTATGCCGGCACGATGATCGTCATCAGCCACGATCGCGAATTCCTCGATGCCGTGACCAACGTCACCTTGCACATCGACAACGCCCAGCTCACGCGCTACGGCGGCAACTACAGCAAGTTCGAGGACCTGCGCGCCGAGCAGCTCGAACTGCAGCAGGCCAGCTACGCCAAGCAGCAGGAAAAGATCGCGCACCTGAAGAAGTTCATCGACCGCTTCAAGGCCAAAGCCAGCAAGGCCAAGCAGGCGCAGAGCCGCGTCAAGGCGCTGGACCGCATGGAGAAGATCGCGCCCGTGCTGGCCGAGGCCGAATTCACGTTCGAATTCAAGGAGCCGACCAATCTGCCCAACCCCATGCTGGCCATCACCGACGCCTCTTTTGGCTACCGAACCGAGGACTGCAAGGAAACCATCATCCTGCGCCAGGTGAACCGCTCGGTGCAGGCGGGCCAGCGCATCGGCATCCTGGGCGCCAACGGCCAGGGCAAGTCCACGCTGGTCAAGACCATCGCCCGCGAGATGAAGCCGCTGGCCGGCACCATCACCGAGGGCAAGGGCCTGTCGATCGGCTACTTCGCCCAGCAGGAGCTGGACGTGCTGCGCCCCAACGACAACCCGCTGGAGCACATGGTGCGCCTGGCCAAGGAGCTGGGGCCCAACGCGCGCGAATCGGGGCGCGAGCAGGATCTGCGCAACTTCCTGGGCACCTTCAACTTTACCGGCGACATGGTCAAGCAGGCCGTGGGCACCATGAGCGGTGGCGAAAAGGCCCGCCTGGTACTGGCCATGATCGTCTGGCAGCGCCCCAACCTGCTGCTGCTGGACGAGCCGACCAACCACCTGGATCTGGCCACGCGCGAGGCGCTGTCGATGGCGCTCAACGAGTTCGAGGGCACCGTCATGCTCGTCAGCCACGACCGGGCGCTGCTGCGCGCTGTGTGCGACGAATTCTGGATGGTGGGCCGGGGCGCGGTCGGGCCGTTCGACGGCGACCTGGACGACTACCAGCGCTACCTGCTCGACGAAGCGCGGCGCCTGCGCGAAGAGGCCCGCGCTGCTGGCCAGGAGGCCAGTCTGACGGCCGAAAATGCTGCAGAAACCATAGCATCTGACGCATACTCTATAAGCGCTGAAGCCCCAAAAAGCCCTGAAACTTCGCCCTCTCTACCCGTACGCGATACACGCGAGCAGCGCCGCCAAGACGCCCAGGCCCGCCAGGCGCTGACGCAAAAGCTGCGCCCCCTCAAGCAAGAGCTCGAACGCATCGACCGCCGTCTGGCCGAACTGGCCCAGGAGCGCAGCACGCTGGAGCAGCGACTGACCGAACCCCTGGCCCCGGCCGACATTGCCGACTGCGGCCGCCGACTCAAGACCGCCAGCGACGAAACCGCCACACTGGAAGAGCGCTGGCTGGAGCTTTCCGCCGAACTGGAAAGCGCCAACGCTTGAATTTCATGGTTTTTTGGCATCCAGCGCAATAAATACGGGCGCTGATAGCTATTGTTTTTATAGCAAACAAATGCGATGCAAGCGTCCGAAAATTTTTTGCACCGCACTGTCAACCATGGCGCAAGGACCCGCGTTGTAGAACCATCAACGGAGCTTTATGCCATGAACACCTTCTCCATCCTGACCGCCTGGCCCGAAGACGAACGCGATCGCAAGCGCGCACCCGCACGCTTCTGAGTTCAGCGCCCCAGGGCCCGGAGCTGGCAGCAGCTCCCAAAAAAAACCCCGCGTAAGCGGGGTTTTTTTGTGGTTCAGACACAGGGTCAACCCATGTGCAGACCGCCGTTGACCGAGAAATCGGCGCCGGTGGAGTAGCCTCCCTCGTCGCTGGCCAGCCAGGCGATGATGGAAGCGATCTCGCTGGGCTCGCCCAGGCGCTTGACCGGAATGGTCGCCACGATCTTCTCCAGCACATCGGGGCGGATGGCCTTGACCATGTCGGTGCCGATGTAGCCGGGGCTCACGGTGTTGACCGTGACGCCCTTGGTGGCCAGCTCCTGCGCCAGCGCCATGGTGAAGCCGTGCATGCCCGCCTTGGCGGCCGAGTAGTTGGTCTGCCCAGCCTGGCCCTTTTCACCGTTGACCGAACTGATGTTGACGATACGGCCCCAGCCCTTTTCCACCATGTCGCCCACCACCTGCTTGGTCACGTTGAACATGCTGTTGAGGTTGGTCTCGATCACGGCGTCCCAGTCTTCGCGGGACATCTTGAGGAACATGCGGTCGCGCGTGATGCCGGCGTTGTTCACCAGCACGTCGATGCTGCCGTGCTCGGCCTTGGTCTTGGAGAAGGCTTCCACGGTGGAATCCCAGTCGCCCACATTGCCCACCGATGCGTAAAAGCTGTAGCCGAGGGCCTTTTGCTCGTCCAGCCACTTCTGGAAGTCGCGCGTGGGGCCGCAACCGGCGATGACCTTGAAGCCTTCCTTGTGCAAACGCTGGCAAATCGCGGTACCAATGCCCCCCATGCCGCCGGTGACATACGCTACTTTCTGGCTCATATTCTTTGCTCCTTGACTGTACTGAATGGGTACCTTGTTACTCTACCCAAGTTTTGTGCAGGCGCCGTGAAGGTAAACACTGAGAGGCGCTACCGCCTCACCGGCGCCCTGCGTTTTCAGCGCTCCAGTGCGAGCGACACACCCATGCCGCCGCCGATGCACAGCGCGGCCAGGCCCTTTTTTGCGCTGCTGCGCTGCATTTCGTGCAGCAAGGTCACCAGAATGCGGCAGCCCGAGGCACCGATGGGGTGGCCAATGGCAATGGCACCGCCGTTGACGTTGACCTTGGCAGGATCAATGCCCAGCTCCTTGTTCACCGCGCAGGCCTGGGCGGCAAAGGCCTCGTTCAGCTCGAACAGATCGACATCGGCAGCGTTCCAGCCTGCGCGCTGCAGTGCCTTGCGCGACGCGGGCACCGGGCCCATGCCCATGGTGGCGGGGTCCAGGCCGCTGGTGGCATAGGCGGCGATGCGCGCCAGCGGGGTCAGGCCCAGGGCGGCAGCTTTCTTGGCGCTCATCACCACCACGGCAGCAGCGCCGTCGTTGATGCCCGAGGCATTGCCTGCCGTCACCGTGCCCGCCTTGTCGAACGCAGGGCGCAGCCCGGCCAGCACATCGGCGTTGGTCTTGCGGTTGAGGTATTCGTCCACATTGAAGAGGATGGGGTCGCCCTTCTTCTGCGGCAGGCTCACGCTCACGATCTCATCGGCAAACTTGCCTGCGTCCTGCGCGGCAGCGGCCTTTTGCTGGCTGGCCAGGGCCAGGGCGTCCTGCATCTCGCGCGTGATGCCGTACTGCTTGGCCACGTTCTCGGCGGTGATGCCCATGTGGTACTGGTTGTACACGTCCCACAGGCCGTCCACGATCATGCTGTCCTGCATCTTCCAGTCGCCCATGCGCTGGCCATCGCGCGAACCCATCAGCACATGGGGCGAGAGGCTCATGTTCTCCTGCCCGCCCGCCACCACGATTTCGCTGTCACCCGTGGCCACCGCCTGGGCAGCCAGCATGACGGCCTTGAGGCCGGAGCCGCACACGGCGTTGATGGTGAGCGCCGGGGTTTCCTGGGCCACACCGGCCTTCATCAGCGCCTGGCGCGCAGGGTTCTGGCCCACGCCTGCAGCCAGCACCTGGCCCATGATGACTTCGCCCACCTGGTCCAGGCCCACGCGCGCGCGCGCCAGGGCTTCCTTGACGACGAGGGCGCCCAACTCGGTGGCCGGGGTCTTGGCCAGTGCGCCGCCAAACTTGCCCACAGCGGTGCGGGCGGCCGAAACGATGACGATGTCTTCCATGGTGATTCCTTCTTGCTGCTACTACAAAAAACGGGCCCGCTGCATGCAGCAGATCCTATGGGGAGGGAACAAAGAGATTGTGTTGGTGTATTGTGACAGCGGCCCGTTCCAGGGCTCCCGCGCAAGGGCCGCCCCGCCGCGCTGGGAGCGTCCCCCTGCCCGCAGTGCGCAGCGCTGCGAGAGCGGGGGAAGGCGCCGAAGGCGACAAAGGGGGGGGTGTTTCACTTCACGACTTTTGCTTCACGTAACGACCGGGCGCAGGTTCGATGGCCTTGAACTGTGCGCCCTTGCCATAGCCCTTGGGCGCAGCCACCTGCTTGCCCGCATGGCTGCGCAGCCAGTCGGACCAGTCGGTCCACCAACTGCCGGGGTGCTCGGTGGCACCGTCGAGCCAGGCGTCCAGCGTGGCGGGCAGCTTGCCGTCGGCGCGGATCCAGTGGCTGCGCTTGCCCTTGGCCGGTGGGTTGATGACGCCCGCAATGTGGCCCGAGGCACCCATGACGAAGCGCTTCTTGCCCGGCAGCACCTGGGTGGAGGCATAGGCAGCCTTGATGGGCACGATGTGGTCTTCACGCGAGCCGTAGATGTACGTCGGCAGGCGCACCTGGCCCAGGTCGATCTTCTCGTTGCACACCGTCAATGCACCCGGTTTGACGAGCTTGTTCTCCAGGTACATGTTGCGCAGGTACCTGGCGTAGAACGGGCCCGGCAGGTTGGTGCTGTCGCTGTTCCAGTAGAGCAGGTCGAACGGGGGCGGCGTCTCGCCCTTGAGGTAGTTGCCCACCACGTAGTTCCAGACCAGGTCGTTGGGCCGCAGGAAGCTGAAGGTGGATGCCAGCTCCTGCCCGCGCAGCAGACCGCCTTCGCCCATCTGCATCTCGCGGAACTGCACAAAGGCCTCGTTGATGAACACGTCGAGGATGCCGGTATCGGTGAAGTCCAGCAGCGTGGTGAGGAAGGTGGCGCTGGCCACCACGTCCTGCCCGCGCGCAGCCAGCACCGCCAGCGCGTTGCCCAGGATGGTGCCGCCCACGCAAAAGCCCAGGGCATTGATCTGCGGCGCACCGCTGATCTTGCGCACCACCTCGATGGCCTCGATGGCGCCGTGCTCCACGTAGTCGTCCCAGGTCTTTTTCGCCAGCGATTCGTCGGGGTTGCGCCAGCTCACCACAAACGTGCGGTGGCCCTGCTCCACAGCGTAGCGGATAAGCGAGTTATCGGGCTGCAAATCCAGGATGTAGAACTTGTTGATGCACGGCGGCACCATCAAGAATGGCTTTTCGAACACCTTGGCCGTCAGCGGCTTGTATTCGATGAGCTGGAACAGTTCGTTCTCGAACACCACCGCGCCCTCGGTGGTGGCCACGTTGCGGCCCACCTCGAACAGGCGCTCGTCGGTCATGGACACATGGCCCTGGCGCAGGTCGTGCAGCAGGTTGGCCATGCCTTGGGCAATGCTCTCGCCCTGGGTGTCCAGCGCTTTTTTTTGCGCCTCGGCATTGAAGGCCAGGAAGTTGCTCGGCGCCATGGCGGCAATCCACTGCTCCACGGCAAAGCGGATGCGGGCACGGGTCTTGGCGTCGGTCTCCACAGCATCGGCCAGGCCCATGAGCGTGCGTGCGCTCAGCAGATAGGCCGCCGCCGTATAGGCCGCCATGGGGTTGGCGGCCCAGCCATCACCCGCAAAACGTTTGTCGCCCCCAGGGGCCTGCGGCGCACCCTGCAAGGCCTGCTGCCAGAGCTTGCCGGCCTCTTGCACGTATTCCTGCTGCAAGGCCTGCAGTTTGTCGTTGGAAAAACGGATGTCGGGCAACTTGGGGCCCGGTGTAGCGCTGGTGCCTGTGGGCTGCAGGGTCTGCAGGGCCTGCGCCCAACCCTCGCCCCACATCTGTTGCCATTGCTGGGCACCCTGTGCCCAGAGCGATTCCTGGTCCATGCTGTCTCCTGGTGCGGTTCCACGGCCCCGCCGTTGCAGGGCCATTGTGCGGATGGTGCAACCCTCGCAGGTTGTGCTGGTATGGTAACGCGCCATCGCTTACACCATCTGACAGCTGCTGCAGCCCATGTACCTCGTTCTCATCGCCTGGCTTTACGTGACCCTGATGATGGCCCTGGCAGAAGCCACCAGCCCCACGGGCTCTGTGTTGGGCGCAGTGGTCACGTTTGTTTTGTACGGGCTGCTGCCCATGGGCATCGTGGGCTACATCCTGGGCACCCCGGCACGCAAGCGTGCACTGCGTGCCAAGGCCCTGGCCGAACAGGCTTCTGAACAGGCCCCCGCCGATGCTCCTGCCTCAGCCGAGCCAGATGCAGGCAGCCATGCGCCCGCTGCCGCCCAGGGCAGCGCTGTCGCGCCGGTGCGAAAAGAACCGTGAGCTTTGCGCCACCGTGCACCAGTCGGCGCTGGAATCGTTGCCGTAAATATGCGTGATGCCCAGCGCCTGCAGCCGCTGGCGCGCCAGGCCCGCCAGGTCGGCCAGGTACTTGCCCGCACCGTGGGGCTGAAAATACGGCGCCGCCGCCGGGTTGTGTGCACAGAACGCAGCCCGCACTTCGGCTCCCACCTCAAACGCCTGCGGCCCAATGCACGGCCCCAGCCAGGCCAGGGTCTGGCTTGCACACCCACCACCGCCCTCGTTTGCTATTGTTTTGATAGCTTTTTGCGCTTGATGGACGTGCCTTAGAGCCGAAAATCGTTCAAAAACCGCCTCCAGCACCCCCACACCGTCCTGCCCCGCCAGCCCGCGCCAGCCCGCATGTGCAGCCGCCACCACGGTACCCGCACTGTCGGTCAGCAGCACGGGCAGGCAGTCGGCCACCATGATGGTGCAGGCCAGCCAAGGCTGCGTGCTCACGCAGGCATCGGCCACCACGCCGTCGGCGGTGCCGGGCTCCAGCACCATCACCTGCGTGCCATGCACCTGCTGCAAGAACACCGGCCGCGCCTGCGGCGTCACGCCGCGCAGCGCCGCCTGCAACACGCCCCGGTTGGCAGCCACGGCGTGCGGGTCGTCGCCCACATGGTCGCCCAGGTTCATACGGTCGTACGGCGGCTGGCTGTGCCCCCCGTTGCGGGTGGTGCACAGCGCGTGCACATGGGCGGATGCGGGCCACTGCGGCCGCAACCAGTCGGGGGGAATGTGCGTCATGCGCGCCAGTGTATCGGGGGCATGGCACACTCAAGGGCACTCCCTGATCCCGCCTGAAATGCCACCCGCCATGAGCTTTGTCTTTGCCCCGCCCCCTGTACCCAGCGTCCCCGTGCACGGCAGCGCCCAGCGCTTTGCGGTGCACCGCATCTACTGCGTAGGTGTAGAGTCCCGGATGATTGCATAGACTCTCGACGCTACCCCTTGTTCATGGCCCGGGCCGTGATGCGAGGGGTGATAGAGAGACTCAAATCCGAAGGAGTGCCTACGCCATGATGATCGCCCTGCACAAGAACGC
>JAKLLE010000074.1 GCA_023150295.1 Giesbergeria sp. | reverse complement strand
TGGCCCGCCCTTTCGGCCTGTACGTTGCCTTGTTCCACGCGCTCGACGCTGGCGCCGATCAGGCTCTTGATTTCCTTGGCCGCTTCGGCGCTGCGCCCTGCCAGGCTGCGCACTTCGCTGGCCACCACGGCAAAGCCCCGGCCTTGTTCGCCTGCGCGGGCGGCCTCTACGGCGGCGTTGAGCGCAAGGATGTTGGTCTGGAAGGCGATGCCGTCGATCACGCCGATGATGTCGGCAATCTTGTTGCTGGCGGTGGTGATGCCTTTCATGGTTTCCACCACCTGGGAGACCACTTCGCCGCCTTGCACGGCCACGGTGGAGGCGCTGACTGCCAGTTGGTTGGCCTGGCGTGCGTTGTCTGCGTTCTGGCGCACGGTCGAGCCCAGTTCTTCCATCGATGCCGCCGTTTCTTCCAGTGCGCTGGCCTGGCTTTCGGTGCGGGCCGAGAGGTCGTGGTTGCCCGAGGCAATCTGCGCACTGGCCGAAGCCACGCTTTCCGCGTTCTGACGCACGGTGCTCACGGTGCGCACCAGGGACTGTTGCATCTTGTCCAGCGACTGCAGGAGCTTGCCGGTTTCGTCTTGCGAATCGGCCTGGATCTGCACCGTCAGGTCGCCCGCCGCCACCAGGTCGGCCGCATGGACTGCGCGCGCCAGAGGGCCGGTGATGGAGCGGATCAACCACAGGGCCGCCACCACCGCCACCGCAATCGCCAGGGCTGCCGTGACGAACAAGGTGGTCAGGGCAACGCTGTAACTGCGCTCCGACGCAGCCTTGGATTGTTTAGCCCCTGCGTCGTTGAGTTCAACCAGCTTGTCCAGCAAGGCCATGGCAGCCGCATAGTTCTGGCGCGATTCGCCCTGCAGCAGTGCGCGGGCCTGGTCGCTCTCGTTCTTGCGGGAATGGGCCAGCACCTTGTCGTTGGTCTCCGCGTACTTCTTCCATGCCGCGCTGAACTCCTCGTACAAGCGCTTTTCCTCCGGGTTGCTGATGAGCTTTTCGTAGGTCTGGCGCTGTTTCGCCAGCTTGTCACGCCCCTGCGTGATCTCCTGCTCGATGCCGCCCATCGCTGCTTCGTCGGTATTGAGAATGTGGGTGGCCACGGCAACGCGATTGATGGTCGCCTGCGCTTCCATCTGGTTCACCACCTGCACGCTGGGCAGCCAGTTATCGGCCAGGTCCAGGGTGTCGTCGTGGATGGATGACAGCTGGCTGTAGGCCGCCACCGCCATGCCCACCAGCAAGAGCACCAGCAGCCCAAAGGCGCCAGCCAGCCGGGTGGAAATCTTCAGATTGCCCATGGTTTTCCCCTCTCAATGTGTGTTTGAAAGATCGAAAAGCTGGCCTGGCACCGCGTGCCACAGCCCACCCGCTGGTGCCCAAGCTCCTGCTTGAAACTCCGCAGTGCTGGCAAGCATTACGCACCAATACCCCCTGCTCTGCAAGACCCCCTGCGTGCGGGCCCGCAACATGCCGTCAAGCGGTCACAATGCCACGGCCTCCAGCGCCGGGTACAGGGTGTCGATCCAGTGGTTCAGCTCGTCCTGCGTGACCTGCAGAAAGGCCAGGCAGGCCTCGCCATGCTGCTGCCATTCACGCGAAGGGGGCACGCCCTCGTGCTGGTGCACCAAAAAATCCGCCAGAGCACCCAGCGCCACCAGCCTGCGCACGGTGGGGTCGAAGCGCTCATCGGTCAGGCAGCCAAAGTCGTGGTGCAGCCAGATGGCCTGCGCCACATCACCGGGCAGGTGCCAGGTACGCGCCACGATGGCGCCCACCACGGCATGGTCGGTGCGGTGGTTGGCGTTTTCGGTCTGGGTGAAGCTGCGGTCCTTGCGTGCCAGGGCCTCGGTCACCGTGCTGGCATAGCCGCGCACGGCCTTGACCAGCACCGGGATGCCCACATGGCAGAACAACCCGTAGCTGTAGCCCAGCCCGTGCGGCAGGCTGTAGAGCTGGCTGCCGATGTGCTCGCAGGCAATGGCGCGGCGCTGCGAGCTTTCCCAGAAATGCTCCAGCAGCGGCGAGCGCACCTGCAGCGCCTGGCGTGTGATGAAGGCCGCCAGCAGCTCGGCCGAAGGGCGCAGGCCCAGCACCGTGAGCGCCATGCCCACGGTCTGCACGGGTTGCTCCAGCCGGTACAGCGGGCTGTTGGCGGTGCGGATCAGCGCTGCCGCCAGGGCCACGTCGGACGAGGCGAGCTGGTCCAGCGCATCCATGTCGGTGTCTTTTTCGGCCAGTATTTCCTGCAGACGCACCAGGGCCTGTGGGCTGGGTGGAATGACGATGGCGCGCACGGAAGGAAGGCTGCGGGCCTGGCGGATGTCCTGATCGATGGGGTGGGCAGTCACGGTGGTTGTCCCCGGCGCTGGGTGTTGTTCGGCGGGCGCGAACACATCGGCACGCTGCCCGAAACCATGTTTCATTTGGTTGCATTGTGACCGCAAAACCAGGCTCGCACCGGCAAGCCCCTGCGCTTTACGCGCCTTGTTGCGGACGGGTGGCCACGCTGCTGCGCCCCGGCATGGATTCACCCAAAAAATCCAAAAAATGGCGCACCGCAGGCGCCAGGCCGCGCCGCGACGGGAACACTGCATGCACGATGCCCGGCGTGGGCGCCCAGTCGGGCAGCACGCGCACCAGGCGCCGGTCGCGGATTTCGTCGTGGCACATGTAGTCGGGCAGCCAGCAGATGCCGGTGCCCGCCAGCGCAGCGAACTTGAGCGTGAGCAGGTCGTCGGCCACATAGCGCGGGCTGTGCTGCACCTGCTGCTGCGCGCCGTGCGGGCCGCTGAGCTGCCACACGGCCTTGCCGTCGGGGGCCGACATGGCAATGCTGTCCATGCGCGCCAGGTCTTCCAGGGTGGCGGGCGTGCCCTGGCGAATCAGCAGCTCGGGGCTGGCCACCAGCACCTGGCACGCCACATCCAGGCGCTTGACGACCATGCTGCCGCTTTCCTCCAGCGAGGCGCGCACGCGCAGGGCCACGTCCACACCCTCCTCCACCAAGTTGACCACACGGTTGCTCACCTGCAGCTCCACACGCACCTGGGGGTAGCGCTGCAGAAAGGCGGGCATCAGCTCGGCCAGCACGGTCTGGGCCAGCGTCACCGGACAGGTCACGCGCAGGCTGCCGCGCGGCTCGGTCTGCACCTGGGCCACGGCATCCAGGGCGGCCTGGGCCGACTCCCGTACCGCCTGGCAGTGGCGCAGGTAAGCCTCGCCCACGCCGGTGAGCGAGAGCCTGCGCGTGGTGCGTTGCAGCAGGCGCACGCCAAGTTGCGCCTCCAGCTCGGACACGCGGCGCGACAGGCGCGACTTGGGGACACCCAAGGCCCGGCCCGCTGCCGCAAAACCACCGCGCTCCACCACCTCGGCAAAGAACAGCATGTCATTCAAATCCTGCATGGCGCGCCCCTGATTGTTCTACCAATAGAACAATCTATCGCATATTTGCCAACTTATCAAAAAATGTGGGCATCTCCACAATCTATCCATCGCCACACACCGTGGCCCCACCCTCTGGAGACCCCCCATGCAACTGCTTCACATCGATTCCGCCATCACCGGCTCCCACTCCGTTTCGCGCCAGCTCACGGCCAAGGTGGTGGCCGCCTGGACTGCAGCCCACCCAGGCACCCAGGTCGACTACCTGGACCTGGTGGCCAATGCCCCAGCCCACTTCACCATGGACGCCATGGCCCCGCGCACGGGCCAGACCGAGGGCCTGAGCGAGGTGCAGCAGCGCGAAAACGCCCTGTCCGAACAACTGGTGGGCCAGTTCCTCGCGGCCGATGTGGTGGTGATCGGCGCACCGTTCTACAACTTCAGCATCCCCACGCAGCTCAAGGCCTGGATCGACCGCATCGCCCAGCCCGGCCGCACCTTCCAGTACACGGCCAACGGCCCCGAAGGCCTGGCCAAGGGCAAGACGGTGATCGTGGTGTCGAGCCGTGGCGGCGTGTATTCGACCAGCGAAGGCGGCCGTGCCATGGAACACCAGGAGAGCTACCTGCAGACCGTGCTGGGCTTCTTTGGCGTGACGGATGTGCGCTTTGTGCGCGCCGAGGGCGTGGCCATGGGCGAAGCCGCCAAGGCCAACGCGCTGAGCTCGGCCCAGTTGCACATCGGTCAGGCCGCGAACCAAGCGCCGACGCAACAGGTGGCCTGAAGTGCCGCCGGGCGCCGTGCCCGGCGCTTCATTCGCCCAGCGCGCGCTCCAGCGCCTCGCGCAAGTGGTGCGCGTACAGGGTGGGATCCCAGGTGCGATCGGCCAGCACATCGCACGACACGGTCCGCCGCTGCATGCCCTGCACATCCTCAGGGTGGCCCAGGGCCGCGCACAGCAAAGGCCAGTCCGGCACCGTGGCCAGGGTGCCGGCCACCAGCAGCACCCCTGTGCGCTGGCGGCGCTGGGCCAAGCCCACCAGTTTGCGGCCCGCCGCATCCACCACCTCCCACGGGGCCAGGCTGCCATAGCAGGCCCAGCCCACCACGGGGCCCAGGCGCTCGTTGGCCGCAGTCACTTCCGACTCCGGCAGTGCACGCCCCTCCACACCCAGCGCGGCGAGCACTTCCACATGCAATTGGCCCAGGTCGCGGTAGCTGTCAGGCAAACGCCCGCGCACCCAGGGGTGCGTCAGCGGCAGGGCCACCGAGGCGCTCACCATCCACGGCCCGGTCAAGACCGCGCCGCCCCCCGAGGGGCGTGCGTGCAGCTCCACCCCTTCGGGCAGGCGCTGCGCCACGGCGGGCAACAGGCTGCGCTGCGAGCAGCCCAGCACAACGGCGGGCGCCGCATAGGTCCAGACACGAAAGTGGGGCTGCTGGACGGGCTCGGCCATGTGCGCGCTGTTCCAGGCCTGTTCTTGGGCAAGGGTGTCGATGGGAAGTCTCCGGTGCACTGAATACGCCGCCACTGTAGCCCAGCCAGTGCCGCTGCTGCAGACAGGGGCTTCCCCCCTGCCCAAGGGGAATTCTTGATACAGTCAGGCCCCTGCCGTGCGCGCCAAGGCGCCCGCTGCGCCTGCGCACGGCGCCCCACTTTCCCACAGAACTCCAGAGGTACTCCCATGGCACGCATGGTTCAATGCATCAAGCTCGGCAAGGAAGCCGAAGGCTTGGACTTTCCCCCCTACCCCGGCGAACTCGGCAAGCGCATCTGGCAAAGCGTGAGCAAGGAGGCCTGGGCCGCCTGGATCACGCACCAGACCATGCTGGTGAACGAAAACCGCCTGAACCTGGCCGACGCGCGTGCGCGCCAGTACCTGGCGCGCCAGATGGAGCAACATTTCTTCGGCGGCGGTGCCGACACCGTGCAAGGCTACGTGCCCCCTAGCGCCTGATTGCCAAGGCCGCCACCTGCACCGGCGCCCTCCGTGGCGCCTTTTTTCATTGGCTCTTGACGCACCCCACCATGGCCAAAGGCATTGACTGGCTGGACGACAGCACCCCCTTCAGCACGCGCCTGGCCGCGCGCTATCACGGCGCCCACAGTGCGCCGGCCCGCGCGCGCGCGGTGTTCCTGCAGGGCTGCGGCCTGCCGCAGGCCTGGACGGGGGTGCCGCAGTGGCGCATTCTGGAGCCCTGTTTTGGCTTTGGGGTGAACTTTCTGGCCACCTGGGCCGCCTGGCGGGCCGACCCGCAGCGCCCCCGCATACTTCACTTCATGGCAGTGCAAGCCCAGCCGCTGGCGGCAGCGGACCTGCAGCACCTGGCCCAATGCGAGCTGGAACTGGCACCCCTGGCCCACCAACTGCAGGCCCAGTGCTGGGGCCTGCTGCCGGGCGTGCACCGGCTGGTGTTTGAAGGCGGGCGTGTGCTGCTGACCCTGGCCATTGGCGACACCTGTGCCCAACTGCGCGAACAAGGCTGGCAGGCCGACGCAGTGTTCCTGGATGGCGTGGCCCCCAAGCACGACCCCAACCTGTGGAGCCCGCACACCCTGCAGGCCCTGACGCGCTGCTGCCGCCGGGGCGCAAAGCTGGCCACCTGGACCACCGAAGACACGGTGCGCCAGGCCCTGGCACAGCGCGGCTTTCGCGTCGACGCATCGCCCGGCCCAGGCCTGCAGGCCTGGTACGAGCCCCCGTGGGACGCCCCCACGCCCGCCCCCCACAGCCCAGAGTGCATCGTCATTGGCGCTGGGTTGGCCGGTGCCGCCTGCGCCGCCAGCCTGGCACGGCGCGGCTGGCAGGTGGACGTGATAGACGCCGCACCCACCCCGGCCGCCGGGGCCTCGGGCCTGCCGGTGGGCCTGTTCGGGCCCCACCTCTCCAGCGACGACAACGTGTTCACCCGCGTTTCGCGCGCCGGGGTGCGCGCCATGCTGCAACAGTCGCAAGCCCTGCTGCAGGAAGGGGTGGACTGGAACCCCGGCGGTGTGCTGGAGCGCCGCCCCCCCGGCAAACCAGGCCTGCCGCCAGGGTGGGAGGACGGCCCCGGCACCGACTGGAACCATGCCGCCCCCGCCGCCATGCTGCAAGCCGCAGGCTTGCCCGAGGACAGCACCGCCTGCTGGCATGCACGCGCAGGCTGGGTGCGCCCGGCCCGCCTGGTCGAGCGCCTGCTGGCGCAACCCGGCATCCGCCTGCGGCTGGGCCACCACGTGGCCGCGCTGCAGCGCAACGCATCAGGCGACTGGCAGGTGCTGGATGGCCACGGCAAGCTGCTGGCCCAGGCACCGCTGCTGGTACTGGCCGCAGGCCCGGCCACCAACGCACTGCTGGACATGGCACAGGCCCCGCAACTGCCCCTGCAGCCCGTGCGCGGGCAACTGAGCTGGGGGCCGCAGACGGCGGCCATGGCCGGGCTGCCCCCCTTTCCCATCAACGGCAATGGCGCGTTGATCGCGCATGTGCCGCACGGCCAGGGGACGGCCTGGCACCTGGGCGCCACCTTCGACCGCGACGAAGAGCGCCTGCCGCTGCGCACCGATGAACAGGCCGCCGCCCACGCCACCAACCAAGGCCGCCTGCCTGGCCTGGCGCCCGGCGCCGTGCCGCTGCTGCGCCCGGCGTTTGAAGCCGCAGCCCCCGGCGCCCTGCACGCCTGGGCCAGCGTGCGCTGCACTGCGCCCGACCGCCTGCCCTGCGTGGGGCCCGTGGCGGCCCACCTGCCCGGCCTGTGTGTGAGCACGGCCATGGGCGCGCGCGGGCTCACTCGCGCCGTGCTGTGCGGCGAACTGCTGGCCGCGTGGCTGCACCAGGAGCCGCTGCCGCTGGACGCCAAACTGGCCCGCGCCCTGCGCGCCGAGCGCCTTGCCACACGCACCACTGAATAAGCTTATTCGCATATAAGAAGCACAAAAAATTAGTTTGTTTATATATAAAGCGCCCCTACAGTCGCGGCCATGCCTGATATTGCTTTCATCGTTGCTGGTTTTGCCGTGGGCCTGATCGTGGGGCTGACCGGCGTGGGCGGCGGCTCGCTGATGACGCCCGTGCTGATCTTCTTCTTTGGCGTCAAGCCGCACCTGGCCATTGGCACCGACCTGCTGTTTGCCGCATTCACCAAGCTGGGCGGCACGGTGAGCATGGCGCGCCAGCGCCTGGTGCCCTGGCGCGTGGTGGGCCTGCTGTGCGCGGGCAGCATTCCGGCGGCGCTGGGATCGCTGTGGCTGTTGCACCACCTGGGCCCGGCCAGCGACCGGGTGGCGCACATCATGACCACCGCCCTGGGCCTGGCGCTGCTGCTGACGGCAGCCGCCACGCTGTACAAGGTGCTGGCTTTCTCGGCCCAGCGCCAGGCGGCCGAACTGGCGGCCCGCCGCGCCAACGCCGCCAACGCCACCGAGCCGCGCCACTGGAGCCTGCCGGTGCTGCTGGGCGCAGTGATTGGCGCCATGGTCACCTTTACTTCGGTGGGCGCAGGCGCCATTGGCGTGACCGTACTGCTGCTGGTGTTTCCGCACCTGCCGCTGCCACGCATTGTTGCCGCCGACATTGCCTACGCCGTACCGCTGACGCTGGTGGCCGGCATGGGCCATGCGTCACTGGGTTCTGTGGACTGGCCGCTGCTGGCGCAGTTGCTGGCAGGCTCGCTGCCCGGCATCTGGCTGGGTTCGCGCCTGGTATCGCGCACGCCGGAGCGGCTCATCCGCTCGGCCCTTTCCGTGCTGCTCGCCTGGGCGGGCGCCAAACTGGTTTTCATCTGAGTTGCCTCATGTACCAATACACCGAATTCGACAAGCAGTTCATCCGCCTGCGTGCCCAACAGTTCCGCGACCAGCTCGAGCGCTGGCAACGCGGCGAGCTGAGCGACGAACAACTGCTGCCGCTGCGCCTGCAAAATGGCTGGTACATCCAGCGCTATGCGCCCATGGCGCGCATTGCCGTGCCCTATGGCGAAATCAGCAGCACGCAGTTGCGCATGCTGGCGCACATCGCGCGCGACTACGACCGCCCCACGCCCGAACTGCTGGCACACGCGCAGGCCACGCAAGACCAGTTGCAGGCGGCCCAGCCCGGCCTGACACTGGCCGCCGCACCCCTGACCTACGGCTACGGGCACTTCACCACGCGCACCAATGTGCAGTTCAACTGGATTCCGATCACCAAGGCGGCCGATGTGATGAACCTGCTGGCCAGCGTGCACATGCACGGCATCCAGACCAGCGGCAACACCATCCGCAACATAACCTGCGAGGCCTATGAAGGCATTGCCGAGGACGAGATCCTGGACACCCGGCCCTTTGCCGAAATCATGCGCCAATGGAGCACGCTGCACCCGGAATTCGCCTTCCTGCCGCGCAAGTTCAAGATCGCCTTCAACGGCGCTGCGGAAGACCGCGCCGCCACAGGCTGGTACGACATCGGCCTGCAGGCGCGCCGCGCCGAGGACGGCAGCGCAGGCTTCACCGTCAAGGTGGGCGGCGGCATGGGCCGCACGCCCGTCATTGGCAGCGTGGTGCGCGAATTCCTGCCCTGGGACCAGATCCTCAACTACGTGGAGGCCGTGATCCGCGTCTACAACGGCTACGGCCGCCGCGACAACAAGTGGAAGGCGCGCATCAAGATCCTGGTCAAGGCCGAGGGCCAGTCCTTCATCGACGCGGTGGAAAAAGAGTACCGCGCCATTGTGGAACAGGACGGCGCACCGCACACCATCACCGCGGCGGAACTGGCCCGCGTGCAGGCCAGCTTTGTGGTACCGCCGCTGCAGCCCGCCGGCCGCACGCACAGCGTGAACACCTCCGGCCAGCTCTACCAGCGCTGGCTGCAGCAAAACGTGCGCGGCCACAAGCTCGCGGGCATGAAGGCAGTGACGCTGTCCTTCAAGCGCGTGGGCTTTGCCCCGGGCGACGCCAGCGCCGACACGCTGGACGCCCTGGCCCAGTTGGCCGAGCAGTTCAGCGCTGGCGAGGCACGCATCACCCACGACCAGAACCTGATGCTGCCCTGGGTGTTTGAAAGCGACCTGCCCGCGCTGTACGAAGCCGCACGCGCGCTGGGCCTGGCCCAGCCCAACATCGGCCTGCTGACCGACATGATTGCCTGCCCCGGCGGCGACTTCTGCTCGCTGGCCAACGCCCGCTCGCTGCCCATTGCGGCAGCCATCACCGAGCGCTACCAGGACCTGGACGAACTGTTCGACCTGGGCCCCATCGACCTGCACATGAGCGGCTGCATCAACAGCTGCGGCCACCACCACAGCGGCCACATTGGCATCTTGGGCGTGGACAAGGACGGCATGGAGTGGTACCAGATCACCCTGGGCGGCTCGGACGGCTCGCAACTATCGGGCCCGGCCATTGGCGGCAAGGTGGTGGGCCCCGCGTTCTCGGCAGCCGAAGTGCCCGACGTGATCGAGGCCTTGCTGGGCACCTACCGCAGCCTGCGCAAGGGCGGCGAGTTCTTCATCGACACGCTGCGCCGCGTGGGGCAAGACCCCTTCAAGGCCGCAGCCAACGGCGCGCGCCACCCTAAAACCACCGAGGCAGCCCTGGCCGAATGAGCGCCACCCCTGCATTCCACGATGGATTCACTATGAAAATAATAGCTGCTGACGCAATAGATACGGGCGCCGAGAGCCAAAAAGTGCTGCAAATCGCCAACGATGCCGACCTGGCCGAACTGGCGGGCAGCGGCGCCCTCGAAGGGGTGGACCGCATCGAGCTGGTCTTCCCCAAGTTCACCGACGGCCGCGCCTTCAGCCAGGCCGTGCTGCTGCGCCGTCGCTACCGCTTTGCGGGCGACCTGCGCGCCACGGGCGACGTGCTGATCGACCAGCTCCTGCAAATGCAGCGCAGCGGCTTCAGCAGCGCCGTGCTGGCCCCCGGCATCCAGGCCGACGCGGCCGAGCGCCAGCTTGCGCGCTACCAGGCCTTCTACCAGGGCGACGTGCTGGAGCCGCGCCCCTTGTTTGCCCGGGAGGCCGCATGAGCGCGCGCCGGGCCGTTCCCAAGCAAGCTCGCACCGCAGTGCGCAGCACGGAGGTAACCCAATGAGCACCGTGACCGCCACCGAACTTGCCCGCGTCAACGCCGAACTGGGCCGCGACGCCGCAGGCCTCACAGCCTGGGCGCTGGGCCTGGGCCAGCGCTCCATCGTCACCACCAACTTCCGCCCGTTCGAGGCCGTCATACTGCACCTGGTCACCCGCGTGCAACCCGATGTGCCCGTGGTGTGGATGGACAACGGCTACAACACCGAAGCCACCTACCGCTTTGCCGACGAGGTGACAAAGCAGCTGGGCCTGAACCTGCGCATCTACCTGCCACGCCGCTCGCGCGCCCACCGCGAGGCGGTGGAAGGGGCCACGCCCGCGCTGGACGACCCACGCCATGCCGCCTTCACCGAAGAGGTCAAGCTCGAACCCTTTGCCCGCGCCCTGCGCGAGACGGCGCCCCAGGTTTGGTTCACCGCGCTGCGTGCCACCGACACGGCCGTGCGCGCGCAGATGGAGCCCGTCAGCATCAACCCCGACGGCCTCATCAAGGTGGCGCCGCTGCTGCACTGGGCGTCCAAGGACCTGCACGAATACTGCAAGGCACACGGCCTGCCCAATAATTTTGATTACGTGGACCCGACCAAGGGCGAAGACAACCGCGAATGCGGTTTGCACCTTGCCCACTGACCCCGACCGAACACGACCATGAACGCCCGCATCGACACCTCTGCGCTGAGCCACCTCAGCAACCGCCACCTCGACGCGCTGGAGGAAGAAACCATCTTCATCCTGCGCGAAGTGGCCGCCGCCTTCGAGCGCCCCACCCTGCTGTTCTCGGGCGGCAAGGATTCGCTGGTCATGCTCAAGTGTGCCGAGAAGGCCTTTGGCGTGGGCCGCATCCCCTACCCGCTGCTCATGATCGACACGGGCCACAACTTCCATGAGGTGACGGACTTCCGGGATTTGCGCGCCAAGGAGCTGGGCGCCGAGCTCATCGTGCGCAGCGTCGAGGATTCCATGGCGCGCGGCACCGTGCGCCTGGCCCACCCCGGCGAGAGCCGCAACGTGCACCAGTCGGTCACGCTGCTCGAAGCCATCGACGAGTTCCGCTTCGACGCCCTCATCGGCGGCGCCCGCCGCGACGAGGAAAAGGCCCGCGCCAAGGAACGCATCTTCAGCCACCGCGACAGCTTCGGCCAATGGCAGCCCAAGGCCCAGCGCCCCGAGCTATGGACGCTGTTCAACACCCGCCTGGCACCCGGCGAGCACTTCCGCGTATTCCCCATCAGCAACTGGACTGAACTGGACGTGTGGCAGTACATCGACCGCGAGAACATCGCCCTGCCCTCGCTCTACTACGCGCACCCGCGCCAGGTGGTCGAGCGCAAGGGGCTGCTCGTGCCCGTGACCGAACTCACGCCGCCGCGCGAGGGCGAGGTGGTGGAGACGCGCCAGGTGCGCTTCCGCACCGTGGGCGACATCACCTGCACCTGCCCGGTGGAAAGCCCGGCCGCCACGGCCGCCGACATCGTGATCGAGACCCTGGCCGCCGACGTGAGCGAGCGCGGCGCCACGCGCATGGACGACAAGACCTCCGACGCCTCGATGGAAAAGCGCAAGAAAGACGGGTATTTCTGATGAGCAACACTATCAATTCAATAGCTGCTAGCGCAGTAAATACGGGCGCTGCAGGCCAAAATGACCATATTTCCGCGCTCAAGTTCATCACCTGCGGCAGCGTGGACGATGGCAAGAGCACGCTGATCGGCCGCCTGCTGGTGGACAGCAAGGCCGTGCTGCAAGACCACCTGGCAGGGGTGCAGCGCCAGGGCGAGACCGACCTGGCCCTGCTGACCGACGGCCTCTCTGCCGAGCGCGAACAGGGCATCACCATTGACGTGGCCTACCGCTACTTCGCCACCGAGGAGCGCAAGTTCATCATCGGCGACGCGCCGGGCCACGAGCAATACACACGCAACATGGTCACCGCCGCCTCGCAGGCCGACGCTGCCGTGGTGCTGGTGGATGCCACCAAGCTCGACTGGCAAAACCCGCAACTCGCGCTGCTGCCACAAACGCGCCGCCACAGCCTGCTGGCGCACCTGCTGCGCGTGCACTCGCTGGTGTTTGCCGTCAACAAGCTCGACGCGGTGCAAGACCCCCAAACCGCCTTTGCCCACATCAGCGCCGCGCTGGCGAAGTTTGCCCAAGAGGCCGGCATCCAGGTGGCTGCCACCGTACCCGTCTCGGCCCTCAAGGGCTGGAACGTGGTGGACCGCCACAGCGGCTGGTGCGGCTACGAAGGCCCCAGCCTGCTGCAAATTCTGGAACTGCTGCCCAACACCCCGGCCGACACCGGCCTGGCCATCGCCTTCCCGGTGCAGTGGGTGGAAAAGTTCTCGTCGTCGTCCGACACCAGCCAGGGCCGCCGCGTGTTCTGGGGCCGCGTGGCCGCAGGCAGCGTGCAGCCGGGCAGCGCGGTGCAGGTCTTCCCCAGCGGGCAACTGGCCACCGTGGCCCAGGTACTGGACCACGCACGCCGCCCCACCGCCGTGGGCGCGGGCGAGAGCGCGGGCATCATCCTCGACCGCGAGGTGGACGTCTCGCGCGGCGACTGGATCGTGGCAGCGCCCACCCAGGCCGCCGTGGCCGAAGACGACTTTGACGCCCCTGCCGCCGTACCCGCCTGGCCCGGCCAGCGCGAGATCAAGGCCACCGTGGCCTGGATGGACAACGAGCCGCTGCTGGCGGGCCGCGTCTATTGGGCGCTGCACGGCCACCGCTGGGTCAAGGCCAAGGTGCGCCGCGTGGTGCACCGGCTGGACATCAACACCCTGGCCGAGGAAGACGCCGAGCGGCTGGACCCCAACGCCATCGGCCATGTGGAGCTGCTGCTGCAGGAACCCCTGCCCGCTGCACCGTTCAGCCAGACGCGTGTGCTCGGCTCGCTGATTCTGGTGGATACGGCCAGCAACGCCACCGCAGGCGCCGTGCTGGTGAACTGAGCCAAAGCAACAAGCGCTCAGTTTTCCCCTGCACCGGCAGGGCCGCCCCTGGGGGGCGGCTTGCCACCGACTTAAAATCCGGGGTTATCCCGATTACAAATTCACACTGCCATGACCCACGTCGTCTCCGAAAACTGCATCAAGTGCAAATACACCGATTGTGTGGACGTGTGCCCCGTTGACTGCTTCGTCGAAGGCCCGAACATGCTGGTCATCAACCCGGACGAGTGCATCGACTGCGCCGTCTGCGTGCCAGAGTGCCCGGCCAACGCCATCTTTGCCGAGGAAGACCTGCCCCCC
Organism: Giesbergeria sp.; assembly: GCA_023150295.1. Lineage (GTDB taxonomy): Bacteria > Pseudomonadota > Gammaproteobacteria > Burkholderiales > Burkholderiaceae_C > Simplicispira. The sequence continues at coordinate 3,833 of JAKLLE010000074.1, read as the reverse complement.
ACCGAGCTGGCCTTCATCAAGATCAACGCCGATCTGACCAACGCCCCCGGCTGGAAGCCCATCACCAAGCGCAAGGCTGCCCTGCCCGACGCCGACGAGTGGAACGGCCAGCCTGGCAAGGTCAAGGACCTGCAGCGGTAATGCACAAACCTCTGTGGCGCTGCGCGCCTTCCCCCTTCTCTCGCAAAGCGGTGCTTTGCCGGAAGGGGGAGCGCTTGCTCAGTGCTGCGGGGCGGCCCTTGCACGGCGGCCCTGGCCTGGGCCGCGTCCGTTGCATTGGCTGCAGGCCTCACTGAGTTCAGGAATGCTCAGCACCGACGCCATAGTCATCGGCGCGGGGCCAGTCGGCCTGTTTCAAGTCTTTCAGCTGGGCCTGCACGGCCTGCGCGCCCACGTCATCGACGCCCTGCCCCACCCCGGCGGCCAGTGCGCCGAGCTGTACGGCGACAAACCCATCTACGACATCCCCGCCGTCCAGGCCTGCACCGGGCACGAACTGGTGCAGCGCCTGCTGGCGCAAATCCAGCCCTTCGCTCCCCAGTTCCACCTTGGCCAGCAGGTGGACAGCGTGCAGGCGCAACCCGGCGGCGGTTTTCTTGTCGGCACCACGCAAGGCACGCAACTGCAGGCCCGCGCGGTGTTCATCGCCAGCGGCGTGGGCGCCTTCGTGCCACGAAGCCTCAAACTACCGGGCCTGGACGCCTTTGAAGGCAGCCAACTGCGCTACCGATTGGACGAAGATACAAGCCTTACGGGCCAGCGCGTGGTGGTGCACGGCGGCGACGAACCTGCCGTGCAGCAAGCCATCGCCTGCGCCTCCGCCCCCGAGGCCCAGCGCCCCGCCCACACCACCCTGCAGCACCGCCGTGACGTGTTCGACGCCCCGCCCGCCCTGCTGGAACAGTTGCAGGCCCTGCGCACCGCAGGCCGCATCGAGGTGGCCATCGGCATGGCCAGCGGCATCGTCGAAACACAAGGCCGCCTGACCGCCCTGGAACTCACCACACCCGAAGGCACGCAACAAAGCCTGCCGCTGGATCTGCTGCTTGTGCGCCTGGGCCTGGTGCCACGCCTGGGCCCCATCGCAGACTGGGGCCTGGCGCTGGAGCGCAAGCAGCTCGTGGTGGACACCGCCACCTTCGCCACCAACGTGCCCGGCATCCACGCCGTGGGCGACGCCATCACCTACCCCGGCAAGCGCAAGCTCATCCTGAGCGGCTTCCACGAAGCCACGCTGGCCGCCTTCGGTGCGGCGGAATGGCTGGCGGGGCACAAGCTGCCGCTGGAGTACACGACCAGCAGCGAGAGGTTGCAAAAGTTGTTGGGTGTGGGGGAATCGGGGAACTGATTGCGTTGGATTTGGATTTCCACGCTAGCTACCAGACCCCGAAAACAAAAAACCCCGCTACCGTTTTGATAGCAGGGTTTCCTTATAAAGCTTGGTGGGTCGTGCGTGACTCGATCACACGACCAAAGGATTAAAAGTCCACGAAAGGCAGTATTTGCCTACGTTGATTGCCAATGATAAAATCAATACAAATCAACAAATTACAAATATTGCACTGGACATGTGCACAGTAAGAACATTGATTGATATTCCCCAAAATTGGGGGTTTTTGGCTACATGGTGGCTACATGGTGGCTACATGGAACCGCCGTGTAGCCAAAACAGCCGGAGCAATCAGCATGGCACGACCGAAAAAGACCGAAGCCCCTGACCTGGCAGAACGGGTAAACCTGACCGCTGGCGCAATTGAGCGCCTGACCTGCCCACCTGGCAAGCAGCAGGCATTCATGCGAGACAGCGAAGCGCCCGGCCTGCGCGTGCGTGTAACTGCCGCTGGTGCGAAATCGTTTGTCTACGAGTCCAAGCTGAACCGGCAGACCATCCGGCGCACCATCGGGGACGTAAAGGCGTGGAGCATTGAACAGGCCCGAACCGAAGCCCGCCGCCTTGCTGTGGTGTTGGACGGTGGGCAAGACCCCCGAGAGCTCGAGCGCCAGCAGCAGGCAGACAAGGCCGCAGCAAAGGCCGTCACCGCTGTGCATGCCGTAACCGTGGCCGAGGCGTGGGCCGCGTACCTTGCCGACCGTCGCCAGCATTGGGGCGAGCGCCACTACCAAGACCATGAGAAGCTGGCCCGTGCCGGTGGCGAAGCTGCAAAGCGTGGCACCCGTGGCCGTGGCGTGACCATCGCCGGGCCGCTGCATCCCTTGATGGCAATGCGCCTGCGAGACCTGACAAGCCCCGTTATCGAAGCGTGGGCAGCCGAGCAGACAAAGACCCGCCCCACCCCTGCCCGCTTGTCCTGGCGCCTGCTGCGCGCCTTCCTGGCATGGTGCGCAGAGCATCCGCAATATGCCGCCGTGGTGCCTGCACAGAACCCCGCCAAGACCCGCCGCGCCCGTGAGGCACTGGGCAAGGCCGGTGTAAAGCAGGATGCGCTTTTGCGTGAGCAGCTTCCCGCATGGTTCGCCGCCGTGCGCAACATCGGCAACCCCGCCATATCGGCCTACCTGCAAACGCTGCTGCTGACCGGCGCACGCCCGGGCGAAGTGCTGGCGCTGCGCTGGGAGGACATAAACACCCAATGGCGCGGATTGACCATCCGGGACAAGGTAGAGGGCGAGCGCGTCATACCCTTGACGCCCTACGTGTGGCACCTGCTAGCCGCCCTTCCCCGCCGCGGTGAATGGGTGTTTGCTGGAGCAGTACGCGAGCCGGGCAAGGCCGCACAACCCATTGCCAAGCCCCACCACGCCCACGCCACGGCCTGCAAGGTGGCCGCAATCGAGGGGCTGACGTTCCACGGCCTGCGCCGCAGTTTCAAGAGCCTGACCGAGTGGCTGGAAATCCCCGCAGGTGTGGTGGCGCAAATCATGGGACATAAGCCCAGCGCCACCGCAGAAAAGCACTACACCGTGCGCCCGTTGGACTTGCTGCGCGTACACCACGAACGCATTGAAGCCTGGATACTGGAACAGGCCGGGGTGCAGTTTGATGCCCAGGCCGCGCCCGGTGCGCTGCGCGTGGTGGCTGGCAAATAGCAAAAAAGCTATACTATGAACACTTGGACAGTGACATTGCACCCACTGGCAGAGCCCGAACTAAAGGCGCTTCCCAACGACATGCAGGCCCGGTTTGTGCACATCGCCGAATTGCTGCAAGACTTTGGCCCGCAGCGTGTGGGGCTGCCACACATTCGCCCGCTGGAGGGCAAGCTGTGGGAGATGCGAATGCAAGGCCGTGACGGCATCGCCCGCGCCGTGTATGCCGCCATCCAAGGCCGCCGCCTGCTGGTGCTGCATGTGTTTGTGAAAAAGACCCAAACCACGCCCCGCAGCGCCTTGGAAACCGCCCGCAAACGCCTGGAGGCCGCAACATGAAAACCCTGAAAGACGTCAAGCGCGAACTACTGGCAGACCCTGCAACCCAGGCCGCCTACGAAAGCCAAGCCGCTGAGTTCGACATGGCCCGCGAACTGATTGCAGCCCGCAGCCGCGCCGGGCTGACGCAAAGCGATGTAGCCCAGCGCATGGGCACCACGCAAAGCGTGATTGCACGCCTGGAGGGTGGAAAGACCATCCCTTCCATGCGCACAGTGCAGCGCTATGCCCAGGCTGTGGGAGCCCGCGCCGTGGTGCGTATCGAACCCCAGGCCGAACACGCCTGACCGTTTCGCCCCAGCTAGGCCCAATACTGTTCAGATACGAAGCACCGGTGTTGGGTGGTGCTTTCGATGAAGGTTTTCCCCACGATGGCGTACGTTGAAGTTACTCATTTTGCGCTTGACGCCACGAGGGTTGCTGTGGCCGCGACTGCTGACGCATAG
>JAKLLE010000073.1 GCA_023150295.1 Giesbergeria sp. | reverse complement strand
CCTATGCGTCAGCAGTCGCGGCCACAGCAACCCTCGTGGCGTCAAGCGCAAAATGAGTAACTTCAACGTACGCCATCGTGGGGAAAACCTTCATCGAAAGCACCACCCAACACCGGTGCTTCGTATCTGAACAGTATTGACGCTAGCCGCTCCGAGGCCTTGCTGCGCCAGCTGGGTGTGGCCGACCCGGTCTGGCTGGAGGCCGTGCGCAGCCACCACCACCGCCTGCCTGGTCCGCTGAATGAGAAGACCGAAGCGCAGCAGATCGCCCGCCTGATCCAGCGTGCCGACATCTTTGCCGCGCGCCTGGCACCCCGCGTGGCACGCTGGCCCATGCCGGTGACCGCGGCCATGCACGCCAGCTACTACGACGAAGAACACCATGTGGACGCCGCAGGTGCCGCCATCGTCAAGGCCCTGGGCATCTACCCGCCCGGCGCGTTCGTGCGCCTGGCCACGCAGGAGATTGCCGTGGTGCTCAAGCGCGGGCCCTCGGCCACCACGCCGCGCGTGGCGGTGGTGATGAACCGCTCGGGCATGCCCACGGGCGAGCTGATCCCGCGCAACACGGCCCAGCCCTCGTGCAAGGTCACCGGCCCGGTGGCGCACAAGGATGTACGCGTACAAATTCCCGTCACCCGTCTTACCGCAATGGTGTGACTCACACGCTGGCGTGCTGAGTGCGCCAGAGCGCCACCTCGGGGTGTAACTCGCCCAGTGAGGGCAAGGCGCGCACGCCCGCCAGGCCGCGCACGCCTTGTGCGGCGCCCCGCCCCCCGGCCCAGATCTGTGCCGTGGCCGGTAGCTGCGCACGCAAGGTCTTCAGGCCCAGGTGCACTGCCTGCGGCCCCATCACGGACGTGAAACTGAGCGCAACGATATCGATGCGCTCGGCCTGCACGGCCTGCGCGATGTCGGCAATCGGCGTTTGCGGCCCCAGCGACAGGCAGTGGCAGCCCTCCAGCGCCAGCAGCGCCTGCGCCATGAGCAGGCCCAGGCCGTGCGCCTCCTGGGGCAGGGTGGTCAGCAGCACACGGGGCACCGCTTCTGGCGCCGGGGCCGGTACGGCGGCGATGGCGCTGCGCAGCACGCCGGTCATGCACTCGGTGTACAGGTGCTCTTCGTACACCTGGATGCGGCCTTGCATCCAGGCCTCGCCCACGGCCGTGGTCAAGGGCGCCACCAGCGCGGTGACAAAGCGCACCAGCCCCATGCGCAAGGCGGCCTGGCCCAGCATCTGGCGCAGGGCGTGCATGTCGTGCTGTTCCACGGCGCGCAGACACTCCAACACCTGACCGGCCAAGGCATCGGAAGCCGGAACCAGCGCCGCACGGGCCTGCGGGGGCTCCACACCGGCCAGCGTCTGCAGCTCCTGCGGCGCCAGGCCCACGATGCGCCCGGGCCGGTGCCCGGCGTCCAGGAGGCGGCGGATGGTTCGCAAGCGCTCGACCTGGTTCGCCGGGTAGCAACGGTCACCCGCCGCGTCGCGATCCGGGCACGGAAAGCCATAGCGCCGCTCCCAAACGCGCAGGGTGTCCTTGGACAAGCCCGTATCGCGCTCCACCGCAGCGATGGAATAGAGCATGCCAGCAGGGTCGGATTGCATAGGTAAGGAAGTCATGGCCAGGGCCTGTGCCTGCAGCGCCCCCAACCAAAAAACGCAGCGCCAGCAGAGTTGGACAAATTGTGCTTAAATTCTATCACTGTCCTAGACAAAAATGGATTTGTCCAATGCAAACCCTCCTTCAGCTCCCCGGCGGCAACGCCCTGCGCAGGCCACACGCCGCCATCGCTGCCCGGCCTGTGGCCGTGGCCCTTTGCAAAAATTTGCACAACGGGGTCTGGAACTTTGGCAGCCCGGCCCCACTCTATGCAGCACAGGTTTTGGTGTTGCGAAGCCTTTCCTGCCTGAGGGCAGTGACTGAAACCCTGGAGCGCTTCTCCTCCCTCCCTCTCTTCTTCGTTTCGGGACGCTTCGCAACCTTTTTCTTCCTGCCGACCCCCGGCACCGGGGGTCGGCCATGAGAGTCGCCATCATCGGTTCCGGCGTTGCCGGTCTGGGCGCCGCGCACCAGTTGCGCGGCCGGGCGCAGGTCACCCTGTTCGAGGCGGGTTCGTACTTCGGGGGCCATGCCCACACGGTCGATGTCACGCTGCCCGGCGCCCATGGCCCGGTCACCCACGGGGTGGACACGGGTTTCCTGGTCTTCAACGAACGCACCTACCCCCAGCTCCTGAAGCTGTTTGCCGACCTGGGCGTGGAACAGGCGCGCTCAGACATGTCGTTCTCGGTGCAGGTGCCCGGCGTGCACGCTGGCGGGCCGCTGGAGTGGAGCGGCACCAGCCTGGCGAGCGTGTTTGCCCAGCGCGCCAACCTGGCACGCCCGCGTTTCTGGGGCATGCTCTCGGATCTGCTGCGCTTCAACCGCCTGTGCACACGCCTGGCCGAGCGCCCCCTGGACGGCGCGCTGATGCAGCCCCTGGGCGACTTTCTGCAGGCCCACCGCTTCGGCGATGCCTTCCGCGACTGGTACCTGCTGCCCATGCTGGGCTGCATCTGGAGCTGCCCCACGGACCAGATGCTGCGCTTTCCGGTGGCCACCATGGTGCGGTTCTGCCACAACCACGGGCTCATCCAGATCACCGACCGCCCGCAGTGGTGGACCGTGGCCGGGGGCTCGCGCCACTATGTGGACAAGATCGTGCAAGGCATTGCCGACCAACGCCTGAACTGCCCGGTGCGCCGCATCGAGCGCGACGCCAGCGGCGTGCGCGTGCACACCGACGGCCGCGCCGAACACTTTGACCGCGTGGTGCTGGCCACCCACCCCGACCAGGCCCTGGCCCTGCTCGCCCAGCCCAGCCCGCAGGAGCGCGCCTTGCTGGGTGCCATCCGCTACCAGGACAACGAAGCCGTGCTGCACACCGACACGCAGGTGCTGCCGCGCGCGCGCAGCGCCTGGGCCGCCTGGAACTACGAGCGCGCCGCCGACCCCGGCCAGGAGTCGGCACGCGTGTGCCTGCACTACCTCATCAACCGCCTGCAGCCCCTGCCATTCACGCAGCCGGTGATCGTGTCGCTCAACCCGGTGCGGCCCGTGGACCCAGCACAGGTGCTGGGCCGCTACACCTACGCCCACCCGGTGTTCGACGGCGCTGCCATCCGTGCCCAGGCCCTGCTGCCGCAGTTGCAAGGCCGCCAGCACACCTGGTATTGCGGTGCGTGGATGGGCTACGGCTTCCACGAAGACGGGCTCAAGGCCGGCCAGGAAGCCGCCCGCGCCCTGCTGGCCGAGGCCGACCGGCCCCTGGCGGAGGCGGCATGAACCGCCTGCTGCCCACGCTGCCGCACCTGGGCTTTGGCCATGTGCACCACCGCCGCCTGCGGCCACGCACGCACGCCTTCACCTACCGCACCTTCTTTCTGCTGCTGCCCATGCGCAGCCTGGCGCAGCAGACTGCGCTGGCATGCAACCGGCCCGCACCCATCAGCTTTTACGACCGCGACCATGGTGACGGGCGCAGCCCACAGCATGGCGGCGCGCTGGCCTGGCTGCTGGAACTGCTGCACCGCGAAGGCATTGACGATGCCGACGGCGAGATCTGGCTGCACTGCTACCCGCGCGTGTGGGGCTACACCTTCAAGCCCGTGAGCTTTTGGTACTGCCACCGCGCCGATGGCTCGCTGCGCGCCATCGTGGTCGAGGTCAACAACACCTTTGGGGAGCGCCACTGCTACCTGCTGGAAGACCCCCACCCCGGCGCCACGCTGACGGCGCGCAAGGTCTTTCATGTGTCGCCCTTTTGCGAAGTGCGCGGCAACTACGCCTTTCGCTTTCAGACCCGCAGCACCAGCGACGGCCCGCCGCGCAGCCAGGTGCACATAGATTTGAGCGACGAGCACGGCCTGCTGCTGCACACCAGCGTGAGCGGCCGTCTCGAACCCGTGACGCCCCGGACCCTGCGCCGCGCGCTGTGGCGCTACCCGGTTATGACGTTGGCGGTGATCGCACGCATCCACTGGCAGGCGCTGCGCCTGTGGCTGTTGCGTGTGGGCTTCCACACCAAGCCGCCTGCCCCCACCGAATCCGTGACGCGCTGAACGCGCAGCCCCAGGAGAACCGCCATGCACAGCCCTTCTGCCTCCACCACCGCACCCCTGTGCCTGCCACCGGGCATTCCGGCCAGCGCCCGCACCGCCCTGCGCCTGCTGCAACGCCTGCAGCACGGCAGCCTCACGCTGCGCCTGCCCGACGGCAGCCTGCAGCACTTCGGCCCCGGCGGCGGCCCCGGCGCCGCGCTCACGCTGCACAACTGGAACGTGTTTGCGGCGGCGCTGCGCTCAGGCGACATCGGCTTTGCCGAGAGCTACTTTGCCGGCGACTGGACCACGCCGCAGCTCACCGACCTGCTCAAGCTGCTGATCGCCAACCGCCACGCCGTGCAGGACATGGTCTATGGCCACTGGGCCGGGCGGCTGCTGTACCGGCTGCGCCACCTGCTCCACCGCAACACGCGCAGCGGCAGCCGCAGCAACATCCAGGCGCACTATGACCTGGGCAACGCCTTCTACCAGCGCTGGCTGGACCCGAGCATGAACTACTCGTCCGCCTGGTTCCAGGGCGACCTGGGGGGCGACCTGACCCAGGCCCAGCACGCCAAGGTGCGCCGCGCCCTGCAACAGGTGCGCCTGCAACCGGGCCAGCGCCTGCTGGAGATTGGCTGTGGCTGGGGCGCACTGGCCGAAAAGGCTGCGGACGAATTCGGCGCACAGGTGACCGGCGTGACCCTGTCCACCGAACAACTCGCCTTTGCGCGCGAACGCCTGCAACACCAGGGCCTGCTGGGCGACCTGCGCCTGCAGGACTACCGCGACATCGACGACGCGCCCTTTGATGCCATCTGCTCCATCGAAATGGTCGAGGCCGTGGGCCAGGACTACTGGCCAACCTACTTCGAGACCGTGGCGCGCCTGCTGCGCTCCGGTGGCCGGGCATGCATCCAGAGCATCGTGATCGACGACGCGCTGTTCCCGCGCTACATCCGCTCGACCGATTTCATCCAGCAGTACATCTTCCCCGGCGGCTGCCTGCCCTGCCCGGCCGAGTTCCGCCGTGCGGCCCAGGCCGCAGGCCTGCAGGTGGAAGACGCGTTTGCCTTTGGCGCCGACTACGCCGAGACCCTGCGCCGCTGGCGCGAGCGCTTTGTGGCCGAGCGCGCCCAGGTGCTGCAGCAGGGCTACGACGAGCGCTTTGCCCACATCTGGGAGTTCTACCTCGCGTACTGCGAAGCCGCCTTTGCCATGGGCGACATCGATGTGGTGCAGTACACGCTGGTCAAGCCTTGAGATGATGCTATGAAATTCATAGCTATTACCGCTTTATGCATAAGCGCTACAGCCATTTTTGGCATAGAACCTGCCCATGCCAGCGGACACAGTGCGCCGGTGCAGGCCAGCGCACCGCTGGCCGGTGCCGTGCCCGCTGGCGAAGGGGTGCTGCGCTTTTGGGGCCTGGAGATCTACCACGCCCGCCTTTGGGTGCCGCCCGGTTTTGACGCGCAGGACTGGGCCGCCCACCCGCTGGCGCTGGAGCTGACCTACCGGCGCGGCTTTGACGCCGCCGCCATCGCCCGCCGCTCGCTGGACGAGATGCGCCGCCAGGGCCCGCTGGACGCGCCGCTGGCCCAGCGCTGGGAGCAGCAGTTGCGCGCCGCACTACCCCAGGTGCAGGCGGGCGACCGCGTGGTGGGCCTGTACCAGCCCGGCGCGGGCGTGCAGTTTTTGCACAACGGCAAACCCCATGGCAGCGTGGCCGACGCCGCCTTTGGCGCGCGCTTCATGGGCATCTGGCTCGCGCCGCAAACCTCGGAGCCCGCGCTGCGCCAGGCGCTGCTGGCCCTGCCGCGCTGAACGCCCTTCCACCATGACCGCCACCGCCACGCTCACCAACGCCCAGGGCCTGCACTACGGCCTGCTGGGCATGCCGCTGGCGTTTGTGGCGCTGCCGCTGTACGTGCTGCTGCCGCACCACTACGCCAGCCAGTACGGCATGCCGCTGGCCACGCTGGGCGCCGTGCTGCTGGCGGCGCGGCTGTTCGACGCCTTCACCGACCCGCTGCTGGGCCGCTGGAGCGACCACCTGCTGGCCCACTCCCACCGCGCCGTGCTGCTGGCGGCAGCGCTGGCATGCGCGGTGCTCGCGCTGGGCCTGGCTGCGCTGTTCCTGCCGCCCGTGCGCGGCGAGCAGGCGCTGGCCACTTGGGCGCTGGCGGCGCTGGTCGTCACCAGCCTGGCCTTCAGTCTGGTCAGCATTGCCCACCAGGCCTGGGGGGGCGCTGCTGGGCGGCAACGAGGCCCAGCGCAGCCGCATCGTCGCCTGGCGCGAGGCGGCCGCGCTGGCGGGCGTGGTGCTGGCCTCGCTGTTGTCTTCACTGGCCGGGGTTACGGCACTGGTGGCGGTGTTTGCCGTGCTGCTGGCGCTCGGGTGGCTGGCCTGGGCGCGTGCGCCACGCCCGGTGCTGGCCCCAGGTGCTGGCGCGGCCATGCCCTGGTCTGCCCTCTGGCAGCCCTGGCGCCAGGCGGCGTTTCGGCGCCTGATGGCGGTGTTTGTGCCCAGCGGCATTGCCAGCGCCATACCGGCCACGCTGGTGCTGTTCTTCATTGAAGACCGGCTGCAACTGCCTGCCAACGTGCAGGGCGCGTTTCTGGGTGCGTATTTTCTGAGCGCGGCGCTGTCCATGCCGCTGTGGCTGCGCGCCGTGCCGCGCTGGGGGCTTGCGCGCACCTGGCTGGCGGGCATGCTGCTGTCGGTGGCGGTGTTCATCGGCGCGGCCACGCTGGGCGCGGGCGATGCCTGGCCTTTTGCGCTGGTGTGCGTGCTCTCGGGCCTGGCCCTGGGCACCGACCTGGCCCTGCCCGGCGCCCTGCTGGCCGGGGTGATTGCGCAGGACGGTGGCGATGCGCGCCAGGGCGGCGCCTACTTTGGCTGGTGGAACCTGGCGGCCAAGCTCAACCTGGCGCTGGCCGCCGGGCTGGCGCTGCCACTGCTGGGCCTGTGGGGCTACGCCCCCGGCGCGCGCAGCGAAGACGCGTTGCTGCCGCTGACCCTGGCCTACGCCGTGCTGCCCTGCGCGCTCAAGCTGCTGGCCGCCGCCTGCCTGTACTTGCTGATCCTGCGGCCGCGCGCCGCGCCCACGGCCCTGGTGGCCTCAAGGAGTGTTTGATGCAACGCCGCCTTTTTATTGCCGCCACGGCCAGCGCCCCCCTGTGGCTGGCTGCCTGCGCCAGCCAGTCACTGGAAGGCTATGCCCAGGAGCGCCCGGTGCTGGACCTGGCGCGCTACTTCAACGGCGTGGTGGATGCACACGGCATCTTCCAGGACCGCAGCGGCCAGATCGTGCGCCGCTTCACGGTGGCAATGGACTGCCGCTGGGACGGCGACCAGGGCGTGCTGGACGAGGCCTTCACCTATTCCGACGGCAGCACGCAGCGCCGCGTCTGGCGGCTCACGCGCCACACCGACGGGCGCTACACCGGCCGCGCCGACGACGTGGTGGGCACGGCCGAGGGGCGCACCGTGGGCAACGCCTTCCGCTGGCAATACACCCTGGCGCTGCCAGTGGACGGGCGCGTGGTGGAGGTGCAGTTCGACGACTGGATGTACCTGATCGACGAGCGCGTGATGCTCAACCGCGCCACCATGCGCAAGTTCGGCGTCACGCTGGGCGAAGTCACCCTGTCGTTCACCCGGCGCAGCCCATGAACCTGTCCCTGAACCCGCCCCTGCGCCACTGGCAGGGCCGCCGCGTATGGATCGTGGGGGCCTCCAGCGGCATTGGCCGTGCCACGGCCTCGCTGTTGCACGCGCGCGGGGCGCAGGTGATCGTGTCGGCACGCAACGCCCAGGCGCTGCAGGACTTTGTGGCCGCCCACCCCGGCAGCCAGGCGCTGCCCTGCGACGCTACCGACCCTGCCCAGGTGCAGCGCTGCGCGGCCCAGGTGCTGGCCGCTGGCACGCCCACCCTGGTGTGCTACTGCGCGGGCACCTACCAGCCGCTGCGCGCCAACGCCTGGAACCTGGGCGTGATGCAACAGCACCTGGCCGTGAACTACACCGGCGCCCTGCACCTGCTGGACGCTGTGCTGCCTGCGCTGCGCGCTGCGGCATCGCAGGGCCAGGCCGCACACATCAGCCTGGTGGGCAGCGTGGCCGGTTTTCGCGGACTTCCGCAGGGCCTGGCCTATGGGCCGACCAAGGCGGCGCTCATCCACCTGGCCGAAGTGCTGTACCTGGACCTGTGCCCGCTGGGGCTGGGGGTGAGCATCGTGAACCCCGGCTTTGTCGAAACACCGCTGACCGCAGGCAACGACTTTCGCATGCCCGCCCTGCTGGAGCCCGAAGCCGCCGCCGCTGCCGTGGTGCGCGGCTGGGAGCACGGGCGCTTTCACATCCACTTTCCGCGCCGCTTCACCAACGTGCTGCTGGGCCTGCGCCTGCTGCCCTACCGGGCGTACTTTGCGGTGGTGCGCCGCTTTACAGGGCTTTGATGACCTCTCCCACCCCCACCTCCGAAGCCGTCTCCCGTGTGGTGGCATTTTTCGAGCACCTGAAGCCCGCCGATCTGGCGCAACTGGGCCAGTTTTACGCCAGCAATGCCCGCTTCAAGGACCCGTTCAACGAGGTGCAGGGCCTGGCGGCCATCGAGGGTATCTTCCGCCACATGTTTGCAGCGCTGGAGCACCCGCGCTTCGTCATCACGGGCCGCGTGGAGCAGGGGGCGCAGTGCTTTCTGACCTGGGAGTTCCGCTTTGCCTTTCGGTCCTATGCCCAGGGGGTGGAGCAGACCATCCGCGGCGCCTCCCACCTGGTGCTGGACGACGCGCAGCGCATCAGCCTGCACCGCGACTACTGGGACGCAGCCGAGGAGCTGTACGAAAAGCTGCCGGGCCTGGGCGTGCTGATGCGCTGGCTGAAAAAGCGCGCCAGCCAATGACCCACCCCCCATTCGTTTCTTATCAAGGAGTGTGAAGCCATGTTCTTGCTGCCAACCCGTCTCTTTCTGTGCACCGCCGCGCTGCTGGGCGCAGGTGCCGTCCTGGCCCAACCCGCCACCGAACCCGCCTGGGGCGTGGGGCTGGGCGTCAACCTCAAGCAAAAGGCCTACGCCGGCATGGGCTCCAGCACCACGGTGATTCCCTTGCTGAGCTACGAAAACCGCTGGGTCCGGGTGGCCGGGCCGGTGCTGGACCTCAAGCTCCCAGCGCAAGGCCCGCTGGTGATGGCCTTGCGCGCACGCTACGCCTTTGAGGACGGCTATGAGCCCGACGATGCGCCCGTACTCAACGGTATGGCCGAGCGCAAGTCGAGTGTGTGGCTGGGCGCCCATGTGCTGTGGCGCGGCAGCCTAGCCGACCTGGGTGCCGAATGGCTGGCCGACGCCTCGGGCCACAGCAAGGGCCAGCGCTTGCGCCTGTCCGCCGAACGGACCTGGCGCATGGGTTCGGTGGGCATGACACCGCGCCTGGCCGTGCAGTGGAACGACCGCAAGACCATGGATTACTACTACGGTGTGCGCGCCAGCGAGGCCCTGCCCGGCAGGCCCGCCTACGCGGCAGGCTCCGCCACGCATACCGAGTTGGGGCTGCGCACCACCTACAGCTGGGCGCCGCCGCACAGCGTCTATCTGGACCTGAGCGCCACCCGGCTGGGCAGCGCGGTGCGCCTCAGCCCGCTGGTGAACCGCAGCACCGAGTCGGCGCTGCGCCTGGGTTACCTGTACCGGTTCTGAATCCGGCGAATCAGGCGGGCTTGGTATCGACAAAGCTGGCGCGCTGCGCGAGCTTGTCCATCAGCTTGGCCAGGTTGGGGTACTCGGTGCGCCAGCCGATGTCTGGGAAGCGGAACTCCAGCCAGCCCAGCGCGCAGCCCACGGCAATGTCGGACAGGCTCAGGTGGATACCGCTGCAAAAGGGCTTGTCCCCCAGGCCCTGCGCCATGGCCTTGAGGCTGGCGTGCACCTTGTCCATCTGCCGGTCGATCCAGGCCTGGCTGCGCTCGCTGGCCTTGCGACCGTCGAAGGTGTTTTCCAGGCGCACCAGGATGGCGGCGTCGAGCAGGCCGTCGGCCAGCGCTTCCCAGGTTTTGACCTCGGCGCGCTCGCGGCCGGTGGATGGAATCAGCTTGCCCACGGGGGAGAGGGTGTCGAGGTACTCGACGATCACGCGCGAGTCGAACACCGCTTCGCCGCCTTCCATGATCAGGCAGGGCACCTTGCCCAGCGGGTTGGAAGCAGCGATCGTGGTGTCGGCAGCCCAGACGTTCTCCTGCAGGAACTGGTAGTCGAGCTTCTTTTCCGCCATCACGATGCGCACTTTGCGCACATAGGGGCTGGTGGTGGATCCGATCAGTTTCATGGTTCTGCTTCCGGGGGGTGCGTCGGGGCGTCAAGCGACGCCGGGCCGCTGATTCTATCGGCAGCGGCCCACGCCCGCCTGACGCCGCACGAGCCCGGTGACGTGCGCCGCCTACAATGTCACGCCATGAGCCAGACCACCATCACCGCCCTTTCCCCACTGGACGGCCGCTACGCCGCCAAGCTCGCCCCGCTGCGCCCCATCATGAGCGAGCACGGCTACATGCACCGCCGCGTACAGGTCGAAATCGCCTGGTTCATTGCCTTGTCGGACGCAGGCTTTGCTGAATTCAAGCCGCTCTCCACCGGAGCGCGTGCTTACTTGCTGAGTCTGGTCAAGAATTTTTCCGAGCAGGATTCGGCCGCCATCAAGGAGATCGAAAAGACCACCAACCACGACGTCAAGGCGGTGGAATACTGGATCAAGTCGAAGTTCGAGGCCCGCCCCGAGCTGGAAAAAGCAGCCGAGTTCGTGCACTTTGCCTGCACCAGCGAAGACATCAACAACACCAGCCACGCGCTGCAGCTGCGCGCCGGGCGAGACCTGGTGCTGCTGCCCGCGCTCGATCGCATCGTGCTCAAGCTGCGCGAAATGACGCACCAGTACGCCGAAGTGCCCATGCTCAGCCGCACCCACGGCCAGACCGCCAGCCCCACCACCGTGGGCAAGGAGCTGGCCAATGTGGTGGTGCGCCTGACTGCGGCCTGCGCCGCCATTGCCGACGTCAAGATCCTGGGCAAGATGAACGGCGCCGTGGGCAACTACAACGCCCACCTCTCGGCCTGGCCCGACTTCGACTGGGAGGCCTTCAGCCGCAAGGTGGTGGAGACACCCGAGCCCATGGGCCTGGGCCTGACCTTCCAGCCCTACAGCATCCAGATCGAGCCGCACGACTACATGGCGCAGCTGTTCGACGCCACGGCGCGCGCCAACACCATCCTGGTGGACCTGTCGCGCGACATCTGGGGCTATGTGAGCCTGGGCTACTTCAAGCAAAAGCTCAAGGCGGGCGAGATCGGCTCCTCAACCATGCCGCACAAGGTCAACCCCATCGACTTTGAAAACGCCGAGGGCAACCTGGGCCTGGCCAACGCGCTTTTGCGCCACCTGTCGGAGAAGCTCCCCGTCAGCCGCTGGCAGCGCGACCTGACCGACAGCACCGTGCTGCGCAACATCGGCGTGGCCATGGGCTACAGCGTGCTGGCCTACTCCTCGCTGATGACCGGACTGAACAAGCTCGAACTCAACGAGGAAGCCCTGGCCGCCGACCTGGACGCCGCCTGGGAAGTGCTGGCCGAGCCGATCCAGACCGTGATGCGCCGCTACGGCGTGCCCGGCGCCTACGAAAAGCTCAAGGAAGTGACGCGCGGCAAGAGCGTGACAGCCCAGGCGCTGCACGGCCTGATCCAGGGCCTGGACATTCCCCAGGCCGACAAGGACCGCCTGCTCGCCATGACGCCCGCCAGCTACGTGGGCAAGGCGGCAGAGCTGGCGCGGCGCGTCTGACACACTGTCCTGTAGCCGTGCCAAGGAGCTTGTCCGCCCCACCGATAATTTATACAAATTGAAGATTATTTCTTCTGATTGTATAATTTCTCATGCTTGAGCGGCAGCTTTCCTCCACCCTGCGGCGTTTGGCGCGCACCTTTCCGGTACTTGCCGTGACCGGGCCGCGCCAGTCGGGCAAAACCACGCTGGCGCGCGCCTTGTTTGCCGACAAGCCCTATGTCAGCCTGGAAGACCCGATAGAGCGCGGGTTTGCCGAAGAAGATCCGCGTGGATTTCTGGCCCGCTTCCGCACCGGGGCCGTGTTCGACGAGGCCCAGCGCTGGCCCGCGCTGTTCTCTCATCTGCAAGGCATGGTGGATGCTGATCGTGCGCCAGGCCGCTTCATCCTGACAGGATCGCAGCAGTTTGGATTGCTGGCGGGCGTCACCCAGTCGCTGGCTGGCCGCGTGGGCATGACCCGCCTGCTGCCCCTGTCCGCCGCCGAACTGGCCGGTGTGGCCGATGGCTCGCTGGCACTGGACACCTTGCTGTGGCGGGGCAGTTACCCCGCCTTGCACACCCAGGCAGTATCCCCCGGTGACTGGTTTGCCAGCTATGTCGCCACCTACCTGGAACGCGACGTGCGCCAGGTGCTGCGCGTACAAAACCTGTCTGTCTTCCAGCGCTTCGTGCGGCTGTGCGCCGGAAGGTGCGGGCAACTGCTCAATCTCCATGCGCTGGCCGATGAAGCGGGCATCACCCACACCACTGCGCGCGCCTGGCTCTCGGTGCTCGAATCCAGCGACGTGGTGTTCTTGCTACCCCCTTACCATCGCAATTTTGGCAAGCGGCTGGTCAAGACACCCAAGCTGTATTTTCTGGACACCGGCCTGGCCTGCTGGCTGCTGGGCATACGCAGCGCCGACATGTTGCCCTTGCACCCGCTGCGCGGTGCGCTGTTTGAAAACTGGGTCGTTACCGAGCACCTGAAGGCGCGCTGCAACGCAGGGCAGGCAGCCGACCTGTATTTCTGGCGCGACAACAATGGGGTGGAGGCCGATTTGCTGTTCGAAGCGCACGGCAAGCTGCAAACCATCGAGATCAAATCCGGTCAGACCCCCACCAGCGACTACATCCGTGCAGGTCAAAAATCAGCACGCTTCGCCCAGGACGAGGCCTTGCCTCCGTGGCTGGTCTATGGTGGCGATTCGTCTTTCGAGCGCAGTGGCGTTCAAGTGCGCAGTTGGCGTTCGATGGCCCAGCCCGACCTCTTTGCCACGTCCAACCCTTCCTCCTGACATCGGTTCATCACCCAGCATTGCATGGCCCTCAAATCCACCATCTTCAAGGCGAACCTTGCAATCGCCGACATCGACCACGGCTACTACGCCGACCACGCGCTCACGCTGGCGCGCCACCCCAGCGAGACCGACGAGCGCATGATGGTGCGGCTGGCGGCGCTGGCCCTGGCCGCGCACCAGCTCAACGACCTGTGCAACGGCGATGGCACCTTGGCCTTTGGCGCGGGCCTGTCGGACCCGGACGACCCCGACGCCTCGCTCACCGACTTCACGGGCCGCAAGCGCGTCTGGATCGAAGTGGGCCAGCCCGAGGACAAGCCCCTGACCAAGGCCTGCAGCAAGGCCGACGAGGTGATCGTTTATTGCTTTCACCACGCCGCCGAGGTGTGGTGGAAAGGCATCGAGACCAAGCTCTCACGCCTGGATCGCTTGCAGGTCTGGAGCATTCCCGCCGAGGCGTCGCAAGCCCTGGCGCAGCTTGCCGAGCGCAGCATGCAGCTGCAGGCCACGGTGCAGGAAGGCGCGCTCACGCTGAGCAGCACCCTGGGCAGCGTGCACCTGGAGCCGGTGCGCTGGAAATAGGCGGCGCCTGCTACTTGGTACGCCACTGGGGCAATTCCCGGATAATGGCGCCCGAAGGGGAGTAGCTCCGATCCCGCATCGCCTGGCAGCGCGGGGATCGGCAGGTCGTCAACACGGTGCACCGCACCCGGCCTGTCGGGGCACTGTCGTCCAGACGGTGCCGGGCAAGACCTTCGCCCCCAGCCATGCCTGGCGGGTTTTCGTCCCCTTTCTGCCTTTTCCCGAGAGATTCCATGGAACAGTTCCTGACCCCAGAGTTCTGGGTCGCGGTCGGTCAGATCATCATGATCGACATTCTTCTGGGCGGCGACAACGCCGTCGTCATCGCCCTGGCCTGCCGCAAGCTGCCTGCGCACCAGCGGACCAAAGGCATCCTGTGGGGCACGGCCGGTGCCATCGCCTTGCGCGTGGTGCTGATTTTCTTTGCGCTCACGCTGCTGGCCATTCCGTTCCTCAAACTGGCAGGCGCGGCCTTGCTGGTGTGGATTGGCGTCAAGCTGCTGGCGCCCGACCCGGACGACGAGCACGGCAACATCCAGGCCAGCGACAAGCTGCTGGCCGCCGTCAAGACCATCATCGTGGCCGACTTGGTGATGAGCATCGACAACGTGATCGCCATCGCTGGCGCGGCCCAGGGCGCTTCGAACCACCACCAGATGCCGCTGGTCGTCTTTGGCCTGCTGGTGAGCATTCCCATCATCGTGTGGGGAAGCCAGCTCGTCATCAAGCTGATGGACCGCTTCCCCATGATCATCACCCTGGGGGGCATGTTGCTGGGCTGGATCGCAGGCACCATGGTCTTGTCCGACCCCGCACTGGTCAGCCCCGACACGCTGGCCTGGATGCCCAAGATCGCCCCCGTGGGCGAAGCCCTGAAGTACGGCGCGGGCGTGGCTGGCGCCCTGCTGGTGCTGGCGCTGGGCAAGTGGATGCTGGCGCGCCAGCAGGGCACAGCCACTGCGTCCTGACGCGCAATTGAGCTATGCTGGCCCGATGAAACTCTTTGCCAAATGGCTGCTCAGCGCCTGCGCGCTGTTGTTTGTGGCCTACATCTACGGTGGCGTGCAGGTGCAGAGCTTCCCCTCGGCCCTGCTCGCAGCCTTTGTCATCGGGCTGTTCAATGTGGTGTTGCGGCCTTTGCTGGTGCTGCTGACGCTGCCGGTCACCATCGTCACGCTCGGGCTGTTCCTGTTCGTCATCAACGCGCTGATGTTCTGGGCAGCGGCTGGCGTGCTCGACGGCTTTCACGTCACCGGCTTTGGCGCGGCGCTGCTGGGCTCGCTGATCTATTCGGTGCTCGGGCTGGTCATCGAGTCAGCGCTCGGCGGCCTGTTCTCGAAGAAGTGACTCCACAGCACGCAGCCGCGTGTCGATGATGGAGGCCTCCACATGGTCGGCCGCCGTGGTGCTGCGGCGCGCCAGGTCTTGCCCGGCCTTGAAGCGGTCCACCGCCGCGGCGTAGTCGTAGCGCGCGGCGTGGGCCTCGGCTTCGGAGCGCACGCCGCGCAGCGCTTGCCCTTGGGCCTGCCACAGCTGCGCCAGTTGCAGCCAGGCGCCCGCATCGCGCGGGTGCAGCGCCAGCCAGGTCTGCAAGTCCTCGATCTGTGCCGCGCGCAAGGCATCGGGCGGGGGCGCCTTGTCGGCGGCCTGGAGCAGCGCCTGCCCACGCAGCAGCATCTCGGGCCGGGTGCGCCCGTTTTGCGGCAGGCGGCGCAAAACAGCGCGGGCGTCACCACGGGCCATGTCCAGCTCGGCTGCCAACAGCTCGACCTGGCGCCGCGCAACGGCGTCGCCACGCACCACTTGCTGCAGGCGCGGCAGCAAACCCAGCGCTTGCTGGGTGTCGTTCAAGCTGCTGGCAGCCAGTGCGGCGGCGTACAGCGCCGCAGCCCGGCGCTGCGCAGGCAGCTCGGCAAAACCGCTGCCCTGGGGCTCGGCCATCCATTGGCGCAGCACATCGGTGCCGGGGCGCGAGAGCACGCGGGCACGGGCCGCGAGCAAGGCGTGCTCCAGCGTGGGCTGCGCCTGTGCGCTCCCGGCAGGCAGGCGCGCCTGCATGTCGGCCTGGCGCTGCGTGGTCAGCGGGTGGCTGCGCAGATAGGGCCAGGAGCCGTTGTCGTTGAGTCGGTTGGCCTGCTGAAGCTTGTCGAACATGGCGACAAAGCCCTGGGGGGCAAAGCCCGCGCCGTCCATCAGGCCAAAGCCCACACGGTCGGCCTCGCGCTCCATGTCGCGCGAGAAATTGAGCTGGTTCTGCACCGCCAGCGCCTGCCCGCCCACGGCCAGGGCCTGCGCCGCCCCGGGGTTCTTGCTGGCGGCCAACACGGCCAGAATCATGCTGCCCAACAGCAGCGGCGTCTGCTTGCCTTGCTGGGCCATCAACCGGGCAATGTGGCGCTGCGTGACATGGCTCAGCTCGTGCGCCAGCACCGAAGCCAGCTCGTCACGGCTGGCGGTCACGCCAATCAAGCCCAGGTGCACGCCCAGGTAGCCCCCTGGCAGCGCAAAGGCGTTGACGCTGCGGTCCCTGCCCAGCAACACCTCCCAGGCAAAGCGCTCGTCCAGTTCGGGCGACAGCTCGCCCTGCGCACGCGCTGCCGCCAGCAGGGCCTGCCATTGGGTGTGCACGTATTCCACCAGCACCGGGTCGTCCAGGTAGTCAGGGTCGCGGTAGAGCTGACGGGCGATGCCGTCGCCCAGACGCCGCTCTGCACTGGTGGTCAACTCGGCACCGTCACCCAGGGTGGGCAGGCGGTTCTGGGCACTTGCCTGCCCAGGCACCCACAGGAAATTTGCTATAAAAACAATAGCTGCTAGCGCTCTTAAACAAAGCGCTGGAGGCCAATTTTCCCTTGATTTTTTTGAGAACATGGGCACCAGGCGATGGTGCCAGGAGCAGAGGGACAAGGAGCTGCGCATGCCCGTATGATGCCCTGTGTTGCCAAAGTTTCCGTCTGCGTCCCAGCTTTACCTATGAACCCTCTCACCCATTTTGACGCCCAGGGCCAGGCCCACATGGTGGACGTGGCCGCCAAGGCTGCGACCCACCGCGTCGCCGTGGCCAGCGGCCGCATCGAAATGTTGCCCGCCACGCTGGCGCTCATCGAAGCCGGCAACGCCAAAAAAGGCGATGTGCTGGGCATCGCCCGCATCGCAGGCATCCAGGCTGCCAAGAAGACCAGCGACCTCATCCCCCTGTGCCACCCCCTGGCACTGACCCGCGTGGCGCTGGATTTTGCTCCCGCCAGCGCCCAGCACCCCGGCGCCACCGGCATCGCCTGCACCGCCACGGTGGAAACGGTGGGCCCCACGGGCGTGGAGATGGAGGCCCTCACCGCCGTGCAGGTGGCCCTGCTCACCATCTACGACATGTGCAAGGCGGCCGATCGCGGCATGTCCATCCACGACGTGCGCGTGCTGGAAAAGCACGGGGGCAAGTCGGGGAGCTATGTGGCGGACTGATGCGCGATGCTCCTTGCCAGGCGCAGACTGCTACCATGACCGCCTACCCCGGAGCGAGCCATGTCCCTACCCGCACCACAGCCGTTTTTTGATGCCCAGGCCTACCTTGCCTGGGAGGCCGAACAAAGCACCAAGCACGAGTACCACGACGGGGAAGTGTTTGCGATGGCGGGCGCCACTGACGCCCATGTAACCGTGGCAGGCAATGTGTATATGGCCCTGCGCAACCATCTGCGTGGCAGCCCCTGCAGCGTGTTCATCTCTGACATGAAGCTACGCGTGGAAGAAGACAACGCTT
Source organism: Giesbergeria sp. (assembly GCA_023150295.1). GTDB lineage: Bacteria > Pseudomonadota > Gammaproteobacteria > Burkholderiales > Burkholderiaceae_C > Simplicispira. The sequence goes on along the minus strand of JAKLLE010000073.1, from coordinate 289 downwards.
TTTTCTACCCCGACGTCTTCGTCACCTGTGCCGACAGCGACCGTGGGCAAAGCCATAGCAAAAACGCCCCGGTGCTCGTGGTGGAAGTACTGTCCCCCGCCACCAGCGCCTACGACCGTGGCGCCAAGTTTGCCGCCTATCGCAAGCTGCCCACACTGCGTGAATACGCCCTGATCGATCCCGAGCGCCTGAGCCTGGACTTATTCCGCCGCGATGGCGACAGCAAGCGCTGGGTGCTGCACCCCATCGAGGCCGGCGGCCACGTCGAATGGGCCAGCGTGGGCCTGCA
>JAKLLE010000072.1 GCA_023150295.1 Giesbergeria sp. | reverse complement strand
CGTCAGCAGTCGCGGCCACAGCAACCCTCGTGGCGTCAAGCGCAAAATGAGTAACTTCAACGTACGCCATCGTGGGGAAAACCTTCATCGAAAGCACCACCCAACACCGGTGCTTCGTATCTGAACAGTATTGCGTCTAGACACTGACGGCATGTTCAACCCTGCCCAGGAGATGGCGACATGCCCTACCCCTTGCTGATGTCCGTGGCCTGTGCGGCCCTGATGGTGGCCGCGCCGCTGCCCGCCCATGCGGTGCCCGATGCCCAGTTCGAACCTGCGTTCCAGGTGTTCATGCGCGCTTCGCAGGGCGAGGAGTCGGCGATTGCGCAGGCCGTGGATTCCTTTGCCGCACTGCTCAAGGCCGAGCCCGCCAACCCCGTGCTGCAGGCCTACAGCGGCGCAGCCACGGCCATGCGTGCGCAGACCACCATGCTGCCCTGGCGCAAGATGGCCTATGCCGAAGACGGCCTGGCGCAGCTCGACAAGGCCCTGGCCCTGCTGGGCCCGGCGCACGAGGCCGTGGGCCAGAACCAGGTGCCCGCCGTGCTGGACGTGAAGCTGGTGGCCGCCAACACCTTTCTGGCCTTGCCCCGCATGATGAACCGGCATGACCGCGGTCTGAGGCTGCTGGCCGAGGTGCGCAGCAGCCCCTTGCTGGCGTCGGCACCGGCGCCGTTCCGCGAGGCGGTGGACAAGGCCGCGCGCAAGGCCGGGCTGGAGGGCGCCAAATGACCCACGCCCCGGCAGATGCCACTGCGCCGGTGGTGCGCCTGCGCGGTGTGCGCAAGACCTACCGCCTGGGCGCGCATGTGATCCCCGCGCTGCAAGGGGTGGACCTGGAGGTGCAGCGCGGCGAGCTGCTCGCGCTGACCGGGCCCTCTGGCAGCGGCAAAAGCACCATCCTCAACCTCTGCGGCCTGATCGACACCCCGGACGAGGGCGACATCACGCTGTCGGGCACGCCGGTGCAGGGCCTGGACGAGGTAGCTCGCACCCTGCTGCGGCGCGATGCGCTGGGCTTTGTGTTCCAGAGCTTCAACCTGGTGCCGGTGATGACCGTGGCCGAAAACGTGGACTACCCGCTGTTCCTGGCGGGCGTGCCCATGCCCGAGCGGCGCGAGCGCGTGGCCCGGCAACTTGCCGCCGTGGGCCTGCAGGACCACGCCCGGCACCGTCCCGATGCCCTCAGCGGCGGGCAGCGCCAGCGCGTGGCGATTGCGCGTGCGCTCATCAAGCGGCCGCGCCTGGTGATTGCCGACGAGCCCACCGCAAGCCTCGACTCGCACACCGCCGACCAGGTGCTGGGCCTGATGCGCGAGCGTGGCCAGGCCGAGGGCGCGGCCTTTGTGATTGCCACGCACGACCAGCGCCTGACGCGCCGCTGCGACCGGGTGCTGGCCTTGCTGGACGGGAGGATCCAATGAACGGCTTGTGGATGTGGCTGAAATTTGCCTGGCACAACTGCCTGCGCAACCGGCGCCGCTCGCTGGTAACGGCGTCCATCGCCATGCTGGGCACCGCGGCCATCCTGCTGGCGGGTGGCTTTGCGCTGTTCACCTACGAGAGCCTGGCCCAGGCCGCGGCGCGCGATACGGGCCACCTGGTGCTGGGTACGCCAGCGCACTTCAGCGCCGATGAAGACGTTCCTCTGCAGCACGGCCTGGACGGTGTGGCTGCACTGCGCAGCGCGCTGCTGGCCGACCCGGCCGTGCGCGCCGTGCTGCCGCGCGTGGTGTTCAGCGGCCTCATCAGCAACGGCGACAAGACCGCCGTGATGATGGCCCAGGGCGTGGAGCCCGACGCCGAATTTGCGGTGAAGGGGCCGTTCCTCACTGTGCAAAGCGGCACCTTGCTGATAGGCGATGCTGCGCAGCCGCAGGTGTTGCTGGGCGCAGACCTGGCACGCAGCCTCAAGGCCACGCCGGGCAGCAGCCTCACGCTGCTGGCCAGCACCACCGAGGGCGCGATGAACGCCATGGACGTTGTGGTGGCAGGCACCTTCAGCACCGGCGTGCCCGATGTGGACAAACGCGCTGTGTACACCAGCGTGCCGGTGGCGCAGCAACTGCTGGCCACACAGCGGGTGTCCAGCCTGGGCGTGTTTCTGGACCGCATGGAATCCACCGCCGCCGCCCGCGAGCGCCTGGCGCAGCAGTTTGCGCCCTTGCAGGTGCAGACCTGGGAGCAGCAGGCGTTTTTCTACCGCTCGGTGCGCGATCTGTACAACCGCATTTTTGGGGCGCTGGGCGTCATCATCGGCGTGATCGTCGTGTTTGTCGTCACCAATGCCATGGCCATGGCCGTGATCGAGCGCACCCGCGAGATCGGCACCCTGCGCGCTCTGGGCACGCTGCCCGCACAGCTGCTGCGCAGCCTGGGGCTGGAGGGCATGCTGCTGGGCGGTGCGGGCGCGTTGGCCGGGGCGCTGCTGGCGCTGGCGGTGTCGGTGCTGCTGTATGTGTTTCCGGTGGACATGCCCCCGCCGCCGGGGCGCAGCGTGGGCTACCCGCTGAACATCAGCATCCACCCCACGCTGTACCTGCTGACCATGGGGGCCATGGTGGTGCTGACCCTGCTGGCTTCGCTGCTGGTGGCACGCAAGACCGTGCACATGCCGGTGGTCGATGCGTTGGCGCATACGTGAAGTGAAGCACTCCCCTGAGTCGCCTTCGGCGCCTTCCCCCCGCTCTCCAATCGCTGCGCGATTGGGGAGGGCGGACGCTCCCAGCGCGGCGGGGCGGCCCTTGCATGGTGGCCGCTGGCCTGGGGCGCGCCAGTTTCATGCGGCGCGGGTGGTGCGCAGCGCAATGGATCCATGGATCACTGAAAGGAATCTCTCATGTCTCTCGTTTTCAGACAGAACCCGGCGCGCCTGCTGGGCCTCTTGGTCGCAGTCTTGGCCGGGCCTGCCCTGGCCCAGGACGCCGAAGCCCTGCTGCGCGACGCCGACCGTTACCGCACCGGGGCCGACAACCTGCAGGTGGACACCCTGGTGCAGGCCTATGCCAGCGACGGCACGCTGGACAAGGAGCGCCGCTACACCGTGTTTGCCCAGGCTGACCGGCGCACGCTGGTGCTGATGCAAAGCGCCGCCGAACAGGGCCAGAAGGTGCTGATGCTGGGCGACGACTTCTGGCTGCTCATGCCCAGCAGCCAGCGGCCCCTGCGCATCACCCCCATGCAGAAGTTGCTGGGGGATGCCTCCACCGGCGACATTGCCACCATGCGCTGGAGCGGCGATTACAGCGCCACCCTGGTTGGTGTGGAGCCCTGCGTGGATAGCACGGCGTCCACGGCTGCTGCCCCAAGCACCCAGGCCTCCCCGCCCGCAAGCTGCTATCACCTGCAGTTGCAGGCCACGCGCAAGGGCGTGACCTACCAGCGCATCGGGCTCTGGCTGGGCCAGCAGCGCCACGAGCCCGTGCGTGCCCAGCTCTACGTGCAGTCCGACAAGCTGGCCAAGCAAGCGCTGTTCGAGGTGGACAAGGCACTGTCCAGTGTCAGCGCCATGGTGCTGATCGACCAACTGGGCAAGCAGAAGCAGACACGCATCCGCTACCTGGCGCGCAAGGAACGCACGGTGCCGGTGGAGTGGCTCAACCCCATGTTCCTTGCACGCTCTCCGGTGTTGGAGTGACACCCATGGCACGCATGCTTTGCATCCCAGCGCTTGCACTGGCGGCCGTGCTGGAAGTCACCACGCTGCGCCCGGCAATCGCTGGTGAATTCAGCGCCAGCCTGCGCAGCCATGGATTGGCGCGCCAGACGGCGAGCACGGGGCCGCTGGCCCAGGCCCATGCGCGGTACGACGGCATTGCCGCCGATCAACCCAGCGAGGGCGCGGCCCAGTTGCAATTGCAGGGCCGCACGCAGTGGGCGGGCCTGCAGTGGCACGGCGATGTGCTGGCTCAGGCCCGGTGGCCTGCGGGTGGCCCTGGCAGCACGCAGGTGTCGGTGCTGGAGGCCTATGCCGCCGGGCAGGCAGGCGCCTGGGAGTGGACGGCCGGCCGCAAGGTGGTGGGCTGGGACGTGGGCTACGGCTTTCGCCCCAACGACCTGGTGCAGCAGGAGCAGCGCCGCACGCTGGTCAGCCAGCCCCTACAGGGGCGCCCTGTGCTGATGGCTGAACAGTTCAGCGCCGAATCGGCCTGGAGCCTGGTGGCCGTGAACCCCACCACCGGGCGCGATGCCACCGGCGCGGGCGAGGGTGCCCTGGCCGCCCGCTGGTACCAGCGCCTGGGCAGCGCCGACGCCTATGCCTTTGCCCGCTGGGGCCGCCGCACGCAGGGCAGCGTGGGCGCGGCCTGGTCTTGGGTGGCCAGCGACGCGCTGGAACTGCACGCATCGCTGCGCCACATGGCGCGCTTTGACACCTGGCAGGATGCATCGGCCTCGGCCGGAGCGTTGGCGAACGCCAGCCCGTGGCGTGCGCTGACTGCGGGGGCGGCGCAGCAGTTGTTGCTGGGCGGCACCTGGACCAATGTAGAACAGGTGAGCGTGCTGCTGGAGGCGTGGCATGACGGCACGGCGCCGTCGCGCGGGCAATGGAAGCGTTGGGCGAATCGCAACGCCGCTTTGCAGCACCTGGGCGCTGTGGGTGCGCCCGCCGTTGCGGTGGCGTCCAACCTGGCGTGGCAGACGCAGGCCTTCAGTGCCAGCCCCTCGCTGCACCGCCAAAACCTGTTTGCCCGCCTGGCCTGGACCACAGGCCCCTGGGAAAGCGCGCTCGACCTGCTCTACCACCCCGCAGACGGCGGCCACCTGCTCACCGCCAGCCTGGCCTGGAAGGGCGACCGCCTGCGCCTGGAAGGCGGCCTGCGCACCAGTGCCGGGCCGGGCACGGCGGTGGTGCGGCAACTGCCGGTGCAACGGCAGGCCTATGTGCAGGCGGTGTGGGTGTTGAACTGACTACCGCGCAGCTTCGCGCTCGGCCTTCACCGCCTGGCCCAGTTCGATGACGGCCATGGCGTAGTAGCTGGACCAGTTGTAGCGGGTGATGGCGTAGAAGTTCTCTGTGCCGGCCACGTAGCTGGGCGCTGCGTTGCCGTTTTGCAGTTCCACCAGGGCCAGGGGGCCGGTGTGTTGCTGGCCTGCGTTGTCGAGTTGGGCCCCCAGGGCCTGCATGCGCGTGGCGCTGAAGGTGGGCAGGATGTCGGGCAGCAGGAGTTCTTCGGTGTGTTCGGCTGGGCCGTCCAGGCGCACGGTGTAGTGGGTGGGCATGCCGGGCTTCCAGCCGTGCGCGATGAAGTAGCTGGCCACGGAGCCGATGGCGTCTGCAGCGCTGGCGTGCAGGTCCACGTGGCCGTCGCCATCGAAGTCGATGGCGTAGCGCACCCAGCTCGATGGCATGAACTGCGGCAGACCCATGGCGCCGGCAAAGCTGCCGCGTGGCGCGCTCGGGTCCTGGCCGGTGCGCTGCATCAGGCTGAGGAACTGTTCCAGCTCGCGCAGGAAAAAGGCCTTGCGTTCGGCCGCGCGTGGGTGGGCCTGGGGGAAGTCGAAGGCCAGGGTGGCCAGCGCGTCGATCACGCGAAAGTTGCCCATGTGCTGGCCGTAGATGGTCTCTACGCCCAGGATGCCAATGATGATCTCCTGGGGCACGCCAAATTCTTGCTCTGCGCGGGCCAGGGTGGCGGCGTGGTTCTGCCAAAAGCGCAGGGCGGCGCGGATGCGTACTGGCTCCACAAAGCGTTCGCGGTAGGCCTGCCAGTTCTTGGCCGTACCTTTGGCGGGTGGCAGCACCAGGCGTTGTGCCACGGGCAGCAGGCGGGCCTGGCCGATGGCATGGCGCACCCAGGCGGGGTCCAGGTCGCGGCGGGCGGCCAGGTCGTCGGCAAATGCCATGGCGTCAGGGCGGCTGGCATAGGCGGTGCTGCCTTGGGTGGCTGTGGATTGTTTTGAAGACTTTTTGGCCTCTGCGCCCGTGGATAAAGCGCTGACAGCTATAAAAATAGTAGCAAATAAGGCGTTGCGGATCATGGTGTGGGGGCTTGGCGTGCAGGCCAGCGGATCTGGCGCATCTCACGTCGCAAGCGGCGCAGGGCCGCGCGCGGGTCGGCAGGTGAGGGGGCGTAGCGCATGCGTTCCAGGCGCAGCAACCAGTCGGCCACGGCCTGCGCCTGGGGGCCGAAGTGCGCCAGGGCCTGCGCGGCCAGGGTGCGTGGTGGGGTGTGCTCGGGCAGGGTAAGCCCCGCGCGGGCCAGGCGGGCGCGGGCCAGGGTCAGCAGGCGCAGCCAGGGGTCGTGCTGCAGGCGTTCCCACAGCGTCCAGGCGCCGCCGCCCAGGGCGCTGGCTACGATCAGGCCGGCAATCACGGCGGTCAGGTCTTGCCAGTCGGGGCTGTCAAACCCCAGTTTGCGCAGCAGGTCGAGCTGGCGTTCCTGGGTGTAGTTGAGCACCCATTGGTTCCAGCGGTTGTTGGCTGCCTCCCACAGCGCGCGCAGGCGCTGCGCCGCATCGGGGCTGAGGACGGTGCCCATGGCGTTGCCCAGCACGCCCTGCGGCGCCTGCAGGCGCTGGAACTGGCCCACGCGTCCCGGCGAGACCGCGCCTGTAGGGTCTACGCGCACCCAGCCCTGGCCTTCCACCCAGACCTCGGCCCAGGCGTGGGCATCGCTCTGGCGTACGGTCCAGTAGCCATCGACGGGGTTGAGTTCGCCGCCCTGGTAGCCGGTGACGATGCGCGCAGGGACATCCATGGCACGCATCAGCACGACGAAGGCAGAGGCGATGTGTTCGCAAAAGCCCTGCTTGCGGTCGAACCAGAACTCGTCGGCCGTGTGCTCGCCGTACAGCCCCGGCTCCAGCGTGTAGGTGTAGCCGCCGGTGCGCAGGCGCTGCAGGGCGGCGTTCACCAGGGCCATGGTGCCACCTTGGGCCAGTTGGGGGTCGGCGCGCCACTGCGCGGCCAGGGCCAGGGTGCGCGGGTTTCGCGCAGGGGGCAGCGCGGTGAAGGTGCGCAGCGCAGGCACGGCAGTGCGGGGGCCGTGGCGGAAGTCGGGGTGGCTTTGCGCACGGTAGCGCAGCAGCTCGTTGATGGGCACGCGCACCATCCACTGCAAGTCTTGCATCATCAAGGCCCGGCGGCTGCCCAGTTCGGGCGCCACGGCTGTGGCCTCCAGCAGCATCAGCCAGGGCCTGAAGCTGGGCTCCAGCGTGATTTCATAGCGCAGCGCGGGGCCACGCATCTCCAGCTGCGCGGGCAGGGTGTAGCGGCGGCGCAGGTCATCGGCGTCGTCGTCGCGCATCGGTTCTGCCAGCCATTCGATGCCGTCAAAGCTGCTGAGCACTGGGCCACGGAAGTAGAGCACCGATTGCGGCGGCCGGTAGCCGGGGTCGTCAAAGCGCAGGCGAAAGGCGATGCGGTCGTCCAGCGCCAACTCGGCGACACTGCCCACCCGCATCTGGCCCGACAGGCCCGAGCGGCCGGCCATGGTGTCGTTGGGCACGCCCCACAGCGGTGCCATGCGCGGGAAGAACATGAACAAGGCCACCATCACCGGCGTGCCCAAGGCCGCCATGGTGGCTGCGGTGCGCAGCGACTGCATCAGCGGCGGGCGCCCCACGGGCTGGTGTGCGTTGACCAGCGCGGTCAGCAGCCCCAGCAGACCCAGCAGCATGGCCGCAGCCGTCACGAGCGACTGCGAGTAGAAGAAGTTGCTGAGCATGGTGAAGAACGCGAGGAAGAAGATCACCATCGCGTCGCGCTGGGCGCGTGCCTCCAATGTCTTGAGTGCCAACAGCAGGATGACGAGCGTGAGCCCTGGATCGCGCCCGACGATGGTGCGGTGCGTCAGCAGCGTGCCTGCCACGGCGCACAGCATCAGCAGGTGCATGGTCCAGCGCCCTGGCAGGGGCTTGGCGCGCCAGGCCAGCGTGCCGCGCAGCAGCAGCAACAGGGCCACCGCTACCGAGGTCCAGACCGGAAGCTCGCGCACCAGCGGCGCAATCACCCAGGCGATCACGCACAGCATGAACAAGGTGTCGCGGGCGTCGCGCGGCAGGGCGGCCAGGGTTTGGCGCAGGTTCATACACCACCCATGATGCTATAAAAACAATAGCTTCTAGCGCTTGATGGTATTGCGCTGGATGCCATTTTTGCTTTGATTCTCAGCATAGGGCCAGTGCCTCCAGGCAGCGGCGGCGCTGGGCTGCGCCGTTGCCCAGGGCAATCTCCTTGCCGGGCAGGCGCAGGCCGTAGTCCAGGCCCAGGCGGTCGGCCTGCAGAACCCAGGCCGTGAGGCGCGAGAGGCGCGCTTCCAGGTCGCCCAGGCCCGTGTGGGCATGGTCCAGCCACAACTCGTGCCGGTGGGGTTGCTGGGCGTCGCGCGCAATCAGCGTGCCGCTGCCGCTGGCAAAGGCCTGGGCGGCCTTCTTCCAGACCACGAGCTTCATCGGGTCACCCCGGCGGTAGGCGCGCACACCATCGAATTCGGTGCGCCCGTGGCTGGGGGCGCTGCCGGTGCCGCCGCTGCGGGGCTCGCCTGGCGGCAGGGGCGGGGCGCCGGGCTCGGGCCTGGGGTAGACCAGCACCTGCGCCGCCGGGCGCCACAGCGCCCAGACGCGGAAGGTGCCCAGCGGGTAGCGCGTTTCGGCCGTCAGCAGGGGCACGCCGTGCAGGCCGCGCTGCGCGGGCGCGAAGGCAATCTGTACCTGTGCGCTGCCCTGCGCGGGCACATCCGCCCAGGCCCAGTGGCCGCTGCCGTGCACGGCCAGGGCGACAGCGTGGCGTGGGCTGCGGCGTTCGTTGACCAGTTGCATGGTGAGCGCTGCGCCCTGGCCCAGAAACTGGGGCTCGGGTGTTTGCAGGTGCAGCGTCAAACCGCGCAGGGTGCCGTGGCAGATGTGCATGCCCGCCACGGCGCTGCCCGCCAGCAAGAAGGTGAGCAGGTAGCCCAGGTTGAGCTGGAAATTGATGGACGCCAGCAGCAGCACCAGCAGCGTGAGCGCCAGCATCCAGCCCGCGCCGGTGGGCAGGATGTACACGTTGCGCTGCGTCAGCAGCAAGGTGTCGCTCAGGGGCAGGCGCGACTGCATCCAGCGCGACACCCGCCGCCGCAGCGCCGCGACCGGGTTGAGCGCGCGCAGGAGTCGGCGCATGCTTTCAGGTGATCCCAACGGTGGCCACCATGGCACGCACTTGTTCCATGGCGCCGCGCCCGGCATCGCCCACGGGCACCAGGCGGTGGGCCACGGTCTGCGCGATGATGGCCTGCACGTCGTCGGGCGCAACGTAGTCGCGCCCGCTGATCAAGGCCTGCGCCTTGGCCGCGCGCACCAGCGCAATGCCGGCGCGCGGGGACAGGCCCTGCAAAAACCAGCGTCCCGAGCGGGTGGCGTGGATGAGATCCTGCACATAGTCCAGCAGCGCGGCACTGGCGTGCACCGCCATGACACTGCGCTGCAGCGATGCCAGTTCATCCGCCGTCAGCAAGGCCTGCAGGGTGAGGGCCATCTCGCGCCGGTCTTCGCCCCCCAGCAACAGGCGCTCGGCGGCGCGGTCGGGGTAGCCCAGCGAGATGCGCATGAGGAAGCGGTCCAACTGCGACTCTGGCAGGGCGTAGGTGCCCAATTGGTCGTGCGGGTTTTGCGTGGCGATGACGAAGAAGGGTTCGGGCAGGGCGCGCGTTTCGCCCTCCACCGACACCTGCTTTTCCTCCATGGCTTCGAGCAGGGCGCTTTGCGTCTTGGGGCTGGCGCGGTTGATCTCGTCGGCCAGCAGCACCTGCGCAAACACCGGGCCGGGGTGGAAGACGAAGGTTTCCTTGCCGCGCTCGTACACCGACACGCCCACCAGGTCGCTGGGCATCAGGTCGGCGGTGAACTGCACGCGCGCAAAGCGCAGGCCGAACGTGTGGGCCAGCGCATGCGCCAGCGTGGTCTTGCCCACGCCGGGCACGTCCTCGATCAGCAGATGGCCACCGGCCAGCAGGCAGACCACACAGTCCCGCACGCTGTCAGTTTTGCCCACGATCACCGTGTTAAGCTGATCCAGTATCGATTGGATTTTGAGATGCGTTTGCATGGTGTGACGTTACCCCAGATTTTCAGGCGGAGAGTCAAGGCAATGGGCAAGACGGGTTATTTTTCTCACCGGGACTGCTGGCTGCACGAAATGGGCCCCGGCCATCCCGAATGTCCAGGACGGCTCGATGCCATCGAAGACCGCCTGCTGGTGACCGGCGTGAGCGATGTGCTGGAGCGCTGCGAGGCACCCCAGGCGGCGCTTGCCGACATCGAACTGGCGCACAACCGGCTGCACATTGCGGCCATGCGCGGACTGACGGACTGGCTGCGCGAGGAAGTGGAAGCCGGTGGCCCGCCGTATTCGCAGGTGGATCCGGACACTTCCATGAACCTGCACACCTGGAACGCCGCGCTGCGCGCCGCCGGGGCCGCCATGGCAGCCACCGATGCCGTGCTGGCGGGTGAACTGGAAAACGCCTTTTGCGCCGTGCGCCCGCCAGGGCACCATGCCACGCGTGACAAGGCCATGGGCTTTTGCTTCTTCAACAACGTGGCCGTGGCAGCCAAGTACGCGTTGCAGCGGCACAACCTCAGCCGTGTGGCGGTGGTGGACTTCGACGTGCACCATGGCAACGGCACCGAGGACATCCTGGCAGGCGACGAACGCGCCCTCATGGTGGGGATCTTCCAGCACCCGTTCTACCCCTACAGCGGCGACCAGAATCCGGCGTCCAACATGGTGAATGTGCCCGTGGCCGCCTACACCCGCGGCATGGACATCCGCGACATCGTCGAGATGGTCTGGGTGCCCCGGCTGGAGGCTTTCAAGCCCGAGCTCATCTTCATCAGCGCGGGCTTTGATGCCCACCGTGAAGACGACATGGGCCAACTCGGCCTGACCGAGCAGGACTACACCTGGATCACCCAGCGCATCAAGGACGTGGCGCGCAAGCATTGCCAGGGGCGCATCGTGTCTTGCCTGGAAGGCGGCTACGTCATGGGGCCGCTGGCCCGCAGCGTCGAGGCCCATGTGCGCGTTCTTGCCGATATTTGATGATCCCGATGACGCTTGCCAGCAACACACTTTCCACCGAACGGGTGCAGGTTGTGCGCGACGCGCGCGGCGTGGTCACCCTCACGCTCAACGACCCGGCGCGCTTCAACGCTCTGGGCGCCGAGATGCTCGCAGACCTGCAGCAGGTGCTGGATGCACTGGCGCAGGACGAGGGGCTGCGCGTGGTGGTTCTTGCCGCTGCAGGCAAGGCCTTCTGCGCGGGCCACAACCTCAAGGACATGGCGCAGCACCCCGAGCTGGACTGGTACCAGCAGCTTTTCGCGCAATGCTCGCGCGTCATGCTCTCGCTGCACAAGCTGCCCGTGCCCGTGATTGCGCGTGTGCACGGCATGGCCACGGCAGCGGGCTGCCAGCTGGTGGCGCAGTGCGATCTGGCCGTGGCCGCAGATGGCGCCAGCTTTGCCACCAGCGGCATCCACTATGGGTTGTTCTGCTCCACCCCCAGCGTGCCGCTGGTGCGCAACGTGCCTGCCAAGCGCGCCATGGAGATGCTGCTCACGGGCGACTTCATTGACGCGGCCACGGCCAGGCAGGAAGGCCTGGTCAACCGTGTGGTGCCCCTGCAGGCACTGGACGCGGAGGTGGAGCAGCTTGTGCAGTCCATCCTCGACAAGCCCCGTGCCGCCGTCGCCCTGGGCAAGGCGCTGGTGTACCGCCAGCGCGAGCTGGGCCTGGAGGCTGCCTACCAGCTCGCGGGCCAGACCATGGCCGTCAACATGATGGACGCCGCCGCACAGGAAGGCGCGCGCGCTTTTGCTGAAAAACGCAAACCCGACTGGAAGTGCTGATGGCAGGCAAGGTGCATTCGCCCGTGGTGGACGGTTTTGACGCGTGGTTTGCGGCCTTTACCCAGCCCACGGTCTTGTTGGAGTTGGGGGCCCTGGCGGCGTGTGCCGGTTTGGCCTGGGCACTGGTGGCCTTGTTGCGCCGGGGGGTGAGCGGCTCCAATTCCATTCTGTTTGGCAACAGCGTCATCGACGGGGTGCTGTTCCCGCTCGCGCTTTTGGGCATGGGGTATGTGGCGCGTACCCTGCTGCAGCAGTGGGTGCCGCTGGCGGTGTGGGTGGTGGCCATTCCGGTGCTGCTGGCCTTGGTTGTCATACGCATCGGCGTCAAGGTGCTGCAGGTGGCCTTCCCGCTGGCACCCTGGGTGCGTCCCATGGAGCGCAGCATCTCGTGGATGGCCTGGCTGGCCATGGTGTTGTGGGTGACGGGCCTGCTGCCCGTGGTCTTGCAGGAAATGGAGCAGATCACCTGGAAGGTGGGCGGCTCCACGCTGTCGCTGCGCACCATCATCGAAGGCACGCTCACGGCCGGTGCGGTGCTGCTGTTGTCGCTGTGGGTGTCGGCCGCCATCGAGGCGCGGCTCCTGCGTTCAGCCACTGGGGGCGAGTTGTCGCTGCGCAAGGCGGTGAGCAACGCCACGCGTGCGCTGCTCATGTTTGTGGGCCTGATCGTGGCCCTCACGGCTGTGGGCATAGACCTTACCGCGCTGTCGGTGCTGGGTGGCGCCATCGGTGTGGGCATCGGCCTGGGCCTGCAAAAACTGGCTGCCAACTATGTGAGCGGTTTCGTGATCCTGGCCGAGCGCAGCATGCGCATTGGCGACAACGTGCGCGTGGATACCTTCGAGGGCGTGATCACCGACATCAATGCGCGCTACTCGGTCATCCGTTCGTTGACCGGGCGCGAGTCCATCGTGCCCAACGAAATGCTGATCACCAGCCGGGTCGAGAACCTGTCTCTGGCCGACCCGCGCGTATGGGCTTCCACCGTGGTGAGCGTGGCCTACGACAGCGATGTGGACTTGGTCATGCGCCTGCTGTTGGAGGCCGCGCTGTCCAGCGAGCGCGTGCTGCGCGAGCCTGCGCCCAACGTGGCCTTGTCAGCCTTTGGTGCCGATGGGCTGGAGTTCACCGTGGGCTACTGGATCGCCGACCCCCACAATGGCCAACTGGGTCTGCGCTCGGACATCAACCTGGCCATCCTGCGCGCCTTGCGCACCCATGGCATCGAGATTCCGTACCCGCAGCGCGTGCTGCACGTCACGCAGACCCCACCCTTGCCGCGCTGAGCACTGGCGTCCGAAGTGCGACAAAAAATCGCTGGACAAGGCTGGGGACTCGCCTATAATTTCGGAAAAGCACGATCGTTCGTTTTTCAAGAGTCCGTCCCCGGGCACTGTTTGCAGTCATCTCGTTGCACTGCGGCATAGAATGTCCTGGTTTACGTAACGTCAATTAATCAACCCTAGGAGCCGCAGCAATGAAGGTTTTGGTCCCTGTCAAGCGCGTGGTGGACTACAACGTGAAGGTCCGCGTGAATTCGGACAACACGGGCGTGGACATCGCCAACGTCAAGATGAGCATGAACCCCTTTGACGAAATCGCCGTCGAAGAGGCCGTGCGCCTGAAGGAAAAAGGCGTGGTGACCGAGGTCATCGCTGTCTCCTGCGGCGTGGACAAGTGCCAGGAAACCCTGCGCACCGCCATGGCCATCGGTGCCGACCGCGGCATCCTGGTCGAGACCGACGCCGAACTCCAGCCCCTGGCCGTGGCCAAGCTGCTCAAGGCCCTGGTGGACAAGGAACAACCCAGCCTCATCATCCTGGGCAAGCAGGCCATCGACGACGACTCCAACCAGACCGGCCAGATGCTCGCCGCGCTGTGCGACCTGCCCCAGGCCACCTTCGCCTCCAAGGTGGAAGTGGCCGACGGCAAGGCCAGCGTCACGCGCGAGGTCGATGGCGGCCTGGAAACCGTGCAACTGAGCCTGCCCGCCGTGGTTACCACCGACCTGCGCCTGAACGAGCCGCGCTACGTCACGCTGCCCAACATCATGAAGGCCAAGAAAAAGCAGCTCGACACCGTCAAGCCTGCCGATCTGGGCGTTGATGTCGCCCCGCGCATCAAGACCCTCAAAGTGGTCGAGCCCGCCAAGCGCAGCGCTGGCATCAAGGTGCCCGACGTCGCCACGCTGGTGGAAAAGCTCAAGAACGAAGCCAAAGTGATTTGAGGCCCGAAGGAGTACACACACATGACCGCACTCGTCATTGCAGAACACGACAACGCCAGCCTCAAGGGCGCCACGCTCAACACCGTCACCGCAGCCAAGGCCTGCGGCGGCGACGTGCATGTGCTGGTGGCCGGTGAGGGCGCCGCAGCCGCAGCGCAGGCCGCAGCCCAGATCGCCGGTGTGTCCAAGGTGATCCACGCCGATGGCGCCAGCCTCAAGGACGGCCTGGCCGAGAACCTGGCCGCCCAGGTGCTGGCCATTGCAGGCAACTACAGCCACATCCTGTTCCCCGCCACTGCTGGTGGCAAGAACGTGGCCCCGCGCGTGGCCGCCAAGCTGGACGTGGCCCAGATCAGCGAGATCACCAAGGTCGAAAGCGCCGACACCTTTGAGCGCCCCATCTATGCGGGCAACGCCATTGCCACCGTGCAAAGTGCTGATGCCGTCAAGGTCATCACCGTGCGCACCACCGGCTTTGACGCCGCAGCCGCCACCGGTGGCAGCGCCGCCGTCGAATCGGTGGCTGCTGTGGCCGACTCGGGCAAGAGCAGCTTTGCCGGCCGCGAAGTGACCAAGAGCGACCGTCCCGAGCTGACCGCCGCCAAGATCATCGTTTCCGGTGGCCGTGCCCTGGGCAGCGCCGAGAAGTTCAACGAAGTGATGACCCCCTTGGCCGACAAGCTGGGCGCGGCCATCGGCGCATCGCGCGCCGCTGTGGACGCAGGCTATGCCCCCAACGACCTGCAGGTCGGCCAGACCGGCAAGATCGTGGCGCCGCAGCTCTACATCGCCGCAGGCATTTCGGGCGCCATCCAGCACCTGGCAGGTATGAAGGACTCCAAGGTGATCGTTGCGATCAACAAGGACCCTGAAGCACCGATCTTCAGCGTGGCCGACTACGGCCTGGAAGCCGACCTGTTCGCGGCCGTGCCGGAACTGGTCAAGGCCCTGTAATTCCATTTCTAAATCAAACGATTACTTTGTCGGCTTCGCTTGCCGTGCTACAGCACTGTCTGCGCTTCGCCTTCGCGTACTCGATTGATTGAGAAACGGAATAAAGCCTGTCCGCCCGCAAAAAGGCATCGCTTGCGATGCCTTTTTTTTGACATTGCACCCCCCGAAGGAACCCCATGAGCTACACCGCCCCCGTCAAGGACATGCTGTTCAACATGCAGTACCTGGCCGATATCGAACAGGTCGCACAAATCCCAGGCTTTGAGGACGCTGGCCTGGACACCGCCGCCGCGGTGCTTGAAGAGTGCGCCAAGTTCACCGAGGGCGTGCTGGCTCCGCTCAATTTCGAGGGGGACAAGAACCCCTCGTCCTGGAAGGATGGCGTGGTCACCGCCACGCCGGGCTTCAAGGACGCCTTTCACCAGCTCACCGAAGGCGGCTGGCAGGGCCTGCAGCACCCGCAAGACTTCGGCGGCCAGGGCCTGCCCAAGACCATTGGCGCGGCCTGCATGGAGATGCTCAACAGCTCCAACATGAGCTTTGCCCTGTGCCCGCTGCTGACCGATGGCGCCATCGAGGCGCTGCTGACGGCGGGCAGCGATGAGCTCAAGGCCATCTACCTGGAGAAACTCATCTCCGGCCAGTGGACCGGCACCATGAACCTGACCGAGCCCCAGGCGGGCTCTGATCTGGCACTGGTGCGTACCAAGGCCGATCCGCAGCCTGACGGCACCTACAAGATTTTCGGCACCAAGATCTTCATCACCTGGGGTGAGCACGACATGGCCGAGAACATCGTCCATCTGGTGCTGGCCCGTGTGGCGGGTGCGCCCGAGGGCGTCAAGGGCATCAGTCTGTTCGTGGTGCCCAAGTTCATGGTGAACAAGGACGGCAGCCTGGGCGCGCGCAACGACGTGCACTGCGTCAGCATCGAGCACAAGATGGGCATCAAGGCCAGCCCCACGGCCGTGCTGCAGTTTGGCGACCATGGCGGCGCTGTGGGCTACCTGGTGGGCCAGGAAAACCGTGGCCTGGAATACATGTTCATCATGATGAACGCCGCGCGCTACGGCGTGGGCATTCAGGGCATCGCCATTGCCGAGCGCGCCTACCAGAAGGCCGTGCAGTACGCCAAGGACCGCGTGCAGAGCCGCCCCGTGGACGGCAGCGTGGCCGCCAGCGCTGCCATCATCCACCACCCGGACGTGCGCCGCATGCTCATGACCATGCGCGCCACCACCGAGGCCTGCCGTGCCATGGCCAGCACGGCCGCAGCGGCCTACGACGCCGCGCACCACCACCCTGATGCGCAGGTGCGCAAGGACAACGCCACGTTCTATGAATTCATGGTGCCGCTGGTCAAGGGCTACAGCACCGAGATGAGCCTGGAAGTCGCGAGCCTGGGCGTGCAGGTGCATGGCGGCATGGGCTTCATCGAGGAAACGGGCGCCGCCCAGTACTACCGCGACGCCAAGATCCTGACCATCTACGAAGGCACCACGGCCATCCAGGCCAACGACTTGGTGGGCCGCAAGACCACGCGCGATGGCGGCCAGACGGCCCGTGCCATTGCCGCCCAGATCGAAAAGACCGAAGCGGAGCTGACCGCCAGCGGCACGCCCGCGGCCCAGGCCGTGGCACGTCGCCTGGCGGCCGCACGCAAGGCCTACCTGGACGTGGTGGACTTTGTCTGTAGCAGCGCCAAGGCATCGCCGAACGCAGTGTACGCAGGCAGCGTGCCCTACCTCATGCTGGCAGGCAACTTGGTGGCGGGCTGGCAGATGGGCCGCGCGCTGCTGGTGGCGCAGGAGCTGTTGCACAAGGGACAGGACGAAGCCTTCATGCGTGCCAAGATCACCACGGCACAGTTCTACGCCGAGCACATCCTGGTGCGTGCGCAGGGCCTGCGCGACGGCATCGTTGAAGGCGCCGACAGCGTGACCGCACTGCCGCTGGAACTGTTCTGAGCGCGCATTTTCGGTGCCCACAGTACTAAAATGCTATAAAAATGATAGCTGCTTGCGCTTATAAATAGGGCGCTTGAGGCCTATTTGACTCTTGTTTGGAGACCGCCATGTCCACGCTGCCCTCGGTTTTGCAACGGCCCACGCTGCCCGTCATTGGTTCGCCCCTGTTCATCATCAGCACCCCCCAGCTCGTGATCGAGCAGTGCAAGGCTGGCATCGTGGGCTCCATGCCCTCGCTCAACGCACGTCCGGCAGCGCAGCTGGACGACTGGCTCGCCGAAATCACAGAAACCTTGGCGGCCTGGGACAAGGCGCACCCTGAGCAGCCCTCTGCACCGTTT
Organism: Giesbergeria sp.; assembly: GCA_023150295.1. Taxonomy (GTDB): domain Bacteria; phylum Pseudomonadota; class Gammaproteobacteria; order Burkholderiales; family Burkholderiaceae_C; genus Simplicispira. The sequence continues at coordinate 1,026 of JAKLLE010000072.1, read as the reverse complement.
GCCATCAACCAGATCGTGCACAAGAGCAACGACCGGCTGGAGCACGACATGCAGGTCTGCGCCAAGTACAAGGTGCCGATCGTCATCACCAGCCTGGGGGCGCGCGAGGACGTGAACCAGGCCGTGCACGCCTGGGGCGGTGTGGTGCTGCACGACATCATCAACAACAAGTTTGCCCACAAGGCGGTGGAAAAGGGCGCCGACGGCCTGATCGCCGTGGCCACAGGCGCGGGCGGCCATGCGGGTACCAAGAGCCCGTTTGCGCTGGTGCAGGAAATCCGCGACTGGTTTGACGGCCCGCTGGCGCTGTCGGGCTCCATTGCCTCGGGCGGTGCCATTTTGGCGGCGCAGGCCATGGGGGCCGACTTTGCCTACATCGGCTCGGCCTTCATTGCCACGCACGAAGCCCGTGCCGCCGAGGCCTACAAGCAGGCCATTGTCGAGTGCACTTCGGACGACATCGTCTACAGCAACCTGTTCACTGGCGTGCACGGCAACTACCTGGCGCCGTCCATCCGCGCCGCCGGGCTGGACCCCGAGCACCTGCCCGAGTCCGACCCCAGCAAAATGAACTTTGGCGGTGGCGCTGCCGCCAAGGCCTGGAAGGACATCTGGGGCTGCGGCCAGGGCATCGGTGCCATCCACGAGGTCACCAGCACGGCCGACCTGGTGGCGCGGCTGCGCCGCGAGTACCAGGCTGCGCGTGCGCGGCTGCTGGGACAGTGATCCAAACCGCGGACGGCGGCGCACACGACGCATGAAACTGGCGCACCCCAGGCCAGGGCTCCCGCGCAAGGGCCGCGAGCATTCCCGCGTGCGGGTGCTGGGAGTTTCCCCCCGCCCGCAGCGCGCAGCGATGCGAGAGCGGGGGGAAGGTGCGAAGCGCCTCAGCAACTGTGTTCAAAGTCAAGCGCTTTTTCATGCAGTGCTTGCCTGTGGACAACGTTGCTCCCACGCAGTGTTCGATTTGATCACTGCGTTGAGAATCGAGAGAATTTTGCGCATGCAAGCCACCAGCGCAACCTT
>JAKLLE010000071.1 GCA_023150295.1 Giesbergeria sp. | reverse complement strand
CGTCAGCAGTCGCGGCCACAGCAACCCTCGTGGCGTCAAGCGCAAAATGAGTAACTTCAACGTACGCCATCGTGGGGAAAACCTTCATCGAAAGCACCACCCAACACCGGTGCTTCGTATCTGAACAGTATTGCGTCTAGCCCCCAAGCCAGGCAACGTCGAAGCGCAATCACTCAGTAACTTGTGAGCTTGGAAGCCGGAGAAGAAAATGTCCCTGAACAACACGGAAATTCGATACTACGACAGCAACGTACTGCGTTTGCCTGCCGACAAGCGAAAGGAGTACCACGAGCAGGTAGACAGGCTCGTGACCGAACTCAGCAAGCGCCTGAAGGATCAGAGCGAGATCAAGATCACGAAGGTGGTCAAGGCTGGTTCGTTCGCGAAGTACACGATCTTACGCAAGACGTCAGAAGATCCGGTGGACGTCGACGTGGTGTTCTATATCTCCGGACGGAGCGTTGACAAGGAAACTCTCGCGAGCCTGAGTCAGCTGATCTACGACGCATTGATCAAGCTGTATCCGAACAAGGCCGTCGAAGACTTTGAGATCCAGCGCAAGGCCGCAACCGTGACCTTCGTTGGTTCGGGGCTGAGTGTGGACATCGTACCGGTCATCGAAGACCCCGCGCGACCGGGCTACGGCTGGCAGTTCGACATTCACGACAACACCAAGGTGCAGACCTGCGCGCCTTGCCAGATCAAGTTCGTTCGCGATCGCAAGGATGTAGACGGCGACTTTCGCACCCTCGTTCGGCTTGCCAAGAAGTGGCGCAATCGAATTGAGCTGAAGCCGCTGAAATCGTTCGCCATCGAACTGATCATGGCGCATCTCCTGGCCAAGCATGGCAAGGACGGATCGATCGAGAAGCGCTTTCGCGATTTCCTGCTGTACATCGCGCAGTCAGGGCTGAAGGAGGTCATCACGTTCCCAGAGAACGGCAAGGTTTCTCCTGCGTTCACCGATCCAGTCGTGATCCTCGATCCGGTTTGCAACACAAACAATGTGACCAGCCGCATCTCCGAAGACGAGCGCCTGGAAATCGTCGCGGCTGCCACGGAGGCGTGGGAGACAGCCAACTTTGCTTCGACCGAAGACGACATCGAGATCTGGAAGGAACTGTTTGGACCACGATTCAAAGTCAAGGAGGAAGCAAGAGTCAAACCTATAGCGCCACTGAAACCTACTCCGTCGCCGATGTCGAAGTCGTCATGCGTCGCGTGACGGCGGATCTGGTGATGATTGCAAGCAGCTCTGGTGCCGTAACGGAGGACAAGGCGCGCGATTGGGGCCATGACATTGAAGCGCTGGCAAAGAATGGCTACCTGCGGATGGTTGACCTCACGCTGATGAGTAATGGAGTCGAGCAAAAGGCCACCCGCTTCGAGGTGAACACCGAGGCGGGCGACTTCACGATGAGCCGTCCTGGTGGGGTGCTGTGGCCGAAGGTGCCAAATCCAGACTTGCGAATTGTTCTGTACTACACCGCTGCGTACGACTCGGCGGCGAAAGAGAAGATGGGTGGCAAGCTGCGCATCGGTTGGGTGCCGACCAGTGCTGATACCAGCCACGCCACCCTGACATCCAGTGCTAGTCGTGATTACGCCAGCAATGGCTACGGCATGCAGCGAAGGGACTTCAGTTAATGAGCCAGCAGAACATTTTCGACGGCAAGATTCTACTGCCGGACGCTCGCTTGGCGGCGCGTGAGAAGACGCTGCTGGGTTTCGACGCGCGCTATCAGAAAATTCACGATCAGTTGCGGCTCCTGCTCAACCTCGGCGAACTCGCGACATGGAGCAAGAAGCACCATCGTCAGAAGCTTGCAATCTGTGATTTGGTGGCCGAGCAGTATCCACTTGTGATCTTTCACGGGGATGTCGGTACCGGCAAGACAGCGACGGCCGAGTGCATCGCCAATCGCCTGGCGAAAGAATCACGCACCGAAGATTCCTTGCTGTTCAAGCTCAGCAACCGTGTGCGCGGCAGTGGCAAAGTCGGAGAAATGGGTACCTTGTTGACCCAAGCGTTCCATGAAGTCACGCAGTCGGCAGGCAAGACGCGTCGCGCTGTCCTTGTGATCGATGAAGGTGACTCACTTGCAGCGTCCCGCTCGCAAGAGCACAGCCACCATGAGGATAAGGTTGCGGTCAACACTTTGATCCAATGCGTAGATGACCTGCGGCATTTCGGGGGCAGGGTTGTCGTGTTCCTGTGCACCAATCGTCTGTCGGTGCTGGATGCCGCCCTGCAGCGCCGGGCCGCAGTCGTGGAAGAGTTTCAGCGCCCAAGTGACGAAGAGAGGCGCGCATTGTTCCAGATGGATCTGGACGGCCTCGCGCTTACCGAGCGCCAGATCGACGAACTCGTCGCGACCACCGGCGCGCACAGCAAGCGCCCGGGATGGACCTTCTCGGACATTCGAACCAGGCTTTATCCGGCCGCCATGGCGCAGGCGTTTCCCGACCATCCGCTGACCTTTAAACATCTCCACGACGCGGCAGCGGCACTGCGTCCATCACCTGTCATGGAGGACAAGTAATGGCGCGGTCATCTCTATTTGGGCGTCGTATCCATATCACCGGCAGCATCGCGGCCGACGCCTCAGTGGCGACCACGGAGGAAGTAGCCCGTGCACGTGAGGTTGTGGAAGTGCTGGTCAAAGATCTGCTTCGCAAGGGGGCCAGCTTCGTTATCCCGGTCGATGCCGAGAAGACGCGATCGGATGGCTTGCCCATCTGCTTCGACTGGCTGATCTGGGACACGATTCAAAAGAATCTGCACACACGTCCTGAGGGTGCTCCAAATCCGTTGGTTGTCGCGGTCAAGCACCACAAGAACGAAGATCAGATTCCCGACCAGTTCGCCGGGGTCTGGGGCGCGCTGCGCGGTTCGGCACTGGTCCAGATCGAAAGCGCTGCGCACTGGAACATGAACAGCAAGCGGATGGAAGCGCAGGCGCGGCACGGCGACATCCTCATCGCACTTGGCGGTGGAGAAGGGGTGCTGTTCCTGGCCAATCTCTACCACGACGCCGGCAAGCCCGTGATCCCGTTGAACCTGAAGCTGGGACCAGCGAACACCGGTGCGCTTCGGTTGTTTGAGTACGGCCTCACCGGCAGCAATGCGCAGCGCCTGTTTCAGACGGAAGGTGGCACGTCTGCGCATAGTTGGCTCAATCGCATCGAGATTCCTGCGCGGAAAGGTGTAGCAGATGGTGTGCGTGATTTGTTGGACTTGTTGGAGGCGCTGGTTCCGCCCAAGGCATTCGTCGTGCGGCTGCTGAATCCGACACACGCCGACTACAACGATGTTCAGGAATTCTTCGACACTGTTGTGCAACCGGTTATGGAGGGCGAGTTGGGGTACAAGCTGACGGTCGTTGACGGCAACCAAGCGTACGACCATGCCCGTATCGATCAGGAGATCTTCACGAAGCTGCATCGCAGTCGCGTCGTCCTTGCTGACATCACCGGCCTACGCCCCAATTGCTTTTTGGAGCTGGGCTATGCGCTGGGCCGAGGGCTGCCGACCATGGTGCTGGCGAAGGCTGGAACGGAACATCCTTTCGACATCTATTCGCTATCGGGGCACCACTGGAAGACAACTGGTAGTGCGGAGGACCGGCGCCGCGAATTTCGTACGCATTGGAATGCTATCAAGAGCCGTCCACCCCTCGTGCCCACGGAGCCCCTTATCCCATGAAAAGCAATCGCGAAGTCTTTTTGTCGGTCGACGTTGAAACGTCAGGGCCCATCCCGGGCGAGTTCAGTCTCCTCACGATTGGCGCCTGCGATGTCTTTGACCCGCAGCAGACGTTCTCATGCGAGCTGAAGCCGACCACGCGCAATGCCGATCCAAAAGCATTGGAAGTCACGGGCCTGTCTTTGGACAGACTGGAGCGCGATGGACTTGATCCTGCGGTGGGCATGCAGAAGTTCGGAGACTGGGTGATCAGCACCGCAGGACCTGATGCCACGCCGGTCTTTGTTGGATTCAATGCACCGTTCGACTGGTCTTTCGTAAACTACTACTTCCATCGCTACTTGGGCGAGAACCCCTTCGGGTTTGCCGCGCTTGACATCAAATCGATGTACATGGGAGCTGCGCGTAGCAGTTGGGCGCAAACGCGATCCAGTCAAATTGCTGCCGCGCTGAATCCTACGCTGAAGGGGGATCACGACGCTCTCCACGATGCACAGTATCAAGCCGAACTGTTTCGGCTGATTCAACAACGGAAGTAGCGCGTGCTCTCGCTTTCAAGCGCCCTGCGGTGGCTTCTGAGGAAGAAGTAGCGGAGTGCCATCTGGAGTCGTGAATCTGCCTATCTCACCGAACTCGCCTGAGCACCGTACGTAGCAGTGGCGGGGGAGGGAGCGGGCATGCCGTTGACGGATGCGCCTGTTGGTCAGCTTAGCCGTGACGGAGCCACCCGAGCTCCCGTTCGATCGCTTGCCTGTAGAGCGTGTCTATCTGGGTCGGGGCTTGGCGGACATATCGCTCTGCAGGTGCGCGATTGGTGCCATCCAGAGCCCGTAGGAACGCTATGACCTCGGCTTCGCTGGCCATCACCTGCTGACCATTGAACTTGCAGGGTAGGTTTGTCCAGACGACGCCGGCTAGACCGATGGCCGATCCCCAGGTTGTGATCGTGTCGGCTTCCAGTCCGTGCGTGTGGCCACTGGCACAATCGGCAAAGCCGATATCGGTTTCCCAGTTCTTAGGAATGCCTTCGCGCGCGGCCAGGCACCTTCGTGCGGCTGTGAGGTCAGGTACATCAAGCAAGATCCAGTAGGTCCTAACACGCGCGCTCTCGGGACAGACGACCAGCGTAATCTTGTCGCCTCGCTGATTCTTCTTCGCGCCTGACTCGCGCGCAAACTCGACCGGCAGTGAGGGCCCGTCGTTGTGCCAGCTTCCACGGCAGGGCAAGTCGCGGGGATCCCAGACGAGGGAACCCCATCCGAGGCAGGCAATCGCGTTGGCGGTTAAATCTGTCATGCTCTGATCTCTGTCTTATCGCGAAGCTTCAGTGGCCCCAGTGTCGCCCGCCGTCGATGCAGGCCGGACGCAGCCGTGGCACCGATCCCGACATGATGCCTTGGGAACGGGTTCGTCTTTAGGTATCCTTCTACCTGATTGATGATGGCGCCGAAAACGTCGCTCCCTCAAGAATCGCTCCATCTCCCGCGCCAGCAAAAGATCTGCGCTTCTGACGGTAAAAACGACGGTAAAGACCCATGTCGATCACAGCCAAGTCCTTTAACCACGCGGGTTTGGGTGGCCTGTTGATGATGGAGTGGGAGTGAACTCTGGTACCTTGGGGCGACTATCGCCAGTTGTCGAAAGTGCGTTGTTAGGGCTTGCGAAACATCTTGCCCTGCAACCTGAATCCCGGCTGGATGCCGCGTTGCTTGAACCACCCTTGGTTCATCTCCAGCACGTAGCGCACGGGCTTGGCGGAACAGTGTGAGTTCAGCGTCTGTGGCTTCATGTCGGCCAGGTTCACGATGGTTCCATCGTCGGCTACAAAGGCGGCGGTCAGGGGCAGAAGGGTGTTTTTCATCCAAAAGCACTGCTGGGCGGGGCGCTCGAACACAAACAGCATGCCTTCGTGCGTGGGCATGTCCTGGCGGTGCATCAGACCGATGGCGCGTTGGCTGTCGGTTTGCGCCACCTGGGCGTCAATGCGGTGCATGCCTGCTGTCAGTTCCACGCGCGCAAGGTCGCGCTGTGGGCTCTCCTGCGCCTGAACCGCGGTGGCCAGAATTGCCAGCACCGCAGCCAGTGCGCTCGAAGCCAAGGGAGATAAGTGGTACAGGGCCATGGTCAAAAATTGCGATCAAAACACAGCAGGGCCTGCAAGATGAGCCCGGGATCCATTGGCATGGTCGCACTGCGCCATGCCTCCCAACTGTCCATTGTGCGGCAAGAGTACCAACCAAAATCGGTGGGCATGGATGCGACCGACATTGCAACATGTGAAAACGCCGTGCGCCCTGTGGTGTCGTAAGGCTTGAGTTGGGCTTTTCTCGTTAGAATCTTTCGGCATTTCTATACTTTGCCCAACCCGCTGAAGTCCCTTCAGCATTCCATCGGAGACTTCCCGTCCATGACCAGCTACCAGCACATCAAGGTGCCCGCCGAAGGCCAGAAAATCACCGTCAACGCCGACATGTCTCTCAATGTGCCGGATCAGCCCATCGTCCCTTACATCGAGGGTGACGGCACGGGTTTTGACATTACGCCCGTGATGCTCAAGGTGGTCGATGCCGCCGTGGCCAAGGCCTACAGCGGCAAGCGCAAGATCCACTGGATGGAGGTGTACGCTGGCGAGAAGTCCACAAAGGTCTATGGCCCCGATGTGTGGCTGCCTGAGGAAACCCTGCAGGTGCTCAAAGACTATGTGGTCTCCATCAAGGGCCCGCTGACCACGCCCGTGGGCGGCGGCATCCGTTCGCTGAACGTGGCCCTGCGCCAGGAACTGGATCTGTACGTCTGCCTGCGCCCCGTGCAGTACTTCGACGGCGTGCCTTCGCCCGTCAAGGAGCCCCACAAGACCGATATGGTGATCTTCCGCGAGAACTCCGAAGACATCTATGCCGGCATCGAGTTCGAAGCCGAGTCCGACAAGGCCAAGAAGCTCATCAAGTTCCTGCAAGACGAATTCGGCGTCAAGAAAATCCGTTTCCCCGGCACCTCCGGCATCGGTATCAAGCCGGTCTCCCGTGAAGGCACCGAGCGCTTGGTGCGCAAGGCCATCCAGTACGCCATCGACAACGACAAGCCCAGCGTCACCATCGTGCACAAGGGCAACATCATGAAGTACACCGAAGGCGGCTTCCGTGACTGGGCCTACGCCCTGGCCCAGAAGGAATTCGGCGCCGAACTGATCGACGGCGGCCCATGGTGCAAATTCAAGAACCCCAAGACTGGCAAGGACATCGTCATCAAGGACAGCATTGCCGACGCCTTCCTGCAGCAGATCCTGCTGCGCCCCGCTGAATACTCGGTGATCGCCACGCTCAACCTCAACGGTGACTACATTTCCGACGCACTGGCGGCCCAGGTCGGCGGCATCGGCATCGCCCCCGGCGCCAACCTGAGCGACTCGGTCGCCATGTTCGAAGCCACCCACGGCACGGCCCCCAAGTACGCTGGCAAGGACTACGTGAACCCTGGTTCCGAAATCCTCTCCGCCGAAATGATGCTGCGCCACATGGGCTGGATCGAAGCCGCCGACCTCATCATCAGCTCTATGGAAAAATCCATCAAGTCCAAGAAAGTCACCTACGACTTTGCTCGACTGATGGACGGCGCCACGCAAGTGAGCTGTTCTGGCTTCGGTCAGGTCATGATCGACCACATGTGACCACGCCTTGCCCGGCGCAGCCGGGCAGCGCACAGGCCCTGCGCTCTTTGAGTGGCAGGGCTTTTTTGCGGTCTCTCAGAACACCAGCGTCGCCCACTCCGGGTCCAGGGTTCGCACCACAAACGCGGTCGCCCCCGCCGCACCGGTGCACTCGGGGATGAGCACGTCCAGCGCCAACGCACGCTCGTGCAGCGCCATGGAGCAGGCCAGAAAGCGCACGCCCAGTTGGGCCGCGTCTTGCATGTGGTCGAGCACGCTGCGTGCGGCGTTGGCGCTGGGAAAGGTGTGCGTGGCCACGCCGGGGGCCAGCAGGCGCACGGCATCGGCGGCGAAATGGACTTCCACCTCGCAGTCCATGGCGGCCGCTGCGCTGGCGTAAACAAACGGCGCAGCGCACAGCGCGGGCGCATCCGGCGACGCCGACCACAGCAGCAGGGCCAGTTTGCTCTTGTGCGTCATGGTTTGCGCCATGGTCGTTGTCATGCCTCAATCACCGCGCCGGGCATGACAGCAAGGATATGGGCACGGTAGGCCTGCGCGTCCAGCAATCGGGGGTGGTCGGTGGCCCAGTCCAGGGCGGTGCCGCGCACCATCCAGCCTGCACCATAGGGGTCGCGAAGCAGAGTGCGCGGGTCGGCCTCGGCGGCTTCGTTGCGGGCGCTGAGCTGCAGGGCCACGGGCGCGTGCAGGGCCAGCACGGTCTTGGCGCACTCCACGGTGCCAAAGCCGCGCTTGCACGCCACCTGGGCGCCCAGGGGCTTGGGGGTGAAGGCAATCACGGTGCCGGCCAGGAACAGGCCAAAACTGGTGGCACCCACCACCACCTCGTCGCCTGCGCGCTGCAGCCACATATTGTGGACTGCATCGTACAGAAGGCCGTCCGGAATGCGGCCGTGAAAGATCAGCTCAGACATGGGGCTACCAAACGTTGCGCAATGAATGGCGGAAGAGAGCGGGAGTCGAACCCACCAAGGATCGCATGGCGACCCCTCCCGAATTTGAAGTCCGAGCGCCCCACCGGGGTGCGATCTCTTCCATTCATGGCGTCCATGATCGTTCGCCCACGTTTTGGCGCAGGCAGTGTGCATCGCGCACGCGGCGAGTGTAGCCCGTGCGGTCAAAGAATTCGAGAATGTGGATGGCCACCTTGCGCCCGCCGCCAATGGCGTCGCGCAGGTCGGCGGCGCGCACTGCGCCCAGGCGGGCGGCCAGGTCGGCCACGGTGGCGGCCAAGGCGGCCACCGCCGGGGCGCAGAAGTAATGGTCGTGCGCCACCGGGTACACCGCGCCCACGCGCGCCACGCGTTTGAGCAGCTCGCGCACGCGGCCTTCGCTCACGCCGCTGGCGTTGGCTATGTCGCGCACGCGCGGCGGGTTGTGGGGCGCAGCGTCCAGCAGCGGCTGCAGCGTGCGCCACAGGTCGGCGTCGCTGGCGCTGAGCTCGGCGCGGTGGGCGGGCAAGTGCAGCCAACTGCCCTGGGCCTGCAGGCGGCCATCGGCCAGCAGCTCCGCCACCAGGCGGTCAAACACCGGGCGTGCCAGCGCGGCCATGGTGAGGCGGCGCAGCCGGTCGCGCTCCACACCCACCATGTCCGGGGCGCGTGCGTGTTCGGCAGCTGCAGAGTGCAGCACGCGCTCCATCAGGGCCTGCCACTGCGCGGGGGCGAAGCCGACAGCCTGCTCACCCTCGCCCACCTGCACCAGGGCACAGATCTGCCACAGTGCTTGGGCCTGGGCGGCGTCCAGGTTGCGGTTCAGGGCAAAGCGCGCCAGGGCCAGCCCGGCGGGGTGGCGTGCCAGGGCCAAGGCCAGGGCTGGGCGCGGGTCGTCGGCTTCCAGTGCCCGCAAATAGGCCAGGTGTTCGGCGGCGCGCTTGTGGCGCGTGGGCGGGAAGATGTCGAGCACGCACCCGCCGCCCAGGCTGCGCTGGGCCGAGATGTCGCGCAGGATGAAGCGGTCGCCATGCAGCGCGCCGATGGGGCGGTCCAGCAGCAGCTCGGCCAGCATGGTCTCGCCGGGTGCCAGTGCGTCGCCTTCGAGCAAAGCGATGCGCGCCACCACGTCTTCGGTGCCCAGGTGCAGGTGCGCCTGCGTCCAGTGCGCCAGCGCCACCTCGCCCGGCAGCAGGCGGATGCGTGCGTGCAGGCGCTGCACGGGGCTATGCAGCTGGGGGGCCAGCACCCACATGCCGCGCGCCATGTCGTCCTTGCCAAAGTCGCCCACCAGGTTCAGGGCAATGCGCTGGCCCACCTGGCCCGTCTCGCTGGCGCGGTCTTGCGCGTGCAGGCTGCGCACGCGGGCGCGCCAGCCGGGGGGCGAGATGCAGACCGTGTCGCCCACGCGCACGGCCCCGGAAAACGCGGTACCGGTGACGATGAGGCCAGCCCCGGCCAGGTGAAAGGCGCGGTCGATGGCCAGGCGAAAGCCGCCTTGCGTGCTGCGCGGGCGCGTGGTGTGTGCGGCGGCGTGCAGGGCGGCAGACAACTCTGCCAGGCCCTGGCCGGTCTTGGCCGATACCGGGAACACGGGCGCGCCCGCCAGGCCAGTAGGGGCCAGCAGCGCGGCAATGTCGCGCTGCACGGCGGCCAGCTGCGCGGCATCCACGCAATCGACCTTGGTGAGCGCCACTGCGCCGTGCGTCAGTCCCAGCAAATCGACGATGGCCAAGTGCTCGCGGGTTTGCGGCATGGGGCCGTCGTCGGCGGCAATCACCAGCAGCACATAGTCGATGCCCGTGGCACCGGCCAGCATGTTGTGCACCAGGCGCTCGTGGCCGGGAACGTCCACAAAACCCAGCTGGCCGTCGGCGTGGTAGGCGTAGCCCAGGTCGAGCGTGATGCCGCGCGCTTTTTCTTCCTTCAGGCGGTCGCAGTCCACCCCGGTCAGCGCCTTGACCAGCGTGGTCTTGCCGTGGTCGATATGGCCTGCGGTGCCGACGATCATGCGTTGGCCACTTTCAGTGCGTCCAGCTGGGCGACAAAACGGGCTTCGTCCTGCGCCTCCAGGCAGCGCAGGTCGAGGTGGTAGGCGTCGTCGCGCACGTAGCCGATGACGGGCGTGGGCAGGGCGCGAAACGCTGCTTCCAGCGCCAGCAGGGCCTTGCCCGGTTTCTTGCCTGCGGGGCGCAGCACCAACGCCGCAGACGGCAGGCGTTCAATAGGCAAAGCACCGCTGCCGATCTGGCTGCTGCACGGCTGCACGCTGACGCTGGCGAGGCTACCCACCGCCTCCTGCACAGCCGGGGCCATGCGTTCGGCCAGCGCGGCGATGTCGGCCACCGGCCGGGTCAGCAGGCGCAGGGTGGGCAGGCGTTGGCACAGACGGTCCGGGTCGCGGTAGAGGCGCAGTGTGGCTTCCAGCGCGGCCAGCGTGGTCTTGCCCACGCGCAGGGCGCGCTTGAGTGGGTTTTTCTTGATCTTGGCAATCAGGTCCTTGCGTCCGACGATCAGCCCGGCCTGCGGGCCGCCCAGCAGCTTGTCGCCCGAGAAGGTGACGATGTCGGCCCCGGCGGCCAGGGCCTGCTGGGGCGTGGGCTCCGGCGGTAGCCCCAGGGCGGCAAAGTTGGTCAGCGTACCGCTGCCCAGGTCCACGACGAAGGGCAGCCCCGCCGCGTGGGCGATGTCGGCCATGGCCTTTTCCTCCACCACCTTGGTAAAGCCGACCACGGCGTAGTTGCTGGTGTGCACCTTCATCAAGAGCGCGGTCTTGGGGCCGATGGCATCCTGATAATCCTTGTCGTGCGTGCGGTTGGTGGTGCCGATTTCGACCAGCCTGACCTGGGCGCGGCGCATCACGTCGGGCACACGAAAGGCGCCGCCTATCTCGACCAGTTCGCCGCGCGACACCACGGCCTCCTTGCCCTGGGCCAGGGCGTTGAGCGTCAGCAGCACGGCGGCGGCGTTGTTGTTGACGATGGTGGCGGCGATGTTTGCATCGCCCCCCGCCACCAGCTCGGCCAGCAGGCTGGACACCAGGTCGTCGCGGTCGCCGCGCCCGCCACTGGCCAGGTCGTATTCCAGCGCGCAGGGTGCTCGTGCTGCCGCCACCATGGCTTCGATGGCGGCTTCGGCCAGCTGCGCGCGGCCCAGGTTGGTGTGCAGCACGGTGCCGGTGAGGTTGAAGACCGCGCGCAGCTTGGCTTGGGCCAGTGCAGCGGCCCGGCGATGGACGGCCGCGACCAAAGTGGATTCGTCGGGCAGCGGCAGGCCGTGCTGGAAGCCCTCGCGCGCGGCGGCCAGTTCGGCACGCACGCAGGCGGTCACCAGCTGACGGCCGTGGGCATCGATCAGGCCGGGGAGTTGCTGCAGGACGCGGTCAACGGCGGGAAGGCGGCGAATGTCGTGCATGGCTCTCACCCGGACCGGGCAGAAAGTGGAGGGAAAGGGAGAAATTCATGGTTGGCACAGGCTCAGAGGCTGCAGCCTCTCAGGATTCGCCCGGCACAAACAGCAGGTTGGGCCCGCCGCGCGCAAAGCCGGCGTCGTCGAGCAGCATGTCCAGCGCCAGGCTGGCCAGGTCGTCGGCGGTCAGATCAGCGCTGCCTTCCTTGTCGCGGCGCAGCAGCTTGAAATAGCTGTGGCATTCGTCGCAGCTTTCGGCCTGCATCGGGCCCGTGTCGCCTTCGATGCTGTGGTAGCCCACGCGGTCTTCGCCCGCGCCGCAGGCCAGGCAGCTGGCGCGGGTCACGTTCCATTGCGTGCCGCACAGCGCGCACTGGGCGTAGCGCAGGCCGGTCACGTCGGCATGGGCACCGATCACGCTGCCCAGGGGCAGGCAGCCGCAGGCCGGGCAGACGTTGCGCACGTCCAGCGGCGCATAGGCCTGCACCGGCAGGCTGGTGACCAACTGCACCCAGTAGACCTGCAACGCCGCCGCGACCAGCGGGTAGTGGCGCGCGTCGGGGCCGGAAAAATCGGTGTCGAGAATGCGTGCGGCCATGGCCTCCCAGCGTTCGGCGGGCAATGCGCGCAGTTCCGCCAGCAGGGCGGCGCTGGCGCTGTTGGCGGTGGGTACCAGGGCGTCCAGCACCTGGTACAAGGCGCTGTGCCAGGCCGCATCGCGCGGCAGGGACTGCGCGGCCAGCGGCGGCATGCCGTGGGTGCGGGCGCGCTCCAGGTGGGCGGCGTCGGGCAGTGCCGGGGGGGTGAGCTGTTGCAGTGCCGCGTGTTGCGCGCGGGCCAGCGCGGCCATGAACTGCAGGAAATCGCCCAGCGCATGGCCAGGGGCCAACTGCTCGAACCGGTCTGCGCGCTGGCTGAAGTGGGTGGCCGGGCTAGGCAGGATCAGCGTGGGCGGCGTGCTGCTGCTGGGGGCGATCGGGATGGTGTCTTGCATGGTGCGAAGGGGGTATGGGCCGCAGCGCCACCCGGTGGCGCTGCGGCCGGTACGGGCTATTTGCCGGAGACCTCACGGTACCACGCGCGGTGGTGCTGTTTGGCCCAGGCGCGGGTGACAGTGCCGTACCACATGGCACGGATCGTCCCCTTGACCCAGATGGCGGCATACACGTGCACCATGATGAGGGCAATCATCAAGGCGGCCACGGCGGCATGCACCACCACGGCCAGGCGCACCACGTTGACGTCAAAGCCGAAGTAGGCACGCCAGATCAAGACGCCCGACACGGTGATCAGCAGCATGCACAGGGCCGAGCCCCAGAACATGGCTTTCTGGCCGCCGTTGTACTTGCCTTGCTCGGGCATGTTGTGGTCGTTGCCGTTGACCATTTCGCCCGCGCGGGCCAGCCATTCCTTGTCGGCCGCCGTCATCTGGTTCAGATGCCGGAAACGCAGGAACAGCCCCAGAAAGGACAACGCCATCAGCACCCCGATGAAGGGGTGCAGGATGCGAGTCCAGACCGGGCCGCCGAACAGCTGCGTCAGCGGAAAGAACGCCGGGTGAAAGAACGCCAGGCCGGAGAGCGCCAGCAAAATGAAGCTGATGCCCACCACCCAGTGGTTGGCCCGTTCGGACGCGTTGTAGCGCTGCAGGTCTTTCGGATCGCGGATCATTTGGATGCCTCCTGGTCTTCACGTTCGATCTCGTCCTCGGTCTCTTTCGAGACCTCGTTCGGGCCTTTGGTGACATAGTGGAACAGGCTGCCCAGCGCCACCCCGGCCAGTGCCAGCGTGGCCAAAGGCTTGGTGGCTCCTTTCCACAGCTCCACCATGGGGCTCACGCCGGGGTTTTCCGGCAGGTCGGCGTACAGCTTGGGCTGGTCGGCATGGTGCAGCACGTACATGACGTGCGTTCCGCCTACCCCTTGGGGGTCATACAGACCAGCCTTCTCGAACCCGCGCTCCTTGAGGTCGGCGATGCGCTTGTCGGCGTAGTCCTTCATGTCCTCCTTGGTACCGAACTGGATGGCCCCGGTCGGGCAGGCCTTGGCGCAGGCCGGGGCCTGGTTCACGGCCACGCGGTCCGAGCACATAGTGCACTTGTAGGCCTTGCTGTCCTTTTCGGAAATGCGCGGCACATCGAACGGGCAGGCCGTCACGCAGTAGCCACAGCCAATGCAGTTTTCCTGGTGGAAATCCACAATGCCGTTGCTGTACTGGATGATGGCACCCGGTGCCGGGCAGGCCTTGAGGCAGGCAGGTTCGGCGCAGTGCAGACAGCCGTCCTTGCGGATCAGCCACTCCAGCTTGCCGTTCTGCTCTGTCTCGGTGAAGCGCATCACGGTCCACGCATCGGCCGTCAGGTCGACGGGGTTGTCGTACACGCCCACGCAGTTGCCCACGTCGCCGCGGATGTCGTTCCATTCGATGCAGGCCGCCGTACAGGCCTTGCAGCCGATACAGGCGGACACGTCGATGAGCTTGGCGATTTCCACTGTTTCCCGCGCCTGGGTGGACGGGGTGGTGGTCGCGGAGCGCTGTTTGATGTCTAGCGATTGCAATGCCATATCAGCTCTCCCTCACGCTTTCTCGATGTTGACCAGGAACGCCTTGTACTCGGGCGTGTGGGTATTCCCGTCACCCACGGCCGGGGTCAAGGTGTTGGTCAGGAAGCCCGGTTTGGTCTGGCCGGTAAAGCCGGAGTTGATCGGGATGCCGATGGTGTGCACCTTTTGCCCATTCACATCGAGCGCCTTGATGCGCTTGGTGACCACGGCCACGGCCTTGATGTAGCCCCGGTTGGAGCGCACCTTGACCTTGTCGCCCGCCTTGATGCCTTTCTCCTTGGCCAGCTCCTCGCCCAACTCCACAAAGTGCTCGGGCTGCAGGATCGCGTTGATCTTGCTGTGCTGCGTCCAGAAGTGGAAGTGCTCGGTCAGGCGGTAGGTGGTGGCCACGTAGGGGAAGTCCTTAGGCGTGCCGAACACCTCCAGATCACCCTTGAAGATGCGCGAGACCGGATTGCTCTTGGCCTTGGCATTCTTCGGGTGCATCGGGTTTGTTTCCAGCGGCGACTCAAAGGGCTCGTAGTGCTCGGGCAGCGGGCCGTCGTTGATCAGGTCGCGGGAGAACAGCCGGGCCACACCTTCCGGGTTCATGATGAAGGGCATCACCCCTTCTTCCGGCGCGGCGTTGGGGCGCATGTCGGGCACATCGTTTCCACCCCAGGCGCTACCCGTCCACTTCAGCACCGTGCGGCTGGCATCCCAGGGCTTGCCTGCCGGGTCGGCCGACGCGCGGTTGTACAGGATGCGCCGGTTCACCGGCCAGGAGAAGCCCCAGTTCAGGGTCTGGCCCAGACCGGACGGATCGCTGCTGTCGCGCCGTGCGGTCAGGTTGCCCGCTTGCGACCAGCAGCCGCTGTAGATCCAGTTGCCACAGGCGGTGCTGCCGTCGTCGCGCAGGAAGCCGAAGCTGGCCAACTGCTCGCCGCCCTTGACCTGGACTTTGGTGGCGTCCTTGGGATCAACCAGATCGACCAGGGCCTTGCCGGAGATTTCCATCAACAGTTCCTCCGGCGCTGGCTCGGCCGGTCGGCGGTAAGGCCAGGACAGTTTGAGCACCGGGTCGGGGAAGGCGCCGCCGTCTTTGCCGTACATGGCCTTCAAGGTCAGGTACAGGTGGGCCATGATGTCGGTGTCGGTCATGGACTCGCCCGGACCATCCACCGCCTTCCAGTGCCAGCGCGCCACGCGGCCCGAGTTGGTGCAACTGCCCGCGTCTTCGGCAAAGAAAGCCACCGGCAGGCGGAATACTTCGGTCTGGATGGCGGCCGGGTCGGTCGGGTTGACCTCGCCGTAGTTCTTCCAGAATTCCGAGGTTTCCGTCACCAGCGGGTCCATGATGACCAGGTACTTGAGCTTGGCCAGCGCGTCGCCCACCTTCTTCTTGTGGGCCACCGAGGCCAGCGGGTTGAAGCCCTGGCAGACAAAGCCGGTCATCTTGCCCTGGTACATGCGGTCGAACATGGCCAGCACGTCGTAGGACGTGTCGCGCTTGGGCAGCCAGTCGTAGCAGAAATCGTTCTCGGCGGTGGCTTCCTTGCCGTAGAAGGACTTCATCAGGCTGGTCCACCACTTGGGGAAGTTCTGCGGGAAGTTCATCTGGTTGGGGCGCAGCGCCTTGGGCGTGCGTTTTTCCAGATAGGTCTTGCGGTCCGGGTCGGAATCGAGCGGTGCGCCCAGGTAGCCCGGCAGCGTGTCCGAGTACAGGCACATGTCGGTAATACCCTGCACATTGGCGTGCCCGCGCAGCGCGTTGATGCCGCCCCCCGCCATGCCCATATTGCCCAGCAGCTGCTGGATGATGGCCATGCTGCGGATGTTCTGGGTGCCCACCGAGTGCTCGGTCCAGCCCAGCGCGTACATGTGCGTCATGGTCTTGTTGGGCGCCGCCGTTTCCGCAATGTAGCCACAGATCTTGAGGAAGGCGTCCTTGGGGGTACCGGTGATTTGGGCCACCACGTCCGGCGTATAGCGGGCGTAGTGCTTTTTCATGATCTGGAATACGCAGTTCGGGTCCTGCAGGGTCGGGTCGACCTTGGCAAAGCCGTCCTTGTCCATCTGGTACTTCCAGGATTCCTTGTCGTAGGCGCGCTTGTCAGCGTTGTAGCCCGAGTACAGGCCGTCATCGAGCCCAAAGCGCTCGTCAATCAGGAAGCTGGCATTGGTGTAGTGCTTGACGTACTCGTGGTGAATTTTGTCGTTGGACAGCAGGTAGTGGATGACGCCGCTGAGGAAAGCGATGTCAGAGCCGGGACGGATCGGTGCATAGTAGTCCGCCACCGACGCGGTGCGGTTGAAACGCGGGTCGACCACAATCAACTTGGCCTTGCGCTGTTTCTTGGCCTCGATCACCCATTTGAAGCCGCACGGATGCGCCTCGGCCGGGTTGCCCCCCATCACAAAAACCAAATCGGCATTCTTGATGTCCACCCAATGGTTGGTCATCGCGCCACGCCCAAAACTCGGAGCCAAACTGGCCACCGTGGGGGCGTGTCAAATACGTGCCTGGGTGTCGAATGCGACTGCGCCTAAGCTGCGCAGCACCTTGTGCGTCAGGTAACCGGCTTCGTTGTTGGCCGAGGAACTGGCCAGAAAGCCCATGGTGTTCCAGCGGTTCACGGTGACGCCTGCGGCGTTCTTGGCGATGAAGTTGGCGTCGCGGTCGGCCTTCATGTGCTTGGCAATGCGCTCGAATGCGTCATGCCAGGAAATGCGTTTCCACTCGTTGGTGCCGGGTTCGCGCACCTCGGGGAACTTCAGGCGCTTGGGGCTGTTGACCATGTCCATGAGGCCTGCGCCCTTGGGGCACAGGCTGCCACGGTTGACCGGATCGTCCGGATCGCCCTCGATGTGAATGACACGCCCCTTCACGTTCTTGGACTTGTCGCCTATCGAATACACCAGCACGCCGCAGGACACGGCGCAATACGGACAGTTGTTCCGTGTTTCCGTGGCCCGTGCGAGTTTGAACTCGCGCACCTCCGCCATGGCCGCTGTGGGTGAGAAGCCGAGCACGGCAATGCTCGAACCCACAAGGCTGGCGGAGCCGATCTTAAAGAACTGCCGCCGGTTCATGTGCATATATCTCCTTTTTTTCATCGTGGAATGGGGATGGCTACCCAGGGGGAAAAGCAGTATCCGTGCCATGGTTATCGAGGTGGCAATCTCCTAGTCAGCGCTGAAATCGTGTAAGCGCCACATGGACAAAATGTCTCAGCCTCGCGCGAAGATTGCGACAATTTGTCCCATTTGGCCGCTGGGCGGGGCGGGGAAGACCTCACTTGCGAACCGTGCCCGTATCAACGATGATCCGCGCCGCGTTCGCGGCATGCGCGGACGGACAAGAACAATGACCGATACCGCTCCGACCTACGATTTCTCTCACTGGCAGCTTTTTTCCGTCTTGGTGGTGGACGACGAAGAAGGCATGCGCCGCTTCATCGAACGCTCACTCACTGGCCGCTGCGCCCACGTGGCCGCCGCCGGTAGCGTGGAAGAAGCCGAAACGTTGATGGCCCAGCAGTACTTCGATCTGGTCATTCTGGACATCGCCCTGCCCGGCAAATCGGGGGTGGAGTGGCTGCACATCCTGCGCGAGCGCGGCTTTTCGGGCGACGTGGTGCTCATCACCGCCTATGCCGACCTGGAAACCGCCATCGACGCGCTGCGCGCGGGTGTGTCCGACTTCCTGCTCAAGCCCTTTTCGGTGGCGCAGATGCTCAATGCCGTCAAGCGCTGCTTCGAGCGCTCGCGCCTGTCGCGCGAGAACTTTGTGCTGCGCCGCGAGATGAGCGGTCTCACTGCAGGCGAAGACCGCCTGGTGGGGCGCTCAAACGCCACGCAAGAGCTGTGCGCGCTGGTGCGGCGCATCGCACCCACGCCGTCCACCGTGCTCGTGCAAGGGGAATCGGGCACCGGCAAGGAAGTGGTGGCGCGCTTGCTGCACCGCCTCAGCAGCCGCGCCGCAGGGCCGTTTGTGCCCGTCAACTGAGCAGCGATTGCGCCCGAACTGATCGAAAGCGAGCTCTTCGGGCATGTGAAGGGCGCCTACACCGGCGCGGGTGCGCACCGCGAAGGCCTGTTCTTCTATGCGCGCGGCGGCACGCTGTTCCTGGATGAAATCTCCGAGCTGCCGCTGGCCCTGCAGGCCAAGCTGCTGCGCGTGCTGGAAGAGCGCCGCGTGCGTCCCATTGGCACCGAGAGCGAATTGCCGGTGGACGTGCGTATCGTGGCCGCCACCAACCGCGACCTGGCCACCGAAGTGGCCGAAAAGCGCTTCCGCCAAGATTTGTACTACCGCTTGCAGGTGGTGGAACTGCACCTCAAACCCCTGCGCGAACGCCGCGACGACATTCCCGACCTCACTGCCCACCTGCTGCAACTGCTCACGCGCCAACTGGGCGTGCCCTGCATCGAGCCCGACGCCGAGCTGCTGCGCCTGCTGCAGGCGCACGACTGGCCGGGCAACGTGCGCGAGCTGCGCAACTACCTGGAGCGCTCACTCATCCTGGGCACCTTCCGCTGGGACGGCTCGCCCACGGCGCGCACCTCGGCGGCAGCAGCCACTGCAGACGACGATTCGCTCGAAGCCATGGAGCGCCAGCATGTGCTGGCGGTGCTGGCCGCCGCGCGCGGCAACAAGTCCGAAGCCGCGCGCCGCCTGGGTATTTCGCGCAAGACCCTGGAGCGGCGCTGCGCCGAGTGGCACGTGTGATTCCATTTCTAAATCACCCGTGTCGTTGTTGCTTCGCCTTGGCCAGTACGTTTGTACTGTCTGCGGCTTCGCGCCTAGACACAATACTGTTCAGATAGTAGGCGGTATTAGTTGATAATCGGCCCCCATCAAGGACTTGATGGAGGCCCGGGATGGCGAGAACTCGCAAGGCATTGCCCACACAGGTGGATATCGCGCATTTGATCAGTGCAGG
>JAKLLE010000070.1 GCA_023150295.1 Giesbergeria sp. | reverse complement strand
ACATGTCTACAGATCTTTTCGGTGTCAGTTTTCGAGAAAACCCATATTTCATGCGCCCTGCAGGCTGACCGCTCCCAATCCATTGAGCTGCCCGCCGCTAACCAGTTGAATTTGTTCAACTTTTAACCGGACACTACTGATTTTCGCTATAAATTTAATAGCTGTTTGCGTTGATAAATAGGGCGCTGGAGGCCATTTTTGTCATGAACAATACCCATTGGATGCCGTTCACCGTGGCCTACTGGTGCGTTTTTGTGGCGGTGCTGCTGCCGCTGGCGTGCTCGCTCATTGCCAAGCGCGCAGGCTTTGGCAAGAAGCGCTCGCAGGGCGGGTACGACAACCATGAGCCGCGGGCCTGGCTGGCGCGGCAGAACGGGGCATCGGCACGTGCCAATGCGGCGCAGGCCAACAGCTTCGAGGCGCTGCCGTTCTTCATGGGGGCGGTCATCATCGCCCACCAACTCGGTGCCGGGCAGACCGCGCTGGACCTGCTGGCCCTGCTGTGGGTGCTGCTGCGCCTGTTCTACATCCTGATGTACGTGGCCGACATGCCCCTGGCACGCAGCATCGTGTGGGGCGGGGCGTTCCTGGTCAATATCGCGATTTTCTCTCTCGGCTATCGCTGAACCAGCCTCCTCGGGAACCGAGGCAAGGCGGGGTTCCCGCCGAGGGGGGTGGGGAATATCTGCCTCCATACGTAGATTTCCGCACGGGACTTCCCTGATGCGGCCACAGGGTTCTGGCGGTCAAAATTGCTGCATCGCAACAACTATTGCCCACGGTTCCGTCGCCATGACCGGCCTTGTGTCTTGCCGTCGCGCCCTGGGCGCGCTCTGTGCCTTGTCCCTTATAGGGCCGGGCGCAGTCTTGCGTGCGCAGGCGGCAGGGCTGGGGCGGGTCCGCGTGGCGGTGGGTGCGCGCAATGCCCAGCCACTGCGCCAGTTGCCCCTGAGCGTGGCGGAGCAACTGGATTTCTTCCGCCTGGAGGGCCTGGAGGTCACCATGCTGGACTACGCCAGCGATCTGATGGCTCTGCAGGCGCTCAAGCGGGGAACGGCCGATGTGGCGGCGGTGGGCTATGAACACGCGCTGCCCCAGTCGCCTGCCCCCGAAGGGCTTCGCTCGCTGGTGCTGCAGACGCGTGTGCCGCAGCTGGCGCTGGCGGTGTCCAACAAGGCATTGCCCGCCTTTCGCAGCCTGGCCGACTTGCGGCGTGGCCGTGTGGGCATTGCAGAATTTGGTGCGTTGGGCCATGCCATGGCGCTGTTGGCGTTGCACCAGGCCGGGGTGGAGGGGGCCGAGGTCGCCTTCGTGGCGGTGGGTGAGGGCGAACGTGCCCAGGAGGCGCTGCGCAGCGGCCAGGTGCACGCGCTGTGCCATGCCGATGCGGTGCTGGCACCGCTGGAGCACCAGGGTGAGGTGCGCATCGTGGCCGATGCGCGCGGCCTGGTGGGTTCGCACACAGTGTTCGGCGGCACCCAGCCGGGCACCTGTCTGCTGGCGCCCGCTGGCTTTGTGCTGGGCCGCGCTTCCCAGGCGCAGGCGCTAGTGCATGGGCTGGTGCACGCCCTCAAGTGGCTGCAAACCGCCGCGCCCGCCGATGTGCTCAAGCATGTGCCGCCCTCGGGCCTGCTGGCCGAGCGCAGCCTGTACCTGGCGGCACTGGCGCGCGCGCGTGACGCCATGTCCCCCGATGGGCTCATGCCCGAAGACGCGCCGCGCACCGCGCTGCGCACGCTGGCCGCGTTGAATCCGGCCCTGGCGGTGCACCAGAGCGATTTGGCGCGCAGCTACACGCAGGAGTTTGCGCGCAAGGCCAAACAAAAGTTCAGCGCCTGAGACGCCTTGGCGGACATGCTCCTCGCGTATGCTTGCGGGCTTTTGCACCGCTTGCAGCCATGACCATTCACCTCAGTCTCGGCCCCCTGATCGCCCTGGTGGCGGGTATTCTCGTTCTCGTGTTTCCGCGCCTGCTCAGCACCATTGTGGCGCTCTACCTCATTCTGGTAGGGGTGCTGGGCTTGCTGGGGCTGCACCAGTGGCGCTGGTAGGCGCACTGACGTTAACCAATCCCACGCCGGTCGATCTTGCGGCTGAGCACGATGCTGGTTTGCGTGCGGTGCACGCCATCGGTCTGGCCGATCTGGTCGAGCAGGGCGTCGAGCCGCTCGTGGCTGGGGCAGCGCAAGAAAGCCAGGTAATCAAACGGCCCGCTCACAGCCGACACTTCTTCTACCTCGGGCATGGCGGCCAGGGCGCGCAGCACCTGCGGGGCCGATTGCGGCAGCACGCTGAGGCTGCACCAGGCGCGCACGGTGGCCTGGTCCATGCGCGTGCCCAGGCGCACGCCGTAGCCAGCTACCACGCCGTCGCGCTCCAGCCGCGCAATGCGCGACACCACGGTGGTGCGTGCCAGTCCCAGTTGCCGTGCCAGGGTTGCGGTGCTTTCGCGGGCGTTGGTTTGCAGTAGGCTCAGGAGCTGGCGGTCGGTCTCGTCCAGGGTGGGGTGCATGGTGTGTCGGGTGATTTCGTCGGAATGACGCATATTAAAGCCGTATTCGCCGATTTGTGCGCTACACATTGACAGCACCAGGGCCTAGCATGTCCTTGGGCCGCACGACGGTCGCCACTCAACAAAACGAGGAGACACACCATGACCACCCCCCGCCGTTCCATCACCATCCTGGGCGCAGGCCACATTGGCTTTGCCATGGCCCTGCTGCTGTCACGCAGCGGCGACTATGACGTGCTGGTGGCCGACCGCGACCCGCTGCGCCTGCGCGCCGTGGCGGCGCTGGGCGTAGCCACTTGCACCACGGGCGACGATGCAGATCTTCAGCGTGCCATCGAAGGGCGCTTTGCCGTGCTCAACGCACTGCCGTTCCACTGCGCCGTGGGCGTGGCCACCCTGTGTGCGCGCGCCGGGGTGCATTACTTTGACCTGACCGAGGATGTGCAAAGTACCCAGGCCATCCGCGCACTGGCCAACACAGCGTGCAGCGTGCTGATGCCGCAGTGCGGCCTTGCGCCGGGCTTCATCGGCATTGTGGGCAATGACCTGGCGCGCCGTTTCGACGAGCTGCACAGCCTGCGCATGCGCGTGGGCGCGCTGCCACGCTACCCCCAGGGTGCGCTGCGCTACAACCTGACGTGGAGCACCGAAGGTCTGATCAACGAATACTGCAACCCCTGCGAGGCCATCGTGGACGGCGCAAAGACCACGGTGGCCGCGCTCGACGGGCTGGAAACCTTTGCGCTGGACGGCGTGGAGTACGAGGCCTTCAACACCTCGGGCGGCCTGGGCACGCTGACCGAAACCCTGGCGGGCCGTGCGCGCCAGGTGGACTACAAGTCCATCCGCTACCCTGGGCACTGTGCCATCCTGAAGCTCCTGCTCAACGACCTGCGCCTGCGCGAGCGGCGCGATCTGCTGAAAGAGATTTTCGAGGCCGCCATTCCCACGACCGAGCAGGACGTGATCGTGGTGTTCGCCAGCAGCACCGGGATGCAGGGCGGCCGCCTGGTGCAGGAGTCCCACTCCTCGCGCATTCTGGGTTGCGAGGTACAGGGCCACCGCCTGAGCGCCATCCAGCGCACCACCGCCGCAGGCATTTGCGCCGCGTTGGACCTGGTGGCCCAGGGCAAGCTGCCGCAGCAGGGCTTTGTGGGACAGGAGCAGGTGGCGCTGGCGGACTTTTTGGCCAACCGCTTTGGCAGCGTGTACGCCACGCAGCCCGAGCTCTGCGCAGAGGCCTGCGCGGTGTGAGCCTTGGCTACATGCCCAGCGACTTGAGCAGGTCGTCGGTATCGCTGAGCGCTGCGGGCGCGGGCGCCACCGGGGCGGCTGGCGCGCCATGGGCATTGGCCTGCGCAATCAAGGCGTCGGGATCGGGCGCTTCCTGGGGGGCAAAGTCGTAGAGCTTGATGAACTCGGTGCGGTCAATTGCCATTTCCAGGTAGAACAAATGGTTGGACGCGGTGTAGAACGTCACACGCCGCGCCTCGGGCTGGTCCAGGTTGGCGTCCACGCTCAGCAGCACCTGCTTGTTCAGCGCCATCATCTTGGGCTGGCTCTGGGTGATGTGGGTTTGCAGTTCGCGGTGCACCTTGCTGGTGAAGTCGCCCAGCACCTGGTTCATCAGCTCGCCCATCACGTTGCCCACCTCGTCGGCGGTGAATGAGCCTGCCAGGTCGTCACGCGCCATGCCCATGTGCAGCATGTACTTGGAATACAGCTCCATGGCCGCTTGAGCCGAGAAGTTGATGATGACCAGGCCCGAGAACCCGCCGTCGAACAGCACAAAGCAGCCGATGTCGGGCTTGAGGCAGGTGCGTGAGATGCGCTGCACCATGCCGGAGTAGTGGATTTCGCTCAGCGTGGCTTTGTTGAGCACCCGGGTGACCGAGTTGCACAGGCTGGTGAGGATGTCTTCGATGCCGTACACGACGGGCTTGTCTGCGATTTTCATGGCGGTGCGTTGGATGGCTGACCTGCTCGTAGCATAGGGCAGGCGCAGACATTCGGCCAGATGTTTCCGATTGTTTTCAGGCCCGCAGCGTGTTGCACGCAACGTGTACGTGTCGTCAGCGTGCCCCTGGGCGCTGGTACATGGCCTCAATCGCCGCAGCGTGGCGCACCAGGAGGTTGGCGCGCTTGAGCTTGAGCGTGGGGGTCATCATGCCGTTCTCGATGCTCCAGGGCTCGGTGACCAGGTGCACGGCCCGGGGCACGGCATAGCGCGCAAAACCGGCTGTTTGGCGGGCAATGCGGGCCAATGCCTCCTGCAGCACGGCAGGGTGGGCCAGGCTGGCTGGATCCTTGGGGTTGAGCCCCAGGCCGCGCGCCACGCGCTGCCACTCCTCGGGGTGGACGACTGCCACGCAGGCAATGAAGGGCAGGTTCTCGCCCACCACAAAGGCCTGTTCAAACAGCGGGTCGGAGGTCACGGCCAGTTCCAGGTCGGCCGGGGGGACTTTCTCGCCGGTGGAGGTGACGATGATTTCCTTGATGCGACCGCGGATGTAGATGCGCCCGTCCAGGATTTCGGCCTGGTCGCCCGTGCCCAGCCAGCCCTCGGGCGAGAGGATGCGGTCCGTGTCCTCGGGTCGTTTCCAGTAGCCCTGCATCACGATGGGGCCGCGCACCTGCAGTTCCCGGTTGTCGCCAATGCGCACCTCGACGCCCGGCAACGCCCGGCCCACGCTGGCCGGGTGGTTGTCGTCCAGCCCATTGACAGCCACCACGGGCGCCGTTTCGGTCATGCCGTAGCCCTGCAACACGGGCAGGCCCAGGCCCAGAAAACAGCGCGCAATACTGGCCGACAGCGGCGCGCCGCCACTGATGGCCACGCGCACACGCCCGCCAAACTGTTCCAGCAGCGGTTTGGCCACCAGGCGCTGCAGAAGCGGCCAGGGCAGGGCGGCCCACAGGCCTGCGGCCCGGGCGTCTTCGGCACCAGGGGCAGGCAGCCCGTGGGTGGCACAAAAACGCCGCCAGCCCACGGCCACCGCGGCCTCGAACAACTGGGTGCGCAGGCGCGAGGGGGCCAGCGACTCCAGCACCTTGGCGTGCACGCGCTCGTAAATGCGCGGCACCGACACCAGCACCGTGGGGCGCACCGTGCGCAGGTCTTCGGACAACTGCGCCACCGAGCGTGCGTAGGCCACGCAGCAACCTGCCGCCATGGGCAGGTAGTAGCCCGCCGTGCGCTCGAAGGTGTGCGACAACGGCAGAAACGACAAAAACACATCGTCCACCGTGGGGGTCACGCGCTGCAGCACCGCCTTGACGTCGGCCATGACGTTGGCGTGCGACAGCATCACGCCCTTGGGTTTGCCGGTGGTGCCCGAGGTATAGACGATGGCAGCCAAATCGTCCGCCTGCGGCGGTGTGATCGGGTGCGGGTGGGCAGTGCCCTGTGCCAGCCAGTCGGCGAGCGTCCAGCGCGGCACCGGGGCCTGTGGGTCGCTGGCCTGCGTGGGCTGGGTAACGAGCACGCAGCGCAGGTGCGGCAGTGCGGTGGCTACGGCATGGATACGCTCCCACTGCTCCTCGCGCTCCAGCACCAGCACCGAAGCCTCGCAGTCCGACAGGATGTAGGAAATGCTGCCGGGGTTGTCGATGGCGTGCAGCGGCACGGGCACATGGCCGCAGGCCAGCGTGGCTTGGTCGATGCTCATGGCGTCCAGCCCGTTGGGCTGCAGGATGGCGACGCGCGCGCCGGGGGGCAGTTCCATGGCGGCCAGTGCCTGGCTCCAATGCTGCACACGCTGTGCGGCCTGAGCCCAACTTAGGGTCTGCCAGTGTTGAAGAGATGTATCGAACGCCTGGTAGGCGAGCGCATCGGGCGTGAGCGCGGCGCGATAGGCCAGCAACTCGGGCAGCGTCTGCACCGCTGCGAGGTCTTGGGGGAGGGTGGTCATGGGGCGGCGAAGGGGCTGGGTGCAAAGGCGCACCGAAATTCAGGGTATACCCTGAAACTATAGCGCCCCGAGCTATGAGCGAACGCGGCCGTTACCCTCATGGCGCCATCGCTATTCTTCTTGTTGCGCTTACAGTTAGCTCTGGTGCTTTGACTACTTGGAGCCGCATGGATTCGCACACCTTTCTCTGGCATGACTACGAAACCTTTGGCGCAGACACCCGGCGTGACCGCCCGGCGCAGTTCGCCGCCATTCGAACCGATGCGCAGCTCAATGAAATCGGCGAACCCCTCATGTGGTATTGCCAGCCAACCAACGACTATCTGCCTGACCCGGCGTCTTGCCTGATCACCGGCATCACCCCCCAGCAGGCGTGGGAGAGGGGCTTGCCCGAGCGCGAGTTTGCGCAAAAAATCGCCGACGAAATGGCACAGCCCGGCACCATTGGCGTGGGCTACAACACCATTCGGTTCGACGATGAAATCACGCGCTTCATGTTCTGGCGCAACCTCATCGACCCCTATGCGCGTGAGTGGCAGAACCAGTGCGGCCGCTGGGATCTGCTCGACGTGGTGCGGCTGGCCTATGCGCTGCGGCCCGATGGCATTGTGTGGCCGACCAAAGAAGACGGCTCGCAGAGCTTCAAGCTGGAGCACCTGACGAAGGCCAACGGCCTGCAACATGAGGCCGCGCACGATGCGCTGTCGGACGTGCGCGCCACCATCGCGCTGGCGCGGCTGCTGCGCCAGCACAACCCCCGTCTGTTCGACTTTGCCTTCGGCCTGCACAAGAAGGACCGCGTGGCCGCCGAGCTGCGCCTGCCCGCCACGGCGCAGACGGCGCGGCCCTTTCTGCACGTGTCGGGCATGTTCCCGGCCGAGCGCGGCTGTTTGGCCGTGATGTGGCCGCTGGCCAGCCACCCCACGAACAAGAACGAAATCATCGCCTGGGACCTTGCGCACGACCCGCGTGAGCTGGCCTTGTTGGATGTGGAGCAACTGCGCCTGCGCATGTTCACACGCACGGCCGACCTGCCCGAGGGTGTGACGCGCCTGCCGATCAAGACGGTGCACCTGAACAAATCACCCATGGTGGTGGGCAACGTGAACACGCTGACGCCCGCGCTGGCGCAGCGCTGGGGCATCGACCTGATCCTGGCGGCCCAGAACGCCGAAGTGGCGCGCGCGCTGCCCGACATGAGCGCCATCTGGCCTGCGGTGTTTACCCGCCCGCCCGAGCCCGCGCCCGATGTGGAGCAGGACTTGTACGGTGGTTTCGTGGGCAACAACGACCGCCGTCGCCTCAACGAGCTGCGTGCCATGTCGGGCGAGCAGCTTGCCCGTGCGCGCACGGGTTTCGACGATCCACGTCTGGACGAGTTGCTCTGGTGCTACCGCGCGCGCGCGTTTCCTGACACCTTGACGCCCGAGGAGGCGCAACGCTGGGAGGCGCACCGTGCGGCCCGGCTGCTGGAAGGGCAGGGCGGCATGCGTACCGTGGACCAGTTCTTTGCCGAGATCGACCAACTCTCCGAATCGGCCGATGAGCGCGCCGAAGCCATCCTGGGTGCGCTGTACGATTGGGCCGAGGCCATCGTTCCAGAACAGTGATCACCGCCATGTCCGA
Organism: Giesbergeria sp.; assembly: GCA_023150295.1. GTDB lineage: Bacteria > Pseudomonadota > Gammaproteobacteria > Burkholderiales > Burkholderiaceae_C > Simplicispira. Next base: position 11,449 of record JAKLLE010000070.1, on the reverse strand, counting down.
AGCCCTACCACCCGCCAGCATTGGCAAATACCGCATCGAATGCGAAATCGGTCGCGGTGCCAGCGGCGTGGTGTACCTGGGGCTCGATGGTTTTCGGGGCAAGCGTGTGGCCATCAAACAGATGCATGCCCATCTGCTGGCCGATCCGGCGCAGGCCCAGCGCTACCGCCGCCTGCTGCGCAACGAGGCCATGCTGGCCGGGCGCCTGCGCCACCCGCACATCGTGCGCCTGCTCGATGCCGACGAGGAGGCTGTTCCGCCCTACCTGGTACTGGAATATGTGCAAGGCCGCCCCTTGTCGGACTTTGCCAAGGCCGACAGCCTGCTGCCTATTCCCCAGGTGCTGGACATTGCCTTCAAGTGTGGCCAGGCGCTGGAACATGCCCAGCGCCAGGGCCTGGTGCACCGCGACATCAAACCCGCCAACATCCTGCTGTCCGACGAAGGCGAGGTCAAGCTGGCCGATTTTGGCGCGGCCCTGTCGGTGCGCAGCGAGGCCACGCAGATCGCGGGGTTGGTCGGATCGCCCTCGTACATGTCGCCCGAGCAGGTGCGCGAAGAAGCGCTCACGCACCACAGCGACATGTTCTCGCTTGCTGTGGTGGTCTACGAACTGCTGACGGGCCGCCGCCCCTTTGATGGCGAGACCGATTACGCCACCATGTTCCGCATCGGCAACGACGTTCCCGTCGCGCCCAGCCTGCTGCGGGCGGCGCTGCCTCCCGAGGTGGATCAGTGGCTGCTGCGCGCGTTGGCCAAGCACCCGCAGCAGCGTTACCCGCAATGGGAAGACTGGTGCCAGTCGCTCATGGCGTTGAGCCAGAGCCTGCCGCGCCAGCGTTCGCAAGACACCGAGTCCGAGCGCTTTGCCCGCCTGCGTGCGCTGCCCTTCTTTGCCGACTTCCACGATGTGGCGCTGTGGGAACTGATGCGCCTGGGCAAGTGGCGCCGCCTGGAACGCGGCACGGTGCTGATGCGCGAAAACACGTCGGGCGATTCGTTCTGCGTGCTCATCGAAGGCCAGGTCAGCGTGAGCCGCCAGGGCTGGCACCTGAGCACCCTGGACCCTGGTGTGACACTGGGTGAAATGACCTACCTGCGCCCGGAGCACCGCATCCGCACCGCCACGGCGGTGGCCGAAACCGATGTGCTGGTGCTCAAGATCCGCAACCCCTCGCTGCGCGAGGCCTCGGAAGAGTTGCAGTCGCGCTTTGACAAGGCCTTCATCCGCTTGCTGGTCGGAAGGCTCATTGCCACCAACGAACAACTTGCGGAATGGGAGATCGTAGCGGCCCCACACAGCCCCAATGGCTCCTGAGCGCTATAATAATCATAGCTAATAGCGCCTTGCAGGTGGGCGTAAAAGCCATTTTTCTATTGTTCTTCCCAATGGACTGGTGGAACGTGCCACGATGGCCGCCACCACCCCAGCCGCATGCGCTTTGCCCGCCTTTGCCTGCTTCGTCGAGCCTTCTGGAGGGTGTATAACCACACCCCTCGGGTCTTGCGCTTGCGCTTGGCCCATTCGCCAATACGGCCCGCCACGATGGCGCGCCACAACACTTAGGAACACGCAAGATGGGCGCGCAGTGGAAGGCAAAAGGCAAGGCACAGGTGGCCGATGCCAAGGGCAAACTGTTTGGCAAGCTGGTCAAGGAAATCCTGGTCGCCGCACGCGGCGGCGCCGATCCAGCCACGAATTCGCGGCTGCGCCTGGTGGTGGAACAGGCCCGCAAAGCCTCCATGCCCAAGGACACGCTGGAGCGCGCCATCAAAAAGGGCTCCGGCACAGGCAGCGAGGCCGTGCACTACGAGCATGTGATCTACGAAGGATTTGCCCCGCACCGTGTGGCCGTGATGGTCGAGTGCCTGACGGATAACGTGAACCGCACAGCCCCCGAAATGCGCGTGCTGTTCCGCAAGGGGCAATTGGGCACTTCGGGTTCGGTGGCGTGGGACTTCGACCATGTGGGACTGATCGAGGCCGAGCCCGCCGCAGCGGGCGCAGACCCCGAGGTGGCTGCCATCGAGGCAGGTGCGCAAGACTTCGAACCAGCGGACGAGGAGGGTGCCACCCTGTTCATTACCGACCCCACGGACCTCGACCTGGTGAGCCGCGCGCTGCCCGCACAGGGCTTCACCGTGCTGACGGCCAAGCTGGGCTACAAGCCCAAGAACCCCGTCAATCCCGCGAGCCTGAGCGCAGAGCAACTGGAGGAGGTGGAGTCCTTTCTCGCCGCCATCGATGCCAACGACGACGTGCAGAACGTGTACGTCGCGCTGGCGGGCTGAGAGACTGAGTTCGCCCATCTGTTCAGCCTGCCAGCTGCCCTAGTCCTGTCAAGCAAGGCTCGGAGTGCGCTATGCGGCGGCTTCCAGCCCCTGGTGGAAGTGGTCCTGCATGGCCTGGCGCGTAGCCTGGCCATCGTGCGCGCACAAGGCCTGCATCAGCCTGCGGTGCTCTAGCAGCGAATCGTCGATGCGCCCTTGCTTGAGCAGGGAGTTGTGGCGGTTGAGCTTCATGACCTTGCGCAGGTCGGCCACCATCTGGCTGCGCCAGCGGTTGTCGGCCAGTTCCAGCAGGCGCATGTGGAAGCGCTCGTTGATGGCAAAGAACCGATCGCGCTCACCTGCGGCGGCTTCCAGTTCTTCATGCAGGGCTTGCAGGGATTGGAGGTCTGCCGTATTGCCCTTGGCTGCCACCACGGCGGCGGCGTCGCTCTCCAGCAGGCTGAGCAGGTGGTACACGTCGCGCAGGTCTTTTTCCGACATCTCGGTCACGTAGGCGCCCCGGCGCACCTTCATCGTGACCAGGCCCTCGGCGGCCAGCACCTTGAGTGCTTCGCGCAGCGGGGTGCGGCTGATGCCCAACTCCTCGGCAATCTTCAGCTCGTCGATCCAACTGCCGGGCTCCAACTCGCGTCGAAAAATGCGCTGACGCAGCAGCTCGGCCACGTCTTCATACAGGGCGCGGGGGGTGAGGGTGACGGCAGACATGGGTGCGATTGTAAGCTGCAAACAATATTTTGAATGAATAATTATGAATGATGTAAACTCGTCGTTACACAGGGAATCCCCTGAAGCCCTGACACAGAGCAACGCAACCGCCGGAGAATGCCCGCCATGAGTGAATCCAAACCCACCAACGCGCCCAGTTTTGCCACCGCCTCACTGGCCGACTGGGCCAAGGCAGCCGCCAAGTCGGCACCAGGCGGCGATATCCAGGCGTTGAATTGGGTGACGCCCGACGGCATCACGGTGAAACCCCTCTACACCGCCGAAGACACGGCCAGCCTGCCGTATGCCAACACGCTGCCGGGTTTTGAGCCCTACCTGCGCGGCCCGCAGGCCACCATGTACGCGGTGCGCCCCTGGACCATCCGCCAGTATGCTGGCTTCTCGACCGCCGAGGAATCCAACGCCTTCTACCGCAAGGCGCTGGCCGCCGGCGGGCAGGGCGTGAGCGTGGCGTTCGACCTGGCCACCCACCGCGGCTACGACAGCGACCACCCCCGCGTGACCGGCGACGTGGGCAAGGCCGGCGTGGCCATTGATTCGGTCGAGGACATGAAAATCCTGTTCGACCAGATCCCGCTGGGCAAGGTCAGCGTCTCCATGACCATGAACGGCGCCGTGCTGCCCGTACTGGCGGGCTATGTGGTGGCGGCGGAAGAGCAGGGCGTCTCGCAAGACAAGCTCTCCGGAACCATTCAGAACGATATTCTGAAAGAGTTCATGGTCCGCAACACCTACATCTATCCGCCCAAGCCGAGCATGCGCATCATTGGCGACATCATTGGCTACACGGCCAGGAACATGCCCAAGTTCAACTCGATCTCCATCAGCGGCTACCACATGCAGGAAGCCGGGGCCAACCAGGCGCTGGAGCTGGCCTTCACGCTGGCCGACGGCAAGGAATACGTGAAGACCGCCATTGCCTCCGGTCTGGACGTGGACGACTTTGCCGGGCGCCTGTCGTTCTTCTGGGCCATTGGCATGAACTTCTACCTCGAAGTTGCCAAGATGCGCGCCGCGCGCCTGCTGTGGTGCCGCATCATGAAGGGCTTTGACGCCAAGAACCCCAAGAGCCTGATGCTGCGCACCCACTGCCAGACCTCGGGCTGGAGCCTGACCGAGCAGGACCCCTACAACAACGTGGTGCGCACCACCATCGAGGCCATGGCGGCCGTCTTCGGCGGCACGCAAAGCCTGCACACCAACGCGCTGGATGAAGCCATTGCGTTGCCCACCGAGTTTTCCGCCCGCATTGCGCGCAACACGCAGCTCATCATCCAGGAAGAGACCCACATCACCAACGTGATCGACCCCTGGGCCGGCAGCTACATGATGGAGAAGCTCACCCAGGACATGATGGACGCGGCCTGGAAGATCATCGAAGAGGTCGAGGCCATGGGCGGCATGACCCAGGCCGTGGACAGCGGCTGGGCCAAGCTCAAGATCGAGGCCGCCGCCGCGCAGAAGCAGGCGCGCATCGACTCGGGCAAGGACGTGATCGTGGGCGTCAACAAATACAAGCTGGCCAAGGAAGATCCGGTCGATATCCTCGAAATCGACAACATGAAGGTGCGCGACGGCCAGATTGCCCGCCTGCAACACATCCGCGCTACGCGTGATGCCGCCAAGGTGCAGGCCGCGCTGGATGCGCTCACCGCAGCCGCTGCCAGCGGCGAAGGCAACCTGCTGGATCTGTCCATTCAGGCCGTGCGCCTGCGTGCCACGGTGGGCGAGGTGTCCGACGCGCTGGAAAAAGTCTATGGGCGCCACCGCGCCGAAACGCAAAAGGTGACTGGTGTGTACGCTGCTGCCTACGATTCCGCCGAGGGCTGGGACAAACTCAAGTCCGAGATCTCCGCTTTCGCCGAGCAAGAGGGCCGGCGCCCGCGCGTGATGATCGCAAAACTGGGCCAGGACGGCCACGACCGTGGCGCCAAGGTGGTGTCCACCGCGTTTGCCGATCTGGGCTTTGACGTGGACATCGGCCCGCTGTTCCAAACCCCCGAGGAATGCGCGCGCCAGGCCATCGAGAACGACGTTCACGCCGTGGGCATCTCCACCCTGGCCGCAGGCCACAAAACACTGGTGCCGGCCATCATCCAGGCGCTCAAGGAGCAGGGCGCGGACGACATCATCGTCTTCGTGGGCGGCGTGATCCCGGTGCAGGACTACGATTATCTGTACGAAGCGGGCGTCAAGGGCATCTACGGCCCCGGCACGCCGATTCCCGCCAGCGCCAAGGATGTGCTGGAGCAGATCCGCAAGGCCCAGGCGTGACCCCTGAGGCCTTGCTCGATGGCATCGTCCGTGGCAGCGCCGCCGTGCAGCGGCGCGCCATGGCCAAGGCCATCACGCTGCTGGAATCGACCCGCGCCGACCACCGCGCGCAGGGTGACGCGCTGCTCACGCAGCTGCTGCCGCACACGGGCAAGGCGTTCCGGCTGGGCATCAGCGGCGTGCCCGGCGTGGGCAAGTCCACCTTCATCGAGGCGCTGGGGCTGTACCTGATCGGGCAGGGGCTGCGGGTGGCGGTGCTGGCGGTGGATCCGTCGAGCAGCGTTTCGGGCGGTTCCATCCTGGGCGACAAGACGCGCATGGAGCACCTCTCGATGAACGAGAGCGCCTACATCCGCCCCAGCCCCAGCGGCGGCACGCTGGGCGGCGTGGCCGAAAAGACGCGCGAGGCCATGCTGGTGTGCGAAGCGGCAGGCTACGACGTGGTCATCGTCGAGACCGTGGGCGTGGGCCAGAGCGAAACCGCCGTGGCCAACATGACCGACATGTTCGTGCTGCTGCAGCTGCCCAACGCGGGCGACGACCTGCAGGCCATCAAGAAGGGCGTGATGGAGATCGCCGACCTGGTGGCCATCAACAAGGCCGACATCGACAAGGCCGCCGCCACGCGGGCCGAGGCACAGATTGCGTCCAGCCTGCGCCTGCTGAGCCAGCATGGCAACCCCGAGCACGCCCACCACGACGAGTCGCAGTGGCACCCCCAGGTGGTGCAGATCAGCGCGCTGCACGGGCAGGGAATAGCCGCTTTCTGGGCTGCCGTCACCCAATACCGCCAACTCCAGACCGCCAACGGCCGCATGGCCCTGCGGCGCGAAAAGCAGGCTTTGGCCTGGATGTGGGAGCGCATCGAAGCCGGACTCAAGCACGCATTCCACCAGCACCCGCAGGTGCGCGCGCTGCTGCCCCGCATGCAGCAGGACGTGACGGCGGGGCGCATTGCGCCCTCCACTGCGGCAAGAAATCTGCTTGCAGCGCAATATGGATAAGCGCAAGCAGCTATCTAGGGCCTGTTCGCACCATTTTTACCAGATGCGTTGCGATCAAAAAGGGCCAGGCGCAAGGCGCCAAATGAAGCTGGGGTGCGGCCCCAGCGAGGCTTGGCAACGCCGCGAATGGCCCTTTTTGGTCACAACCCGAAGGGAACGGGGTGAAAACCGCGCCACTCGTCGTTGCACTCCTAGCCAAGGCCCCGGCCTTGGCGTCGTCACGCGCCTAGACTGGCGCGGTTTTTACCCCGTTCGCACTGGTAAAAATGGTGCGAACAGGCCCTCAATAGCATAACAACCACCACCCAAGTTCACTCAAAGGACGAACCATGCAAGACATCCTGGACCAACTGGAGAAAAAGCGCGAGCTGGCCCGCCTGGGCGGCGGTCAAAAGCGCATCGACGCCCAGCACAAGAAAGGCAAGCTCACCGCGCGCGAGCGCATCGAGCTGCTGCTGGACGACGGCACGTTCGAGGAATGGGACATGTTCGTCGAGCACCGCTGCACCGATTTCGGCATGGAAGGCAACAAGATCCCTGGCGACGGCGTGGTGACGGGCTACGGCATGATCAACGGCCGCCTGGTGTTCGTGTTCAGCCAGGACTTCACCGTGTTCGGCGGTGCGCTGTCCGAAGCGCACGCCGAGAAGATCTGCAAGATCATGGACCAGGCGATGAAGGTGGGCGCCCCCGTGATCGGCCTCAACGACTCGGGCGGCGCACGCATCCAGGAAGGCGTGGCTTCGCTCGGCGGTTATGCCGACGTGTTCCAGAAGAACGTGATGGCCAGCGGCGTGATTCCGCAGATCAGCATGATCATGGGCCCCTGCGCGGGTGGCGCGGTGTACAGCCCGGCCATGACGGACTTCATCTTCATGGTCAAGGACAGCAGCTACATGTTCGTGACCGGCCCCGAAGTGGTCAAGACCGTGACGCACGAGGAAGTGACGGCCGAGGAACTGGGCGGCGCCGTGACGCACACCACCAAGAGCGGCGTGGCCGACATGGCCTTTGAGAACGACGTCGAGGCGCTGCTCATGCTGCGCCGCCTGTACAACTACCTGCCGCTGAACAACCGCGAAAAGCCGCCCGTGCGCCCCAGCAACGACCCGGCCGACCGCGCAGACCGCAGCCTGGACACCCTGGTGCCCGACAACCCCAACAAGCCCTACGACATGAAGGAGCTGATCGTCAAGACCGTGGACGACGGCGACTTCTTCGAGCTGCAGCCTGAGTACGCCAAGAACATCCTCATCGGCTTTGCCCGCATGGAAGGCCAGGTGGTGGGCATCGTGGCCAACCAGCCGCTGGTGCTGGCGGGCTGCCTGGACATCAAGAGCTCCATCAAGGCCGCACGCTTTGTGCGCTTCTGCGATGCGTTCAACATCCCCGTGGTCACCTTTGTCGATGTGCCCGGCTTCATGCCCGGTACGTCGCAGGAATACGGCGGCATCATCAAGCACGGCGCCAAGCTGCTGTACGCCTATGCCGAGTGCACCGTGCCCAAGATCACCGTCATCACGCGCAAGGCCTACGGCGGCGCGTACGACGTGATGGCCTCCAAGCACCTGCGTGGCGACGTGAACTTTGCCTGGCCCAACGCCGAAATCGCCGTGATGGGCGCCAAGGGTGCGGTGGAAATCATCTTCCGCGAAGACAAGGGCGACCCCGAAAAGCTCGCCGCCAAGGAAGCCGAATACAAGGCCCGCTTCGCCAACCCCTTCGTGGCCGGTGCGCGCGGCTTCATCGACGACGTGATCCTGCCGCACGAGACGCGCAAGCGCATCTGCCGCTCGCTGGTCATGCTGCGCGACAAAAAACTTGAGAACCCGTGGCGCAAGCACGGCAATATTCCCCTGTAAGCGGCCTAGGAGAACAAGAACATGTTTACCAAGATTCTGATTGCCAACCGCGGCGAAATTGCTTGCCGCATCATCGCCACTGCCCGCAAGATGGGCATCAAAACCGTCGCCGTCTATTCCGACGCCGACAAGGAAGCCCGCCACGTCAAGCTGGCCGACGAGGCCGTGCGCATTGGCGCTGCGCCCTCGCGCGAGTCCTACCTGCTGGCCGACAAGATCATTGAGGCCTGCAAGCAGACCGGCGCACAGGCCGTGCACCCCGGCTACGGCTTCCTGAGCGAGAACGAGGCCTTTGCCAAGCGCTGCGAAGACGAGGGCATTGCCTTCATTGGCCCCAAGGCGCATTCGATTGCCGCCATGGGCGACAAGATTGCGTCCAAGAAGCTGGCCAACGAGGCCAAGGTCAACACCATCCCTGGCTACAACGACGCCATTGCCGGCCCCGAGCAGGCGGTGGAGATTGCCAAGGGCATTGGCTACCCCGTGATGATCAAGGCCAGCGCGGGCGGCGGTGGCAAGGGCCTGCGCGTGGCTTTCAACGACAAGGAGGCGTTTGAAGGCTTTGCGTCGTGCCAGAACGAGGCGCGCAACAGCTTTGGCGACGACCGCGTGTTCATCGAAAAATACGTGCAGGAGCCGCGCCACATCGAGATCCAGGTGCTGGGCGACAGCTTTGGCAACGTGATCTACCTGAACGAGCGCGAGTGCTCCATCCAGCGCCGCCACCAGAAGGTGATCGAGGAAGCGCCGTCGCCCTTCATCAGCGATGCCACACGCAAGGCCATGGGCGAGCAGGCCGTGGCGCTGGCCAAGGCGGTGAAGTACCAGAGCGCGGGCACGGTGGAGTTCGTGGTCGGCAAGGACCAGGACTTCTACTTCCTCGAAATGAACACCCGCCTGCAGGTGGAGCACCCGGTGACGGAGTGCATCACCGGCCTGGACCTGGTGGAGCTGATGATCCGCGTGGCCGCGGGCGAAAAGCTGCCGCTGACGCAGGCCGACGTGAAGCGCGACGGCTGGGCCATCGAGTGCCGCATCAACGCCGAAGACCCGTTCCGCAACTTCCTGCCCTCCACCGGCCGCCTGGTGCGCTTCCAGCCGCCCGAAGAGAGCATGTTCCAGTCCGACACCAGCAAGAAGCATGGCGTGCGCGTGGATACGGGCGTGTACGAAGGCGGCGAGATCCCGATGTTCTACGACTCGATGATCGCCAAGCTCATCGTCCACGGCCAGGATCGCAACGATGCGATTGCCAAGATGCGCGCGGCGCTCAATGGTTTTGTGATCCGCGGCATCAGCAGCAACATCCCGTTCCAGGCAGCGTTGCTGGCACACCCCAAGTTTGTGTCGGGCCAGTTCAACACCGGCTTCATTGCCGAGCACTATGGCAAGGGCTTTGCGGCGGAGGACGTGCCGCACGACGACCCGCAGTTCCTGGTGGCGCTGGCCGCCTTCATGCACCGGCGCTACCGCGCGCGCGCCACGGGAATCAGCGGCCAGCTGGCCGGGCACGAGGTGCGGGTGGGCGAGCAGTTCGTCGTCGTCACCCTGGGGGTCGAGGGCAAGAACCAACATCACGAGGTGACGGTGTCCGACTTTGAAGACAAATCTGGCTCCAGCTCAGTCATGGTGGGCGGTAGCAGCTATCAAATCAGTAGCAATGCAACACTGGGCCAGATCCGTGTGAAAGGCAGTTGCAACGGCCAGGGCTTCACCGCCCAGGTCGAGCGCGGCGTAGGCAAGAACCCGCTGGCGCTGCGCATCGCGCACAACGGCACGCAGGTCGAGGCCATGGTGTTCTCGCCGCTGGGTGCGCGGCTGCACCAGCTCATGCCCTTCAAGGCGCCGCCGGATCTGTCCAAGTTCCTGCTCTCGCCCATGCCCGGCCTGCTGGTCGATGTGGCGGTGCAGCCCGGCCAGAAGGTTCAGGCGGGCGAAAAGCTGGCCGTCATCGAGGCCATGAAGATGGAGAACATCCTCTTCGCCGCGCAGGACGGCGTGGTGGGCAAGATCGTCGCGGGCAAGGGCGAATCGCTCGCGGTGGATCAGGTGATTTTGGAGTTCCAGTGATCCAACACCCTCCAGCGAGAAGGGGGCCTTGCGCCCCTTTTTCATGGTTAATTTCGGCCGTAGCGCCCGTAAGTAATGCGCAAGCAGCTATCAAATCAGGAGTAAATCAATGAACAACGCAAGCCGCCCCTTCAAAGTGCTGGGCATCCAGCAGGTCGCCATTGGCGGCACCGACAAGGGCCGCATGAAGAGGCTCTGGGTGGACATGCTGGGCCTGGAGCAAACCGGTACCTTCCAGAGCGAGCGCGAGAACGTCGATGAGGACATCCTGGCCATGGGGCAGGGCGCCTTCAAGGTCGAGGTGGACATCATGCAGCCGCTGGACATCGACAAAAAACCCGCCGTGCACACCACGCCGCTCAACCACATCGGCCTGTGGATCGACGACCTGGCCGCTGCCGTGGAGTGGCTCACCACCCAGGGCGTGCGCTTTGCGCCCGGCGGCATCCGCAAGGGGGCTGCGGGCTACGACATCTGCTTTTTGCACCCCAAGAGCAACGAGGAGTTTCCCATGGCCGGGGAGGGCGTGCTGATCGAGCTGGTGCAGGCGCCGCCCGAGGTGATCGCCGCGCTGGGCTGAGTACCCAACATGGGCGCATGTTGGCGCCAGATGCGGCGCAATGGCTGCCATAGGCTGCCGGTGCCTGCAACGTGCGGCCTACGGTCGGCATCGGGCCTGTTTGGCACGCTTTTTTGGCGCTGTTTGGCGACCGTTGAAGTGACCGCGATGTGGCAGGATTTATTCCCTTGCGCGGCACAACATCGTTCATTTTCAAGGCCAAAATGAATGCATCCCCCATCGGGCCAAGGCATTTTCTTGGCGCGATTGGAACCCACCTACCGCCCGGAGTTTTCCCATGACCAGTGTTGCTGCCGACCATCCCGTGCAATTGCATCGCCCCGCCCCAAAAGCGCCCGCGCAGGGCCCGTGGACGGTACATGCCGTGCAGGGTCTGCTGGACCGCCCCCTGCTCGACCTCGTCTTTGAAGCCCAGACCGTCCACCGCCAGCACTGGCCCGAGGGCGACATCGAACTGGCCACGCTGCTGTCCGTCAAAACCGGCGGCTGTCCCGAAAACTGTGGCTACTGAGGGACTTGCAAAATTCAAAACCGCAACATGGCGGAAACACTTCGGTGCTCAATATTTGAGCACTTTGCGGTTGTCAGGAAGAATGCGCAGCGCTATCGCATCGATTCCCCCGTGGGTGACCCGCAGTGCT
>JAKLLE010000069.1 GCA_023150295.1 Giesbergeria sp. | reverse complement strand
GCCCCGTCCTTGTTCGCCTGCGCGGGCGGCCTCTACGGCGGCGTTGAGCGCAAGGATGTTGGTCTGGAAGGCGATGCCGTCGATCACGCCGATGATGTCGGCGATCTTGTTGCTGGCCGTGCTGATGCCTTTCATGGTCTCTACCACCTGGGACACCACTTCGCCGCCCTGCACCGCCACGGTGGAGGCGTTCATGGCCATTTGGTTGGCCTGGCGGGCGTTGTCGGCGTTCTGGCGCACGGTGGAGCCCAGTTCTTCCATCGATGCCGCCGTTTCTTCCAGTGCGCTGGCCTGGCTTTCGGTGCGGGCCGAGAGGTCGTGGTTGCCCTGGGCGATTTCGGCGCTGGCGGTGGACACGCCCTCGGCATAGCCACGCACGCCCGACACTACGCGCGCCAGGTTGTCGCGCATTTGCAGCAGGGCCTGGAGCAACTGGCCCATCTCGTCGCGCCCGCCCGCCGGGATCTGCACGGTGAGGTTGCCTTCCGAAATGGCCCTGGCAATCGCCACGGCTTCGTGCGCCGGGCGCGAGACGGCGCGCGCAATGGCCACGCCCAGCACCACGGCCAGCACCACGCAGGCCAGCAAGGCCACACCCACCCACAGGCGCGCGTTGTCAAAAATGCTGCCCATGCCGCCGGTAGCGGCACGCACCTCCTCGGCATGCGATTGCTGCAGGCGGCCAACCACCTCCTCCATGGCGGCAAAGGCGGTTTCGGAGTCGCCCGCGTACATCTGGCGCAACATGTCGCCCGACAGTTCCAGCGCCTCGGCACTGCTGTAGTCCACGCTTTTGGCAATGTCGGCCAGGTCGGCATGCAGCTTGAAGTACTGCGCCTTGCGGTCCTGGTACTGTTGGAAAAAGCTGCGCGCGCCCTCACTGAGCAAGCTGGCGTACTGCGCTTCCGCCTTTTGGAGATCGGCCCCGCGGGCCTGCACCTGGTCCACGGCCTTTTGCATGTCGTCCTGCCGCTGCGCGGTGACCAGGCCTGCCTCGGAACGGCGCATGCGGTTGAGCAACACACGCACTTCCCCGGCCTGTGCCACGCTGGGCAACAGCCGGGTGGCCATATCGTCGGCCGCCGCGTGGATACGCGCAAGCTGCACCAGGGACACTGCGCCCAGCACTGCGGCCAGCACCACCACCAACACAAACGCCAACCCGAGCTTCGCGCCAATGCGCCAATCGGAAAACCTCATCGCCCACCCCTTGTCTTTTTTGTCACAAATGGAAACACGCCGAGTCTAGGCAGTGGTTCGCGGTGTGCGCAAGCGGGCAATCCAGCAATAAAGGCATGCCCGCGTCGCCACGGGCATGCCTTTGGGGGGAATCGTCAGGGCTCTGTCAGTTGGCGCCGGCCTGCGACTTCTCGTAGTTGGCCAGGCCTTCCATGATTTCCTGGTGGGCAGCCTCGACGCTTTCCCAGCCCAGCACCTTGACCCACTTGCCTTCTTCCAGGTCCTTGTAGTGCTCGAAGAAATGGCTGATGGCCTTCAGGCGCATCGGGTTCACGTCCGCCACGGTCTTCCAGGGTTCGTACATCTTCAGAATCTTGGTGGTGGGCACGGCCAGCACCTTGCCGTCGATGCCTGCCTCGTCTTCCATCTTGAGGATGCCCAGCGCACGGCAGGGCACCACCACGCCGGGGTGCAGCGGGTAGGGGGTGATCACCAGCACATCCACCGGGTCGCCGTCACCCGACAGGGTACGGGGCACGTAGCCGTAGTTGCAGGGGTAGTACATGGCCGTGGTCAGGAAACGATCCACGAAGACGGCGCCAGACTCCTTATCCACTTCGTACTTGATGGGATCGGATTCGGCCGGAATCTCGATGACCACGTTGAAGGTGTCGGGAAGGTTCTTGCCGGGGGTAACGCTGTTGAGGGACATGGGCTTGTTGATAAGTGTTAAGGAAATACCTCGGGATTAACCCTCATTTTACGGGCGCGCCCCTTTCTCGACGCTTGCATGTCATTTTTTCGGGGTAAATTGATTGAGTTGGCCAATCACCTCCAGGCATCGGAGGACGAGGAAGCAACGCAGCGGGGACCCAGGCCGATGCGTTGAGTCCCCTTCCCTTGCGAAACAACAATGTTTGGAGGATTGAGAATGGCTGGAAACGCAGCGCTGAGTTCCCCCCTCTACCTGGCCCTGGTCTGCGGGCTGGTTGCAGTGGCCTACGGGATTTGGGCCCGTGGCTGGATTCTTTCAAAGGACGCGGGCAACGCCCGCATGCAGGAGATTGCCGCCGCCATCCAGGCGGGAGCTGCCGCCTACTTGGCACGGCAGTACAAGACCATCGCCATCGTGGGGGTGGTGCTGGCCATCCTCATCGGGCTTTTTCTGGACACCAAGACGGCCATCGGCTTTGTCGTGGGCGCCGTGCTCTCGGGCGCCTGCGGCTTCATCGGCATGAACGTGTCGGTGCGTGCGAACGTGCGCACCGCCCAGGCGGCCACGCAAGGCATTGGCCCAGCGCTGGACGTGGCCTTCCGCGGCGGTGCCATCACCGGCATGCTGGTGGTGGGCCTGGGCCTGCTGGGCGTGACGGGCTTCTACTGGTTCCTCGTCGGCAGCAACCCGGTGGCGGACAAAACCCTGGCGGGCCTGCTCAACCCCCTGATCGGTTTTGCCTTCGGCTCGTCGCTGATTTCCATCTTTGCGCGCCTGGGCGGCGGCATCTTCACCAAGGGCGCCGACGTGGGTGCCGACCTGGTGGGCAAGGTGGAGGCCGGCATCCCCGAGGATGACCCGCGCAACCCCGCCGTGATCGCCGACAACGTGGGCGACAACGTGGGCGACTGCGCCGGCATGGCCGCCGACCTGTTCGAGACCTACGCTGTGACGCTGATCGCCACCATGGTGCTGGGTGCCCTGCTGGTGGCCGCCGCGCCGCTGCAGGCCGTGCTTTACCCACTGGCACTGGGTGCCGTGTCCATCGTGGCCTCCATCATCGGCTGCTTCTTCGTCAAGGCTTCGCCCGGAATGAAGAATGTGATGCCCGCGCTCTACAAGGGCCTGGCCATCGCTGGCGTGCTCTCGCTCATCGCCTTCTACTTCGTCACCACCTGGATCATGCCCGACAACGCCATGGGCGGCAGTGGCGCGCAGATGAAGCTGTTTGGCGCCTGCGCCACCGGCCTGGTGCTGACGGCGGCACTGGTCTGGATCACCGAGTTCTACACCGGCACGCAGTATGCGCCCGTGCGCCACATCGCCCAGGCCTCCACCACCGGCCACGGCACCAACATCATTGCGGGTCTGGGCGTGTCCATGCGCTCCACCGCCTGGCCGGTGATCTTTGTCTGCGTGGCCATCTGGGTGGCCTACCAGCTAGCAGGCCTGTACGGCATCGCCGTGGCGGCCATGTCCATGCTGAGCATGGCCGGTATCGTGGTGGCCCTGGATGCCTACGGCCCCATCACCGACAACGCCGGTGGCATTGCCGAGATGAGCGAACTGCCCAGCAGCGTGCGCGACATCACCGACCCGCTGGACGCCGTGGGCAACACCACCAAGGCCGTGACCAAGGGCTACGCCATCGGCTCGGCCGGTCTGGCGGCGCTGGTGCTGTTTGCCGACTACACGCACAAGCTCGAAAGCTACGGCCGCGCAGTCAGCTTCGACCTGAGCGACCCCATGGTCATCATCGGCCTGTTCATCGGCGGCCTGATCCCTTACCTGTTCGGTGCCATGGCCATGGAAGCCGTGGGCCGCGCCGCAGGCAGCGTGGTGGTGGAAGTGCGCCGCCAGTTCAGCGAGATCAAGGGCATCATGGAAGGCACTGCCAAGCCCGAATACGGCAAGGCCGTGGACATGCTGACCAGCGCCGCCATCAAGGAAATGATCATCCCCAGCCTGCTGCCCGTGGTGGTGCCCATCGTAGTCGGCCTGCTGCTGGGCCCCAAGGCCCTGGGCGGCCTGCTCATGGGCACCATCGTGACCGGCCTGTTCGTCGCCATCAGCATGTGCACCGGCGGCGGCGCCTGGGACAACGCCAAAAAGTACATCGAAGATGGCAACCACGGCGGCAAGGGCTCCGAAGCGCACAAGGCCGCCGTCACCGGCGACACCGTTGGCGACCCCTACAAGGACACCGCAGGCCCCGCCGTCAACCCGCTGATCAAAATCATCAACATCGTGGCGCTGCTCATCGTGCCGCTGGTGGTGAAGTTCCACGCGGGCTGAACGCGGCGGGAAACAGCTTCCCGCCCACACCATCCACAAGGGGCGCATGCCCCTTGTGGTTTTTTGGGATTCCTGTGCGCCCACAGACGGGGAACAATGTCCCTTGGCCTTTGTCGCCTCCCCCCTCCCGCCATCCGCCGTGAAAGGTAAGCCGCTTGCGAGACCACGCTCCGACCGTGACCGGAACCGACGCCCAGGTGTTTGAACGCACCGTACGGCACACCCTGGACCAGAGCCACCACTTGCTGGAGCGGGTGCTGGAAAGCACCCGACTGGCACTGCAAACGCTGGAAGACCGCTCCCGCACGCCCGGCGAGCGCCATGGCCTGCTTGAAGCGCGCCAGCAGCTATCGCGGCTGTGCTTCACCATGGCCGAGCGCTACGCCGGCGCCCTGCGCCAGACCATGGCCCAGGACACGCTGGACCGGCACAAGCACACGCGCTCCCTGTTCAGCGTGCATTTCGACGAACTGGAGCTGATGGACGAACACCAGATCCACGAGAGCGTGGAGCGCGCCCGTGCCCGCGAGGTGCTGACCGAGGCGGTGGACGCCTCCCTGGCAGAGTTCAACGGCCTGGCCTGCGCCGCGCAGGGCCTGCCCAGCGTCAACCCCGAAAGCAACCCGCTGCGGCCCGAAGTGTTCCTGCAGGCCCTGCAAACCGTGGTGGGCCAGATGCAGGTGACCGATACCGTGCGCCGCGACTGGATGGGCCCCATGGCCCAGGCGCTGGGTGCAGAGCTGCGCTCGCTGTACGCCGACCTCACAACGCAACTGCAGCAGGCGGGCATCAAACCCATAGGCTACGCCATGCGCCAGGCCGATGGCCGCTATGCCTACACCCCGGCCAACGGCCCCCAAGGCCATTCCCCAGGCTTTGCCAACGAACCTGTGCACGCCGTGGCCATGGCCGCTGCGCCTACTGCACAAGGGGCGCCGGTTCTGCCCGCCCACGATGGGCCAGCCCCCACACAGGAACAACAGGCAACCCTGCTCACGCTGGAACGCCTGCGCCACCTGCTGCTGGGTGACCTCGGTGGCGTGCCCGCACCCAACCGGGTGACGGACTATGCCGCACACTTTGCCCGCACCTTCGACGGGCCCCACGACGAAGCCGAAACGCTGCCCCCAACCGACTTCGAGCCCACCGTGCCCGCAGCCTTCGAGGCGCTGCAAGAGATGAACCAGGTGCACCGCCTCATGGAGCGCCTGGAGAGTCCACGCGCCCCCATGCAGCCCCACCCCACAGCGGGCAGCGGCCTGGGCCAGGCACTGGGCCAGGAAGTGGTGGCACTGATGGTGGACAACATCGCACAGGACCCACGCCTGCTGCCGCCAGTGCAACAGGTGGTGCGCGCCCTGGAGCCCGCGCTCATGCAGCTGGCCGTGGCCGACCCGCGCTTCTTCAGCGACCGCGACCACCCGGCCCGCAGGCTGCTGCAGGAAATCACCGATCGCAGTCTGGGCTTCGACAACGTGCAGGCCCCAGGCTTCGAGAGCTTTTTGCTGGCCCTGAACGACAACGCCCTGCCCCTGGCGCAGGCTACCATCCACAGCCGGGACGACTTCGAGCCCGTGCTGGAACAGCTCCAGCAGCGCTGGTCCGAGAGCGAGGCCCAGCGCGACCAAGAGCGCAAGCGCGCCATCGAGTCATTGTGGCGCGCCGAGCAACGCCACCTGCTGGCATCGCGACTGGCACGACAAATTCGGCACGTGCCCGAATTTGACCTGGTACCCGCCGAGATCGGCGCTTTCCTGCAAGGCCCCTGGTCCCAGGTCCTGGCCCAGGCGCGGCTGGACAACGACAGCGGACAGGCCGACCCCGGCCGCTACCGCGAGTTTGTGGACGCCCTGCTCTGGAGCGCCCAGCCCGAAGAAACGCGCAAGAACCCAGCCAGACTGGCGCGCCTGGTGCCCAAGCTGCTTGCCCGCCTGCGCGAAGGCCTGGCCAGCATCGGCTACCCGCAAACCGAGCTGAGCCCCTTCATGGACAGCCTGATGCGCCTGCACCAAATGGCGTTTCAGGGCATGGCCCTGCCCAGCACAGGCGAGACGCCCCCAACGCCCGCGCCCAGCCCCACACCTCCCACCACCCCACAGCGCCGCGCCGAAGACGAACCCTGGCTCGCTCCGGCAGAGGCCAAGGAGTCCGGGTTCATGGAATCCTTCGGTGCCAGCGGTCAGGCGCTTGAAGCACCAAACACCGAAGCCGCCCCCAACCGTACACCCGACATGGCCGTGGGCACCTGGGTGGATTTGCGGGTGGACGGCCAGTGGGAACGCACCCAGCTCACCTGGGTGGGCCCGCATGGCACGCTGTTCCTGTTCACCAGCGCCAGCGGGCGTTCCCAGTCCATGACACGGCGCCTGCGCGACCGGCTGATGGGACAAGGCGCGCTGCGCGTAGTGTCCGAGCACACCGTGGTGGGCGAAGCGCTGGACGCCGTGGCCCGCACCGCCATGCGCAACAGTGTGGATACGCGGTATTAGGGGGCACCCCCTCTCCCCCTGCCCCTCTCCCACCAGGGGAGAGGGGGAAACACCTCCCCTCCCCCCTCGCGGGGGAGGGGTCGGGGGAGAGGGGGACGCTCCCGGCGCAGCGGGGCGGCCCTTGCGCGGGAGCCCTGGCCAAAGTCAGCTCGCTGGACGCAGCTTGAATGTGGCACAGCCTACGCGCACCCTTGCGAACGCAGGCGAATGCGAGTCAGATTGCGCCGCCAGTATCAATGGGCTCAGGTGCATGTTCCAAACGGCCTGCGCCCTCGATCAGCACGCAGGCCTTGCCGCTGCGACGGCACTGGTCCTGCACGCGCCAGAAGTTGCCGTGGCCCAGGCAGCCCGTCTGGCACAGCACCAGGTCGGCCGCAACGGCCTGGGGGTCGCGCTCCAGCGCCAGACGCGCAACCAGGCGGTCGTGGTCTTCCCGCGCGTAGGCCAGCGCTGTCTCCCGCACCACCAGCGCGCCCCGCAGTCGCATCGTCTGGGCGCGCAGGCGCTCGATCTCGGCCTGCTGCCAGGCCATCACTCGGGTGCAGCGTTCCTGCACCTCGCCATAGGCGCGGCACAGGCTCAGGTGTTCCTGGGGGGCAAGGGCTTGGGTTTGGGTGCTCATGTCGTCCAACCGATCCATGGTGGATATTTTAATTGAGAATTGTTGTTATTTACAAGAATACCGTTCTCGTGCTTGAGAGACCCCGCTTCTCGGGTAAATGGCAGTGGTGATTCGCTGATTCCAGCCAGATAATGCTTCGCAAGGAGGCACCATGAAGACCTTGCTGCGCTGTGTAGTGGCTTGCTGCGCCTGGATGGCGGCGTCCGCCATGGCCCAACTGCAGCCGCAGATTCCACCGGCAGGCCCTGCGGCCCCAACAGGCAAGACCGTGGTGTTTGTGGCCTCGGACTTTCGCAATGGCGGGGTCATGGGGGTTTACCGCGGACTGGAGGAGGCTTCCCGCATCCTGGGCTGGAAGCTCGTTCTGGAAGACGGCCAAGGCCAGGGGTCAACCCAGGCCGCGCTACTGGATCGCGCATTGGCCACAAGTCCCCATGGCATCGTTTTCGGCGGCTTCGACCCCGATGCCCTCACCGAACAGGTGGCAAAGGCCCGCCGCGAGAAGATCGTGCTGGTGGGCTGGCATGCGGCCAAGGAGCCCGGCCCCACCACACACCTGTTCACCAATATCTCCACCCGCGCAGACGATGTGGCCCGGCTCGCAGCCGAACTGGTACTGCGCGACGCACGGGCACGGCAACAACCCGTGGGAGTGGTGATCTTCAACGACGACCAGTACGCCGTAGCCAATGCCAAGACGGCCGTGATGAAGCAGACCATCGAGGCCTGCCAGGGGCACAGCGGGTGCCAAGTGCTTGCTGTGCAGAACCTGCGCATCTCCGATGCTGCCAGCGCCATGCCTCGGCTTGTTCCCCAGTTGCTGGAGACGCACGGTACCGCCTGGACTTACAGCCTGGCCATCAACGACGTGTATTTCGACGAGATCAACTTCCCACTGCTGCGCGCCCAGCGCACCGACATTCGCAACGTTTCTGCGGGCGACGGCTCTGCCAAGGCCCTGGGCCGCATTGCTGCGGGCGTGTCGCAGCAGATCGCCACCGTGGCGGAGCCGCTCAAGCTGCACGGCTACCAGTTGGCCGACGAGCTCAACCGCGCATTTGCCGGCGCACCACCCAGCGGCTTTCAATCCCAGCCGCTGCTGCTGACCACCGAGGTGCTGCGCCAGGCCGACAAGCGCGGCGCAGAAGCCTCACTGGGCTTTGAGGCCGCCTATCGCAAGATATGGAAACGGCCATAATGCCATGGGCTTCCTGCGCTACTCCGTTCTGGCACTGCGAATCCTGGCCTGGGTGTTGGTGGCCAGCCTGGTGGTGTTCATGGTGGCCAGCGCCCTGGGGCTGGCCTACGAACGCGACAAAGCGCTTGCACAGGCCCATACCCAAACTCAGGAGATGGTGCAACGCAGCCTGTCAGCCGTCTCCATCGCTCTGTGGCAGTACGACACCACCACGCTGCAAGCGCTACTGACTGGATATGTGGCTTCCCCTGTGGTGGTACGCGCCGAGGTACTGGAGCGCGATACCCCGATTGCCGATGTGCACCAGGCAGGATTCACAGGGAAAGTGGACCGGGTGTGGACTCTGCCCGTGACAGGACGCGATCAGTCCGATGCCATTGGTACGCTGCGCATCTCCGAGTCCTATGCGGCCACCAATGCACAGGTGATGGAGCGCCTGGGCGTTCTGGTGACCACCGACCTGCTAAAGATCATAGGGCTGGCCCTGGTGCTGTTCACCATTGTCTATCGCATGGTGGCCAGGCACCTGAGTGTGCTGGCCAAGGGTGTCACTGCCCTGGGGCACCATGCCGACGCACCCAAGCTCAGTCTCAAGCGCACACACAGCAATGTGTACCGGGATGAAATCGACATCCTCGTTCAAGCCATCAACCAGTTCATTGACGAGCGTCGCTCGTCCGAGGAAGAGTTGCGCATTGCAGCCTGTGCCTTTGAATCCCAGCAGGGCATTGTCATCACCGACGCGCAGCGGGTCATCCTGCGGGTCAACCAGACCTTTTCCCAGATCACCGGCTACGCCGAGCACGAGGCGCTGGGCCAAACCCCGCGCATGCTGTCTTCAGGCCGCCAGGACAAGGCGTTCTACGCCAACATGGCACAAACCCTGGAAAGCACAGGCAGTTGGTCCGGCGAGATATGGAACCGGCGCAAAAACGGCGAGGTGTATCCCGAGTGGCTCAACATCAGCGCCGTGAAGGACCGCAACGGCGAGACCACCCACTACGTGGGCATTTTCAGTGACCTCAGCGAGCAGGCGCGTGCACAGGCCGAGATTGCCACGCTGGCGTACTTCGACCCACTGACCCAGTTGCCCAACCGCCGATTGCTGCTGGATCGGCTGGAACAGGCACTGCTCGCCAGCACCCGGCATGCGCGCAAGAATGCCCTGCTGTTTGTGGATCTGGACAATTTCAAACTCCTCAACGATACCCTGGGCCACCACCAGGGCGACCTGCTGCTGGCCCAGGTACCGCAGCGCCTGAAAAACTGCCTGCGCGACGGAGACACCGCTGCACGTTGGGGCGGAGACGAGTTTGTGATCATGCTGGAAGACCTGAGCGAAGACGTCATCGAGGCCGCCACCCAGGCCGAGACGGCGGGCCACAGCATCCTCAAGGCCTTCGAGCAGGCATTCGTGCTGGAGCACGGTGAACACCGATGCTCTCTCAGCATAGGTGTCACCCTCTTCGGCGGCACAACCGCAGAAGGAAGCGATCAACCCCTCAAACGCGCCGAACTGGCCATGTTCCAGGCCAAGGGGGCCGGCCGCAACACCCTGCGCTTTTTCGACACCCGCATGCAGGCCGAGGTGGATGCCCGCGCCGCACTCGAGGCCGACTTGCGCCAGGCCTTGCCTCTGGGGCAACTGGAGCTCGTCTATCAACCCCAGGTGGTGGGTGTGGGACGCGTCACGGGAGTGGAAGCGCTGTTGCGCTGGCGCCATCCGCAGCGCGGCCTGGTGTCGCCGGCAGATTTCATCCCGTTGGCCGAAGAAACCGGCCTGATCCTGCCCATCGGACAGTGGGTGTTGGAGCAGGCCTGCCACCAATTGGCTGCATGGGCCGCTGTGCCCACTCTGTCCCACCTGACCATGGCCGTGAACGTGAGTGCCCGCCAGTTCCAGCAGGACGATTTTGTGCAGCGCGTGCTGGCCACGCTGGAGAAGACCCATGCCACACCGCAACGGCTCAAGCTTGAACTGACCGAAAGCATGCTGGTGGACGACGTGGTGTCCATCATCGCCAAGATGGACGCACTCAAGACCCGCGGAGTGGGCTTTGCACTGGATGATTTCGGCACCGGGTATTCATCGCTGGCCTACCTCAAGCGCCTGCCGCTGAACCAGCTCAAAATCGACCAGGGCTTTGTGCGCAACATCGTGACCGACCCCAACGACGCCGCCATCGCCAAGATGGTGGTCGTGCTGGCCGAAAGCCTGGGCCTGGCCGTGATCGCCGAGGGCGTGGAACTGCAGGCACAGGCCGATTTCCTGGCACACCTGGGCTGTCACGCCTACCAGGGATACCTCTTCAGCAAACCGATTTCGGCGGCTGCGGTGCAGGACTACGCCCAACACAGCGCCAGTGCCATGTCTCCTTCTGGTTGATGCAACACCAAACCCGTCCCAGTGATGGCGCTCGAAAGACTCTTGAAAATGTCCTGCACAACCCTCGCGGGAACGTGGTGGTGCGGATCGGGAGGGGGCGCAAGGCGTCTTTTTGCAGCCAATAGCGGGGCTGTTGGCAAGAAAAGCAACGCCGTGCGCCACGCGAGGCCGCCCTACCTCAGGCCACAGGGAGCTTTGCAGGCTATCCTCAACTCTGGGTCTGCGCCCACAGCTTGTCCAGCCGCTTGACGCTCACCGGCTGGGGCGTGCGCAGCTCCTGGGCGAAGAAGCTCACGCGCAGTTCCTCCAGCAGCCAGCGCAGCTCCTGCATGCGCGCATCCACCTGGCCCTTGCGCTCGGCCACGAGGCGCCAGTAGCGCTGCTCCTGGGGGCGCAGCTCGGCCAGTTTGGCGGCGTCGCGCGCCGGGTCGGCGCGGTGTTTGTCCAGCCGCAGCACGATGGCCTTGAGGTAGCGCGCAAAGTGCGCCAGTTGCGGCCAGGGCGCGGCGGCCAGGAAGTGCTTGGGCACCAGGCGCTGGAGCTGCTGCTGCACGTCCGCCACCGCATCCGGCGCGCCCTTGGTGTCCTTGGCCTTGCGCGCCGCGGCGGCGTATTCCTGCAGGATGGTGAGCGCCAGGCGCGCCACTTCGTTGGCGATCAGCGTGAGGCGCCCGCGCCCTTCCTGCACGCGGCGCTCGAAGTCCGGGGCGTTGGTGGGCAGCGGGTCCAGCAGGAAGGCGCGGTCCAGCGCCACGTCGATGATCTGGGCGCGCAGCTCTTCCTGCGTGCCCAGCGGCATGTAGGCCACGGCCATTTTCTGCAGGTCGGGGATGTTTTTTTCGAGGTACTTGAGCGCGTCCTTGATCTGCAGCGCGCACAGGCGGCGCAGGCCGGCGCGGTGCTTGGCGGCCGCCACCTCGGGTTCGTCGAACACCTCGATGCTGACGGCGTCGCCCGCGTCGATGAGCGCCGGAAAGCCGATCAGCGTCTGCCCGCCCTTGCCGATCTCCATCAATTCGGGCAGCTCGCCGAAAGTCCAGGCGGTGTAGCGCGCCTCGGCCTGCGCAGTGGGCGCGTTTTTTGCTCTCTTTTCAGGAGCTGCTTGCGCTTTATCTACGGCATTTTCAGGTGCTTTTTCATCTGAATCGGCCTTGGATGCAGCGCCAGGCGCTATCTTTAACGAAGCAAGCGCCTGGAAGGCCCCGCGCGCCTTGGCGCCCAGTTCGGCCTTGAGTGCACCCAGGTTGCGGCCCTGGCCCAACTGGCGGCCATGCTCGTCCACCACGCGGAAGTTCATGAACAGGTGTGGCGGCACCATGTCGAGCTTGAAGTCGGCGCGCTTGACGTCGAGCGAGGTCTCCTCGCGCACCTGCTTGAGCAGCGCGTCCACCAGCCCGGTGTGGCCCACGCGGTCGGGCGTGCCCAGCAAGGCGGCCAGGCGTGTGGCGCTCTCGGGCAGGGGCACGAAGCGGCTGCGCGGGCGCTGCGGCAGGCTCTTGAGCAGGGCCTGGATCTTGTCCTTGAGCATGCCGGGCACCAGCCATTCGCAGCGCTCCTCCTGCACCTGGTTGAGCACGAACAACGGGATGGTGACGGTGATGCCGTCGCGCGGGTCGCCAGGCTCGTGCAGGTAGCTGGCTTGGCAGTCCACGCCGCCCAGCCGCACCATTTTGGGAAAGGCGCTGGTGGTGATGCCCGCGGCCTCGTGGCGCATGAGTTCGTCGCGCGTGAGCTTGAGCAGGTCGGGCCGGGCCTTGCTCTCCTGGCGGTACCAGTGCTCGAAGCTGCGGCCGTTGCACACGTCCTGCGGCACCTGCTGGTCGTAGAAGGCGAAGATCAGTTCCTCGTCCACCAGCACGTCCTGGCGGCGCGACTTGTGCTCCAGCTCCTGCACCTTGGCGATGAGCTTGTCGTTGGCGGCCAGGAAGGGCAGGCGCTTGTCCCAGTCCTGCGGCGCCTCCCCGCCCACCAGGGCCTCGCGGATGAACAGCTCGCGCGCGGCGTGCGGGTCCACCTTCTCGTAGCCCACGCGGCGGCCGCTATAGACCACCAGGCCGTAGAGCGTGGCGCGCTCGAAGGCCACCACCTCGGCGGCCTTTTTCTCCCAGTGCGGGTCGAGCACCTGTTTCTTCAGCAGGTGCGCGCCCACCTCTTCCAGCCATTGCGGCTCGATGGCGGCGATGCCCCGGCCGAACAGGCGCGTGGTCTCCACCAGTTCGGCGCAGACGATCCAGCGCCCCGGCTTCTTGCGCAGGTGCGCACCCGGGTGGCGGTGGAACTTGATGCCGCGCGCGCCCAGGTACTGTTCCTCTTCCTCGGGCTTGAAGCCGATGTTGCCCAGCAGGCCCGCCAGCATGGACAAGTGCAGGGCCTCGTAGCTGGCGGGCTGGGTGTTGAGCGCCCAGTGGTGCTCCGTCACCACGGTGAGCAGCTGGCTGTGCACGTCGCGCCATTCGCGCACACGGCGCACGTTGATGAAGTTCTGGCGCAAGAGCTGCTCGTACTGGCGGTTGCTGAGCTTGTGCGTGGGCGCGGTGGAAGCGGGGGCCGGCTGCGCGGGCGCGGCAGCCTTGCGCTGCGCCACCGGCAGCACGGCCTGCGAAGGGCCACGCGTGCGCGCCTGGGCCTGCTGCTGGCGTGCCGAGGGCAAGGCCGGCGCGCCGCCGCGCGCGTCCTGCAGCCATTGCCAGAGCTTGAGGTAGCCGGAAAACTCGCTCTTGTCGTCGTCGAACTTGGCGTGCTGCTGGTCGGCCTGCTGCTGCGCGTCCATGGGGCGGTCACGCACATCCTGCAGGCTCAGCGCGCTGGCGATGACCAGCACCTCGCTGAGAGCCCCGCGCGCGCGCGCTTCGAGGATCATGCGGCCCACGCGCGGGTCCAGCGGCAGTTTGGACAGTTCGCGCCCCATGGGCGTGAGCTCGTTCTTGTCGTCCACCGCGCCCAGTTCATTGAGCAGCTGGTAGCCGTCGGCAATGGCCCGGCCCGAGGGCGCGTCGATGAACGGAAAGTCCTCCACCACGCCCAGGTGCAGCGACTTCATGCGCAGGATCACGCCTGCCAGCGAGGAACGCAAAATTTCGGGGTCAGTAAAACGCGGCCGGCCCGTGAAGTCTTTCTCGTCGTACAGCCGGATGCAGATGCCATTGGCCACGCGCCCGCAGCGCCCGGCGCGCTGGTTGGCCGCCGCCTGGCTGATGGGCTCGACCAGCAACTGCTCCACCTTGCTACGCAAACTGTAGCGCTTGACGCGCGCCGTTCCTGCGTCAATGACGTATCTGATACCAGGAACCGTCAAAGATGTTTCTGCCACATTGGTGGCCAGCACGATGCGCCGCCCGGTGTGGCCGTCGAAGATACGGTCCTGCTCGGCCTGGCTCAGGCGCGCGAACAGCGGCAGCACCTCGGCGTTGCGCGTGACCGGCTGGTGCGCCAGGTGCTTGCGCAGGTGGTCGGCGGCCTCGCGGATTTCGCGCTCGCCGGGCAAAAACACCAGGATGTCGCCGCCCGCGTTGCCCTGCCACAGTTCGTCCACGCCGTCGGCGATGGCCTCGTTCAGGCCGTAGTCGCGGCTTTCCTCGAATGGCCGCCAGCGCTGCTCCACCGGATAGGTACGGCCCGATACCTGGATCACTGGCGCCGGGCCCTTGCTGCTTTCAAAGTGCTTGGCAAAGCGGTCCGCATCGATGGTGGCCGAGGTCACCACCACCTTCAGGTCCGGCCTGCGCGGCAGAATCTGCCGAATGTAGCCCAACAGAAAGTCGATGTTCAGGCTGCGCTCGTGCGCCTCGTCGATGATGATCGTGTCGTAGGCCTTGAGCAGCGGGTCGGTCTGCGTCTCGGCCAGCAGAATGCCGTCGGTCATGAGCTTGACCGAGGCGTCGCGCGAAAGCCGGTCCTGGAAGCGCACCTTGTAACCCACCACCTCGCCCAGCGGCGACTTTAATTCCTCGGCAATGCGCTTGGCCACGCTGCTGGCGGCAATGCGGCGCGGCTGGGTGTGGCCGATCAGCTGGCCCTTCTGGCCCGGCGCGGCGTTGCACTTGCCCCGGCCCAGCGCCAGCGCGATCTTGGGCAGCTGCGTGGTCTTGCCCGAACCGGTTTCGCCGCACACGATGATGACCTGGTGCTGGCGCATCGCCTCCATGATCTCGTCGCGCCGACCGGATACGGGCAGGGACTCGGGAAACTCCAGGGTGAAGGCGCGGGAAGGTGCAGGCAGACGCGGATCGGGCAAAGACATGGGGCGCAATTATCGGGCCGAGCAAGCCGCGCCCCTCATACGGATTTGACTTCAACCGTATAACGTCGTTGGTTTGCCTTGCCGTGCTACAGCACTGTCTGCGGCTTCCCGCCTAGTTATCCGATTGAATGCAAACCCGTATCATGCCCCCAGCCACCACCCCGCCCCGGCGCTGGCGGCCACCACCAGCCAGGGCGGCAGCTTCCAGGCCATGAGGGCCACGCCCGCCAGCAGCGCCAGGGCAAAGTCCTGTGGGGTGTGGATGGCGCTGGTCCACACCGGCTGGTACAGCGCGGCCACCAGCAGGCCCACCACGGCTGCGTTGATGCCTGCCAGCGCCGCCTGCATGCGCGGCTGGGCGCGCAGCCCTTCCCAGAAGGGCAGCGCCCCGGCCACCAACAGGAATGAAGGAGCAAAGATGGCCAGCAGGCACACCAGCGCGCCCCACACACCCTGGGGCCCCATTTGCAGCGAAGCCCCCAGAAAGGCGGCAAAGGTGAACAATGGGCCGGGCACGGCCTGGGCTGCGCCGTAGCCTGCCAGAAAAGTGTCCTGGTCCACCCAGCCCGTGGGCACCAGCTCGGCCTGCAGCAAGGGCAGCACCACATGCCCGCCGCCAAAAACGAGCGAGCCCGCGCGGTAGAAGGCATCGGCCACCGCCAGCGTGGCATGCGGAAACACCGCCGCTGCCCAAGGCAGCCCCAGCAGCAGCGCCACAAACAGCGCCAGCCAAGCCATGCCCGCGCGGCGCCCCACGGGGATGGGCAGGGGCTCGTGGGCAGCGGCCTGCCCTGGCGCCAGCGTCCACAGGCCCACCAGCGCGGCCAGCGCCAGGACCAAGACCTGCGCCCAGGCGGAGGACCACCACAGCACAGCGCAGGCGGCCACCGCCATGAGGCTGGTGCGCGGCGCATCGGGGCACAGGCTGCGCGCCATGCCCCAGACCGCCTGCGCCACCACAGCCACCGCCACCACCTTGAGCCCGTGCAGCAGCCCGGCAGGCACGGCGTCCCCCCAGTGGGCCAGGCCCAGGGCAAACAGGATGAGTGCCACGGCCGATGGCAGCGTGAACCCCAGCCACGCGGCCAGTGCTCCCGGGTAGCCCGCGCGCGCCAACCCCAAGGCCATACCCACCTGGCTGCTGGCGGGGCCGGGCAAGAACTGGCACAGGGCCACCAGATCGGCGTAGTTGCGCTCGCTCAGCCAGCGGCGCCGCACCACCAGCGCCTCGCGAAAATAGCCCAGGTGGGCCACCGGCCCGCCAAAGGACGTGAGGCCCAGGCGCAGGAAAACCAGGAAGACAGCCCAGGGGCTGCGGTCGGAGAACTCGGAGTCGGGCATGGACGCGATTGTGGATGTGCAGCAACGGCGGCGCAGAATAATCGACACACATGGCACGCCGATGGCGGCCACCGACAGCGCCCGGCGGCGTGTCTGCGCAACAATAGGGGTTTACATCACCCCGCCCGCAGCTTGCGGGCGCACCCGCTGCACACCTACCGCGCATGTCCACCGTCTTCAACTTCACCTTTGTGCCCTGGTTCCGGTCGGTGGCGCCCTACATCCACAAGTTTCGGCACCAGACCTTTGTGGTGGGGCTGACGGGCGAAGCGATTGCAGCGGGCAAGCTGCACAGCATTGCCCAGGACCTGGCCATGATCAAGGCCATGGGCGTGAAAATCGTTCTGGTGCACGGTTTTCGGCCCCAGGTGAACGAGCAACTGGCGGCCAAGGGCCATGCGGGCAAGTACTCGCACGGCATCCGCATCACCGATTCGGTGGCACTGGACTGCGCCCAGGAGGCCGCCGGGCAATTGCGCTTCGAGATCGAAGCCGCCTTCAGCCAGGGGCTGCCCAACACGCCCATGGCAGGCTCCACGGTGCGGGTGATCTCGGGCAACTTCGTTACCTCGCGGCCGGTGGGCATTGTGGATGGGGTGGACTTTGAACACTCCGGCCTGGTGCGCAAGGTGGACGTGGCGGGCATCCAGCGCGCGCTGGACATGGACGCGCTGGTGCTGCTCTCGCCCTTTGGCTTCTCGCCCACGGGCGAGGCTTTCAACCTGAGCATGGAAGAAGTCGCCACCTCGGTGGCCATTGCGCTCAAGGCTGACAAGCTGCTGTTCCTGTCCGAGGTGCCCGGCATCCGCACCGACCCCGAGGCTCCCGAGGGCGAGGACAACCCCATCGACACCGAGCTGCCGCTGGCCCAGGCCAAGCAACTGCTGGCGCGCGTGCCGCCGAGCCAGCGCCCCACCGACACGGCCTTCTACCTGCAGCACTGCGTGAAGGCCTGCCAGGGCGGCGTGGAGCGCAGCCACATCATCCCGTTCGCCGTGGACGGCGCGCTGCTGCTCGAAATCTATGTGCACGATGGCATCGGCACCATGATCGTGGACGAGAAGCTGGAGGAACTGCGCGAGGCCACGGCCGACGACGTGGGCGGCATCCTGCAGCTCATCGAACCCTTCGAGAAGGACGGCACCCTGGTCAAGCGCGACCGCACCGAGATCGAACGCGACATCGCCAACTACACCATCATCGAGCACGACGGCGTGATCTTCGGCTGCGCCGCGCTCTACCCTTACCCCGAAAAACGCACCGGCGAAATGGCCGCTGTCACCGTCTCGCCGCAAAGCCAGGGCACAGGCGACGGCGAAAAACTGCTCAAGCGCATCGAACAGCGCGCACGCAACCTGGGGCTGGAGTCCATCTTCGTGCTCACCACGCGCACCATGCACTGGTTCATCAAGCGCGGCTTCGTGGTGGTGGACCCCGAGTGGCTGCCCGACGCCCGCAAGCGCAAGTACAACTGGGATCGGCGCAGCCAGGTGCTGGTCAAGAAGCTCTGAAGCCGTCGCGTGTCGCTGCCACGGCACGCGCTACCTGCGCGATGGCGCCATCGCGCTGCGCGGGGGCAGCAGCAGAGCGCGTGAGATAGCAAGTCACCAACACGGGCGCGGCACCCCCCGGCGGCCAGAGCACGCCGATGTCGTTGGCCGTGCCGCTGTCGCCAGCGGTGCCTGTTTTGTCACCCACCTTCCAACCCGTCACGCCAGCCCGCAGGCGCCGGTCGCCCGTGCTCGTTTCCACGAGCCAGCGTTGCAGCCAGGCACGCGATGCGGGGGTGAGAACATCGCCCAGCACCAGCTTCTGCATCGTCTGCAGCATGGCCAGCGGCGTGGTGGTGTCGCGCGGGTCGCCCACGGCCGCCTCGTTGAGCGTGGGCTCGTTGCGGTCTAGCCGCGTCACGCCGTCGCCCAACGAGCGCACGAAGGCCGTGAACCCTGCGGGTCCGCCATGCCGGGCCAGCAGCAGGTTCGCTGCGGTGTTGTCGCTCAGGCTCACCGTGGCAGAGCACAGCTCGCCCACCGTCAGGCCGCCGCCAGCACCCGCCCGCGGGCCACTGACCGGCGAATACGCCACCACATCCGCCGTCGCGTAGTGCACGCGCGCATCGAGCCGCTCCTTGCCCTGATCCACCAGAGCCAAGATCCATCCTGCCAGCACCGCCTTGAAGGTGCTGGCCATGGCAAAGCGCTCATCCTGCCGCCAACCCAGCGCCAGACCCGTGCCGGTGTCCAGCATGGCCACGCCCAGGCGGCCCTGGGCGGCGTGCTCAATGCCGGCCAATGTTTCGGCCCATTGGCGGGCGGTGGCGTCCCTGTTCGCGGCATGGCCGGCACACCCCCAAAGCGGCAGGGCCGCAGCGGCAACAAAGCCCAAGGAAAACTGTCGTCTTTGCATATGAAATTTGCGATGAATGAGAAGAAAACCAGAACGATAGAGAGTCTTCACTCAAAGCACCATCGACAATAATTGCCACCAGACCCAAGAAAAACTTCACCATTCCATGCATCTCCCGCTCAATGCCCTGCGTGCGTTCGAAGCCTCTGCGCGCCACCTGAACCTCACACGGGCGGCCGAGGAACTGCATGTGACGCAAACTGCTGTGAGCCAGCACATCCGCAAGCTCGAAGACCGTCTGGGCAAGCCGCTGTTTCGCCGCTTGCCGCGCGGCCTGGCGCTGACGGACGAAGGGCAGGCCTTGCTGCCGGTGGTAGTGGAATCGTTCGGCAACCTGGAGCGCGCCCTGGAAAAGCTGGGCGACACCCGCCCGCGCGAGGTGCTGACCGTGGGCGCCGTAGGCACCTTTGCCGTGGGCTGGCTGCTGCCCCGGCTGCGCGACTTCCAGCAAAACTGCCCGTTCGTGGACCTGCGGCTGCTGACACACAACAACCGGGTGGACATGGCGGGCGAAGGGCTGGACTACGCGATCCGCTTTGGCGACGGCGCCTGGCACGGCACCCATGCCGAACGCATCATGGACGCTCCCATGTCCGTGATGTGCTCGCCAACCCTGGCCCGAGGCCTGCACACGGTGGCTGACCTGGCGCGCCAACCACTGCTGCGCAGCTACCGCGCGGATGAATGGGCTGCCTGGTTCGACGCTGCGGGCTCGCCCTGCCCCATGGTGCGCGGCGCGGTCTTCGACTCATCGCTCACGCTGGCCGAAGCGGCCGCCCAGGGTGCGGGCATGGCGCTGTTGCCTGTGTGCATGTTCACGCGCGAGCTGCGCCAGGGCCGACTGGTCCAGCCGTTCGCGCAGGAGTTGCACCAGGGCGCCTACTGGCTCACCAGGCTGCAGTCGCGCACCCAGACGGTTGCCATGACGGCCTTTCGGGACTGGCTGCTATCCCAGGTTTAGGCCCAATACTGTTCAGATAGTAGGCGGTATTAGTTGATAATCGGCCCCCATCAAGGACTTGATGGAGGCCCGGGATGGCGAGAACTCGCAAGGCATTGCCCACACAGGTGGATATCGCGCATTTGATCAGTGCAGGTATGCTG
>JAKLLE010000068.1 GCA_023150295.1 Giesbergeria sp. | reverse complement strand
ACATGTCTACAGATCTTTTCGGTGTCAGTTTTCGAGAAAACCCATATTTCATGCGCCCTGCAGGCTGACCGCTCCCAATCCATTGAGCTGCCCGCCGCTAACCAGTTGAATTTGTTCAACTTTTAACCGGACACTACTGGTGCGCGATAGTAGGTCAGGGGCTGCTCATGCGCCTGGTTCAGCACCTGGCGCTTGATCTTGCCGACCACGTGCATCTCGCAGGGCTTGCAGTCAAAGCGCAGCGTGAGTTTTTCCTTGCCGTTGATGAGCTGCAGCGGCTCGGCGCGGATGGTGCCCTGCACGCCCGTCACGCCCTTGGCCTGCTTGGGGCACAGGCTCATGGAGTAGCGCACGCAGTGCTTGGTGATCATGAGGCTGACCTCGCCTTCCTCCTCGTGGCTTTCGTAGGCGGCGTCTATCACCTTCACGCCGTGGCGTGCGTAGAAGTCGCGTGCTTTGTGGTTGAACACGTTGGCGAGGTAGCTCAGTGTGTCCTCGGGGTAGGGCACGGGTGGTTCCACGGGTGTGGCGCGTGGCAGGCGCGCAAGACCCTGGATGCGCGCGGCCTCCAGCGCGGCGAGGGCATCGCGGCGCAGCGCGTTGAGGCTGGAGGCAGGGACGAACCAGGACTGCGAGAGTTGCAGCGCGATGTCGTTGACACTGAAGATCGTGGCGCCAAAGCGCCCGAGTTGTTCGCGCAGGCTGCCCTCGGCGCGTGAGGCTTCCTGCGCCGCCTCGTGGGGCAGGGCAGCCTGGGCCGTGCCGGTGAATCCGTCCTCGTCGGTCAGCGTGAGGGCGAAGCTGTCTGCGGTTTCGGCGAACTGCGCCCACAGGCCGATGCGCCGGTCGCTGGACTTCTTCTCCAGTGTGCGCACCCAGTCCATGTCGCGGTTGCGGTTGACTTCGGTGCCCTTGCGCAGGTCCTTGAAGCCCTCCATCGGGTCTTTGGGGAACACGCGCCAGTGGCGGCCACCGCGCGGCGACACGGGCTCGGCGCGGTTGATCTGCAGGCCCACCAGCTCTTTCTGCAGGTCGTAGTAGCACAGGCCGTCGCCGTTGTGCAGCACGGTGGCCGGGTCGCTCACTTCGAGCTCGACGAAATTCGGCCCCAGCTTGGTGACCCAGCCGATGGCCTGGCCGGGGTTCTTGGGCGTGTCGAAGGCGCCGATGTCTTCCTTGCGGCCGTTGACGAAGTAGTCGGTGAACTCGCGGTTGAAGTTCTGCAGCGGGTCGGGCGTGAAGGTGAAGGTGGTGCGGCCGCTCGATGCGCGCGCCAGCGGGTCGCCCGAGGCCTCGCGCTCGTCGAGAATCTCGTCAAGCAGCTTGCGGTAGTGGGCAGTGATGTTCTTCACATAGCCCATGTCCTTGTAGCGGCCCTCGATCTTGAAGCTGCGCACGCCCGCGTCGATGAGCGCGCGCAGGTTGTCGCTCTGGTTGTTGTCTTTCATCGAGAGCACATGCTTGTCGTGCGCAATGAAGCGGCCCTGCGCGTCCGTCACCTGGTAGGGCAGGCGGCAGGCCTGGCTGCAGTCGCCTCGGTTGGCGCTGCGGCCGGTCTGGGCGTGGCTGATGTAGCACTGGCCGCTGTAGGCCACGCACAGCGCGCCGTGGATGAAGAACTCGATGGCGCAGCGCTGTGGGTCGGTGGCGGCGCGCACGGCGGCGATCTGCTGCACGGTGAGTTCTCGCGCCAGCACGATCTGCGACAGGCCGCAGTCCTGCAGAAAGCGCGCTTTTTCGGGCGTGCGGATGTCGGTCTGGGTGCTGGCGTGCAGCTGGATGGGGGGCAGGTCGAGTTCTAGCAGGCCCATGTCCTGGATGATGAGCGCGTCGGCACCGGCGTTGTAGACCTGCCAGGCCATCTGGCGCGCACCTTCCAGCTCGTCGTCGCGCAGGATGGTATTGAGCGTGATGAACACGCGGCTGTGGAAGCGGTGGGCGTGCGCGATCAGGCGCTCCAGCGCGCGGATGTCGTTGCCCGCACCGGCGCGCGCACCAAAGGCCGGGCCGCCGATATAGACGGCGTCGGCACCGTGGTTGACGGCCTCGATGCCGATGTCGGCGTCGCGCGCGGGGGACAGTAGTTCGATCTGGTGGGGCAGCAGGGACATGGGGCGGGATTATCCCGCGCCCCTGCTGGGGGCGCTGGCGGCAGGCTTTGCGGGAGGACTGAGCATGAGTCTGGGAATCAGGGCGCTGAGTGCGCAGATGCCATGGGCCAGCACTTCATTGTGTGCGCGGGTCCAGCAGACTTCCCATTGCTTTGCACCATGACGTCTCACCAGCAGCGTGTCTGTCCCAGTGGGTCTGGTGTTAGTCGCATCGCGCTGCTTGGCTATCGCCCTTGTGGGTGCTTGAGACTCAGAGCTGGTAAAACCCCCGAATCCGATCCCAGGCGTCCTGCGGATCGTCGGTGCGGTGGAATAGGCGCAGGTCGGCGGCGGAAATGGTGCCTTGTTCGACCAGGAATTCGAAGTCGATCAAGCGCTTCCAGAACTCGGTGCCGAACAGGATGACCGGCACCGGCTTGGTCTTGCCGGTTTGCACAAGGGTGAGCACCTCGAACAGTTCGTCCAGCGTGCCAAAGCCGCCAGGGAATGCCACCAGCGCCTTGGCGCGCATCATGAAGTGCATCTTGCGCAGTGCGAAGTAGTGGAACTTGTAGCTCAGCGTGGGCGTGATGAAGCGGTTGCCGCTTTGCTCATGCGGCAGGGTGATGTTCAGGCCGATGTTGGGTGCGCCTTCGTCGTGCGCACCCCGGTTGGCGGCTTCCATGATGCCGGGGCCGCCGCCGGTGCAGATGTGGATGCGGTTGGCGGGAGCCTGGGCGTTGCTGTAGCGCGCCACCAGGCGGGCAAACTGGCGGGCCTGGTCGTAGTAGTGGGCGTTGCGCACGGCGCGTTCGGCCAGGCGTACGCGTTCGGCGTCGCCGCTGGCTTGGGCAGTTGCAAGCGCGGCTGCGGCATCGTCCGGGGATTGAAAGCGCGCGCTGCCATAGACGACGATGGTGTTCTCAATGCCTTGGGCGCTTTGGCCCAGGTCGGGCTTGAGCAGTTCCAGTTGAAAGCGGATGCCGCGTGTTTCGCGCCGGAACAGGAATTCCGGGTCGGCAAAGGCCATACGGTTGGAATCGGCCAGCAAGGGGTTGCCGTTGTTGGCGTGGGCGTGCAGTTCTTCCCAGGCATCGGCCAGGCGGCGCTCGTTGAGTTGGGTGTTGGCTTCCATGGTGGGACTCCGTGTTGTCTTCAAGGCGGCCAAGGGGTAGGTCCGGCAGCCCCGTGGTCTGTGGGTTGATCGTGATGGCATTCTAGGCACAAAATGGCCCGCATCGCCCTTCCAATATACGCCATAAGCTATGAAAAATATAGCATTCAATGGCATTGTCCAGGCGTTGCGAAGCCCCTCCTTGGATTGCAGGGAAGGGTCAAACCTGCGCTGGGAATTCGGTCATACTTTGTCACACGAATGTGTGTACCCTTTGGCAGACCCTACCCGCACCATGACCACAGCCCCCACCCCCGATTGGAACCCTCGCAGCGACTCCGTTCAGCAAGACCAGATCGCTGCCTACGACCACCTGCGCGACCAGCATGGCGCGGCCTACAGCGAGATGCTGCACTGGTCCGTGCTGGGCCATGCCGATGTGCTGCGAATCCTGCAAGACCACGAGCGCTTCAGCAACGTGGTGTCGCGCCATGTGGCAGTGCCCAACGGCATGGATCCGCCCGAGCACACGGCCTACCGTGCGCTGATCGAGCCCTACTTCACGCAGGAGAGGGTGGAGGCCTTTCGCCCCGTGTGCGAGCGCATCACGGCAGAACTGCTGCAGGCGCTGCGTGGGCGGCAGGAGGTTGACCTGGTGGCTGCCTTTGCACTGCCTTTTGCCGTGCGCATCCAGTGCGCGTTCATGGGCTGGCCCATGGATCTGGAAGCCGAGTTGACCGCCTGGTCGGCCCGCAGCCACGAGGCCACGCTGGCGCAGGATCGGCCCGCGCTCGATGCGCTGGCGGCGCAGTTTGCGGGCATTGTGGCTCGCATGCTGGACGAGCGCCGGGCCAGCGGCGCCGGGCCGCAGCAGGATGTGACAGCCTCGCTCATGCACGCCATGGTGCAGGGCCAGCCCCTGGGGGCCGATGCCATTGCCAGCATCCTGCGCAACTGGACGGTGGGCGAGATCGGTACGATTTCTGCCGCGGTGGGCATCCTGGCCCAGTGGCTGTCAACGCATGCCGATCTGCAGGCCACGCTGCGCGCCGAGCCTGCGCGGCAGCCCGAGGCCATCGACGAGATCCTGCGCCTGCACGGCCCGCTGGTGACCAACCGGCGCGTGGCCACCTGCCCGGTGGAGGTGGCGGGGCGCCAGATTCCGGCCGGGGGGCGCATCACCTTGCACTGGACATCGGCCAACCGCGATCCGCGCGTGTTCGAGGCACCCGGTGAATTCCGCTGGGGCCGCAACCCGCAGGACAACCTGCTCTACGGCGCGGGCATTCACGTGTGCCCTGGTGCGGCGCTATCGCGCATGGAACTGGGCGTCGCGCTGCGCGCCTTGCTGGCGGCGGTGGCCCAACTGGCCCCGGCCACGCAGACGCCAGAGCCTGCGCATTACCCGGCCATTGGCTTTGCCCGCCTGCCGCTGCAACTGCGCTGGGCTTGAGGGCCGCAGGGCACTTCAGCAGATCAACGACTCGCCGCCGACAGCGCCCACGCGGCGCTGTGCAGGCCCAGCACCGTCATCAGCAGCGAACCGGCCAGGTGCAGGCCCACCGTGGTGCAGGCCAGCAGGTAACGCTGCTGCTGCAGCATGCCCACCACCTCCGCCGAGAAGCTGGAGAACGTGGTCAGCGCCCCCAGAAAACCCGTGACCAGCGCCAGGCGCCAGGCCGGGTCCAGGTGCGGCAGGGCCTGGAATACCGCCACGCACACGCCAATGAGGTAGCCGCCCACCAGATTGGCCGCCAGCGTGCCCCAGGGCAGCAGGCTGCCCGGTGTGGACAGCCACAGCCCCAGACGCCAGCGCGCCAAGGCCCCCAGGCTGGCGCCGATGCAGATGGACAGAACGTTCAGCATGGCGTTATTGTCCACGGCAGAGCAAGTACTTGGTCGTTTTGGAAGAAAATGCCTTCCAGCGCCCATGCAATAAGCGCAAGTAGCTACAAAAAAGATAGCAAACAATGCCCATGGATACTCAGCCCCCCGCAGCCCGCTGGCAGTTCTGGATCGACCGGGGCGGCACCTTCACCGACATCGTGGGGCGGCGGCCCGATGGCAGCCTGGTCACGCACAAGCTGCTGTCCGAGAACCCCGGCCACTACCGCGATGCCGCCGTGGCGGGCATGCGCCACTTGCTGGGCCTGGCGCCCGATGCTCCCATCACCGCCGCCCTGGTGGAGTGCGTGAAGATGGGCACCACCGTGGCCACCAACGCCTTGTTGGAGCGCAAGGGCGAGCCCACGTTGCTGGTCACCACGCGGGGCTTTCGCGACGCGCTGCGCATCGCCTACCAGAACCGCCCCCGGCTGTTCGACCGCCACATCGTGCTGCCCGAACTGCTGTACGCACGGGTGATCGAGGCGCAGGAGCGCCTGGGCGCGCGCGGTGAGGTGGTGGAGCCGCTCGATGAAGAGCACCTGAAAGAACGTCTGTGGGCCGCCTACGACGCGGGCCTGCGCAGCGTGGCCATCGTCTTCATGCACGGCTACCGCTTTGCCCAGCACGAGCAGGCGGCGGCACGCCTGGCGCGTGCCGCGGGCTTCACGCAGGTGAGCACCTCGCATGCCACCAGCCCGCTGATGAAGTTCGTCAGCCGGGGCGACACCACCGTGGTCGATGCCTATCTCTCGCCCATCCTGCGCCGCTATGTGGAGCAGGTCGCTGCCGACATGCCGGGCGTGCGCCTGCTGTTCATGCAGTCCTCGGGCGGCCTGACCGATGCCCACTGCTTCCAGGGCAAGGACGCCGTGCTGTCCGGCCCGGCGGGCGGCATCGTCGGCATGGCGCGCACGGCGGAGCTGGCCGGGCACGATCGCGTGATCGGCTTTGACATGGGCGGCACCAGCACCGACGTAAGCCACTACGCAGGCCAGTTCGAGCGCGCGTTCGAGACCCAGGTGGCCGGTGTGCGCATGCGCGCTCCCATGCTGGCCATCCACACCGTGGCCGCTGGCGGCGGCTCGTTGCTCACCTTTGACGGTGCACGCCTGCGCGTGGGGCCGCACAGCGCGGGCGCCCAGCCCGGCCCGGCCTGCTATGGGCGTGGTGGTCCGCTCACAGTGACCGATGCCAACCTGCTGGTGGGCAAGCTTCAGCCTGCGTACTTTCCGCAGGTGTTTGGCCCAGGGGCCGACGAGGCGCTGGATGCCCATGCCGTGCAGCAACACATGGGCGCGCTGGCAGCGCAAACAGGCCTCTCGCCTGAACACACGGCCCACGGCTGCATCCAGATTGCCGTGCAGCAGATGGCAGGCGCCATCCAGAAGATCAGCATTGCCCGGGGCTACGACGTCACGCGCTACACCTTGCAGTGTTTTGGTGGCGCGGGCGGCCAGCACGCCTGCCTGGTGGCCGATGCACTGGGTATGTCGCAGGTGCTGGTGCATCCCATGGCGGGCGTGCTGTCGGCCTACGGCATGGGCCTGGCGGACCAAAGCCTGTTGCGCGAGCAGACCGTGGAGTTGCCGCTGTCCGCCCAGGCCTGGCCTGCCGTGCTGGCGGCTTTGCAGGCACTGGCCGATGCCGCGCAGGCCGAACTGGCGCAGCAACAGGGCGGGCAGGGTGCGGTACAGGTGTTGCGCCGCGTGCATGTGCGCTACGAAGGCTCGGACACCGCGCTGGTTGTCGATGCGCCCACCGGCCTGCTGCACGACGGACATGCCGCCGTGGCGGCACTCAGCGCCGCCTTCGAGGCAGCCTATCGCCAGCGTTTCGCCTTTTTGATGCAGCACCGGGCCCTGGTGGTGGAGGCGGTGTCGGTCGAGGCCGTGCAGGCGGGTGATCGCCCTGCGCAGCCCCCGGCGGTGCTGCACCCGCCGCGCCAGGCGCCACAGCGCGCCACGGTGCGCATGTTCAGCACCGGCACCGACGGCCAGCCCGCTTGGCATGAGGCTACCCTGTACCAGCGCGAGGACCTGCGCCCCGGCGATCTGCTGGCGGGCCCGGCCATCGTGGCCGAGCAGACCGCGACCACGGTGATCGAGCCCGGCTGGCAGGCGCGCGTGACGGCGCTCAACGACCTGCTGTTGGAGCGCCGCACCCCGCGCCCCGCCCGGCAGGCCGCAGGCACCCATGCCGACCCAGTGTTGCTGGCCGTGTTCAACCACCTGTTCATGAACATTGCCGAGCAAATGGGCCTGCAACTGCAGAACACGGCGCACTCGGTCAACATCAAGGAGCGGCTGGACTTCAGTTGCGCCCTGTTCGACGCACAGGGCCAGCTCATCGCGAATGCGCCGCACATGCCGGTGCATCTGGGCAGCATGGGCGAGAGCATCCGGGCCGTGATGGCGCGCAACGCGGGCTGCATGCGGCCGGGCGACGTGTACGTGCTCAACGACCCCTACCAGGGCGGCACGCACCTGCCCGACATCACGGTGATCACGCCGGTGTATCTGGACGAGGGAGACGCGGGCGCCCCCCACTTCTATGTCGGCAGCCGTGGCCACCATGCCGACGTGGGCGGCACCACGCCGGGCTCCATGCCGCCGTTCTCCAGGCATATCGACGAGGAGGGCGTGCGCATCGACAATTTCCGCCTGGTCGAAGGCGGTGTGCTGCGCGATGCAGAGATGCTGGCCCTGCTGAAATCCGGCCCCCACCCCAGCCGCAACCCGCAGCAGAACCTGGCCGACCTGCGCGCGCAGATTGCCGCCAACGAAAAAGGCGTGCAGGAACTGAGCCGCATGGTGCAGGAGTTTGGCCTGGCCACCGTGCAGGCCTACATGCGCCATGTGCAGGACAACGCCGAAGAGGCGGTGCGCCGCGCCATTGCGCGCCTGGCGACGCATGTGCACGACGGCCGCTTTGAGCTGGCCATGGACAACGGCGCACGCATCCGCGTGGCCGTGCGCCTGCACCCCGAAGACCGCAGCGCCGACATCGACTTTGCGGGCACCAGTGCCCAGCAGGACGACCACAACTTCAACGCCCCGCGTGCCGTGTGCATGGCGGCGGTGCTGTACGTGTTCCGCTGCCTGGTGGACGACGACATTCCGCTGAACGCAGGCTGCCTCCAGCCGCTGCGCGTGCACATTCCCGAAGGCTCGCTGCTCAACCCGCGCCACCCGGCGGCCGTGGTGGCAGGCAATGTGGAGACCTCCACCGCCGTCACCAACGCGCTGTTCGGTGCCCTGGGCGTGATGGCGGGCAGCCAGCCCACCATGAACAACTTCACCTTCGGCAACGAGCGCTACCAGTACTACGAGACCATTGCCGGCGGCAGTGGCGCCGGGGGCGTGTTCGACGCCCAGGGCGCGCTGGTGGGCGGCTTTGCCGGAACCAGTGTGGTGCAGACGCACATGACCAATTCGCGCCTGACCGACCCCGAGGTGCTGGAGTGGCGCTTTCCGGTGCGGCTGGAGAGCTACGCGCTGCGCCAGGCATCGGGTGGGGCAGGGCGCTGGCGCGGGGGCGATGGCGGCGTGCGACGCATCCGCTTTCTGGAGCCCATGACGGCCAGCATCCTGTCCAACGGCCGCCGCGAGGGCGGCTTTGGCATGGCCGGGGGGCATAGCGGCCAGCCGGGCATCAACCGCGTGCTGCGTGCCGATGGCAGGGTGCAGAAGCTGGGCCACATCGCCCAGGTGGAGATGGGCGCGGGTGATGTGTTCGAGATCCACACGCCCGGCGGGGGTGGGTTCGGCAGTCCGTGAAGCCTATCCGTATCGAAGCCTGTGATCCGACGTAGGAGTGGTCGGGAGCAGCATCGGAAAAGCAACTGATGGGAGCAGGCGGGCTGCCACAGGGGTGCTGACGAGACATCATCTTCAAACAGCGTGGAAGAGGATTCCACTCCTGAGAGCATTCAGCCGCTACAGTCCACGCTGCAGGGCCTGCGCCAGCGGTTCGAGCCCTTGGTCAGGGAAGGAGTAGATCCGGGGTGGTTCTGCCCTTTCCATCCATCAGCCGATGGTCATCAGGCTCGCATTGCCGCCGGCGGCTGCGGTGTTCACGCTCACCGAGCGTTCGTGCACCAGGCGTTCCAGGGGGATGTCGGTGGCACCTTCGGGCAGGCCCGTCACGCCGACGATGGGGCCTGGGCGCTGTGCCACCGCCTGGCAGACGGCGCGCAGCGCGTCGGCATCGCCATGGTGCAGCACGGCGTCGAACCACACGCTTTCAGCCTGCCATTGGGCGACCAGCGACACATGTTCCTGCACGGCTTCAGGCAGTTGCTGGTGCAGGGCCTCGCATTCTGCGGGCCACAGGGCCTGCCCGCCTGCCGCCAGTACCGCCGCCAGCTGGGTCAGGCGGTCGGCATCGCTGGCGGCCAGGCACAGCACCCGCGCACGCGGCACGATGCTGTAGGTGTTGCTTTCACCCGTGGGGCCGGGCAGGGCCTGGGTGATGTGGGCGGGCGACAGTCGGGCCATGCGCTCGCAAGCGCTTGCGCACGCGGTGTGGCGTTGGCTGGCCCAGGCCTGCAATGCCGCCAGCGCGGCGGGCGCGGGCCCCTGCGACTGCTCGCCGCGCAGGGACAGGGCCAGCGCCCCCGCAGGATGGCGCGAGAGCATGCGCAGCAGGTACAGCGGGCCTCCGGCCTTGGGGCCGGTGCCCGACAGGCCTTCACCGCCAAAAGGTTGCACGCCCACCACGGCGCCCACCATGTTGCGGTTCACGTAGATGTTCCCGGCATGGGCCAGGGCCAGGACCTGGGCAATGGTCTCGTCAATGCGGGTGTGCAAGCCCAGCGTGAGCCCGTAGCCGGTGGCGGCAATCTGCTGCATGAGGCGCGCCAGGTCCTTGCGGGCGTAGCGCACCACGTGCAGCACGGGGCCGAACACTTCGCGCTGCAGTTGGGCCAGGCTGTCGATCTCGATCAGTGTGGGGGGCACAAAGGTGCCGGCCTCCGAGGGCCTGTGTACGTCTGCCTGGAAAACCCGGTTGCCCTTGGTGCGCAGGGCTTCGATGTGGGCCAGGATGCCTGCCTGCGCTTCGCGGTCGATCACCGGGCCCACGTCCACGCGCAAGGCGTCGGGCCTGCCCAGGCGCAGTTCGGCCATGGCGCCCTGGAGCATGGCCACGATGCGGTCGGCCGCTTCCTCCTGTACGCACAGCACACGCAGGGCCGAGCAGCGCTGGCCTGCGCTGTCAAAGGCCGAGGCCACGGCATCGCCCACCACCTGTTCCGCCAGGGCAGAAGAGTCCACCACCATGGCGTTCTGGCCGCCGGTTTCGGCGATCAGCGTGACCGGGTTGCCGCGCGCGTCCAGCCGTCCGGCCAGCGTGCGCTGCAGAATGCGCGCCACTTCCGTGGAGCCGGTGAACACCACGCCCATGGTGCGTGCATCGCCCACCAGGCGCGCGCCCACGGTCTCGCCCTGGCCGGGCAGCAGTTGCACGGCCGCCCTGGGCACGCCTGCCTGCCACAAGGCGCGCACGGCCTGCGCGGCGATCAGCGGTGTCTGCTCGGCGGGCTTGGCCAGCACCGTGTTGCCTGCGGCCAGAGCCGCGGCCACCTGACCCACAAAAATGGCCAGCGGAAAATTCCACGGGCTGATGCAAACCACCGGGCCCAGGGGGAGGTGGGTGTCGTTGTGGAAGTCGGCCTTCACCTGTGCGGCGTAGTAGCGCAGGAAGTCCACGGCCTCGCGCACCTCGGCCACGCTGTTGGCGCAGGTCTTGCCTGCTTCGCGCATCAGCAGGCCCAGCAGCTGGGGCATTTGTGCTTCAAGCAGGTCGGCGGCGCGCAGCAGGGCGTTGGCACGCTCTGCCGGGGCAGTGGCTGCCCAGGGGGCGGCCGCCTCGCTGGCCCAGGCCAGGGCCTGGGCCGCCTCGGCCAGCGTAGCTTCCTGCACCTGGCCGACCACATCCTGGTGGTCTGCCGGGTTGCGCACCGGCTGGGTGGTGCCGGGGGCGGTGTCTTGGGCCAGCAGCGGCCCGGCGTGCCATGGCTGCAGCGCGCTTTGGCGCAAGGTGGTGGACAGGTCGGTCAGCACCTGCTCGTTGGCCAGATCCAGCCCTTGCGAATTGTTGCGCTCCGAGCCATACAGGCGCACCGGCAGCGGAATGCGTGGGTGGGGCAGGCCGGCAGCACCTTCTGTCTGGGCCGCTTGCAGCACGGCAGCCACCGGGTTTTGCACCAGGTCTTCCAATGCCACGGCGGGGTCGGCAATGCGGTTGACGAAGGAGGTGTTGGCGCCGTTTTCCAGCAGGCGGCGCACCAAATAGGCCAGCAGGGTTTCGTGCGTACCCACGGGGGCGTAGATGCGGCACGGGCGGCCCAGCTTGCCTGCGGTGATGGCGCCCACCACCTGCTCGTACAGCGGCTCGCCCATGCCGTGCAGGCACTGGAACTCGTACTGGCCGGCGTAGTAGTTGTGGCCCGCCATGTGGTAGATGGCCGCCAGCGTGTGTGCGTTGTGCGTGGCAAATTGGGGGTAGATGGCTTCGGGCGCGGCCAGCAGCTTGCGTGCGCAGGCGAGGTAGGACACGTCGGTGTGCACCTTGCGGGTGTACACCGGGTAGTCGTCCAGGCCATCGACCTGGGCGCGCTTGATCTCACTGTCCCAGTACGCGCCCTTGACCAGGCGCACCATGAGGCGGCGCTGCGTGCGACGGGCCAGGTCCACGCAGAAGTCGATGACGAAGGGGCAGCGCTTCTGGTAGGCCTGGATCACGAAGCCAATGCCGTTCCAGCCCTGCAGGCTGGGAGCGTGGCACAGGCGTTCGAGCAGGTCGAGCGAGGTCTCCAGGCGCTCGGTCTCTTCGGCGTCGATGTTCAGGCCGATGTCGTACTGGCGTGCCAGTTCGGCCAGGCGCAGCACGCGCGGGAACAGTTCATCCATCACGCGCTGCCATTGGGCGCGGCTGTAGCGTGGGTGCAGGGCCGACAGCTTGATGGAGATGCCAGGCCCTTCGTAAATGCCGCGCCCGTTGGACGCCTTGCCGATGGCGTGGATGGCCTGTTCGTAGGACTGGTAGTAGCGTGCGGCGTCTTCACTGGTGAGTGCGGCCTCGCCCAGCATGTCGTAGGAGTAGCGGA
This sequence comes from Giesbergeria sp., assembly GCA_023150295.1. Lineage (GTDB taxonomy): Bacteria > Pseudomonadota > Gammaproteobacteria > Burkholderiales > Burkholderiaceae_C > Simplicispira. The sequence goes on along the minus strand of JAKLLE010000068.1, from coordinate 8,070 downwards.
AGCCCTCGGCCTCCATCGTGCGGGCGTTGGACAGCGCATCGGCAATGGTCTCGCCGGTCACGAACTGCTCACCCATCATGCGCATGGCCATGTCCACGCCCTTGCGGATCAGCGGTTCGCCGCCCTTGCCAATGAGCCGCCCCAGCGATGCCGAGAGGCTGCCCTCGCTGTGCGTGGCCGTGAGCTTGCCGGTCAGCAGCAGGCCCCAGGTGGCAGCGTTGACGAAGAGCGAGGGGCTCTTGCCCAGGTGATGTTCCCACTGGCCGTTGCTGATCTTGTCGCGGATCAGCGCGTCGCGCGTGGCGGCGTCGGGAATGCGCAGCAGGGCTTCGGCCAGGCACATCAGCGCCACCCCTTCTTGCGAGGAGAGGGCAAATTCCTGCAGCAGCCCCTGCACAATGCCGGCACGGCCTGCCGAGGCCTTGCGCTGGCGCAGCGCGCCCGCGATGCGCAGGGCCAGCGCCTGGGTGGCCTGGTCCTTGTCCTGCGGAAGGCGGGCCTGTTCCAGCAGAGGGGCCAGGGCCACGGGTTCGGGCACGCGGGTGGCGGCAGTGATGGCGGCGCGCAGCGGGCTCGTGTCGGCTGGGCGGGGGGCGAAGGCGGCAAAGGCTGTGGTCATGGCGGTGGTGGGGATGTGGTGGGTCCAGGCACCTGTGGCCCGGAATGTGCGCATCATCCCGCTAAGGCGGATGAATTAATATCCAAATAATTGCATTGAAAACAAACAATTCACTACCAATGGAAAAACACCCCGATGATCTGGACCGTATCGACCGCAGGATTCTGACGATCCTGCAGGAAGATGGGCGTATCTCCAACCTCAAACTGGCCGAGAGCGTGGCGCTGTCACCCACGGCGGTGCTCGCGCGCGTGCAGCGCCTGACGCGAGAGGACTACATCGTGGGCTACGAGGCGCGGCTCAATCCGCTCAAGCTCGGCGCCGGGATGCTGGTGTTTGTGGAGGTGCTCCTCGACCGCACCACGCCCAATGTGTTCGAGCAGTTCAAGGCCGCCGTGCAGGTGCGCCCCGAGATCATGGAGTGCCACATGGTGGCGGGTGGCTTCGACTACCTGCTCAAGACCCGCACGGCCGATATGAATGCCTACCGCGAATTTGCGGGCGCCGTGCTGTGGCAACTGCCCGGTGTGCGCGAAACCCGCACCTATGCGGTGATGGAGGAGGTCAAGCACAGCACCCGCTTGCCGCTGTGAGGGTTTGCCTTGGCGGTGCGGCCCGGCATAATCGCGCCAGACTAAGCAATCAGAGGAGAAGAACCATGCGCGCGTTCCGTTGTGCTGCCCTGGCCCTGTGGGGGGTACTGGGTGCCCAGCAGGCACTGGCCACCTGCTATGTGGTCTATGGCCCGGATGACCAGGTGCTGTACCGCTCTACAGAGCCGCCGGTCGACCTGTCCTTGCCACTGCACCAGACCCTGCCCCCATTGGCGCCGGGCGGCAAGTTGGTGTTCTCGCTGGACAACTACGGCTGCGATGCCGAAGTCAACCGCCTGACCCCCAAGATGGCCTTGCCGGCGCCGTCTCGGCCTGCCATCCCGAAAGCCAGCCCCGATCCGCAAGGCTGAGACAATCGGGGGCATGAGCGAATCCAAAGACAAATCCCCCGATACCCCCTCGGGCCTGAGCGCGGCCCCCGAACTCCCTGACGGCCACCTGCTGGTGCAGGCCCTGGACCTGGACGCCCAGGGCGTGGCCCGCAAGCCCGACGGCAAGGTGGTGTTCATCGACGGCGCGTTGCCCACCGAGGTGGTCAGTGCCAACACCCACCGCAAGAAGAACAACTGGGAACAGGCCAGCCTCACGGCCATCCACCGCGAATCGTCCCAGCGCGTGCGGCCAGGCTGCCCACACTTCGGCCTGCACGCCGGGGCCTGTGGCGGCTGCAAGATGCAGCACCTGGACATGGCGGCGCAGGTTGCCGTCAAACAGCGCGTGCTGGAAGACAACCTGTGGCACCTGGGCAAGGTGCGGGCCGAGACCCTGTTGCGCCCCATCGAAGGGCCTTCCTGGGGCTACCGCTACCGGGCTCGCCTGTCGGTGCGCCATGTGCTCAAGAAGGGCGAGGTGCTGGTGGGCTTTCACGAGCGCAAGAGCCGCTACATCGCCGACATGCAGACCTGCAAGATCTTGCCGCCGCATGTCGATGCCCTGCTCATGCCGCTGCGGGCGCTGATTGCCCGCATGGATGCGCGCGACACTTGCCCGCAGATTGAGCTGGCCTGCGGCGACACCGTCACCGCCCTGGTGCTGCGCCACCTGGAGCCCTTGTCCGACGCCGACAAGCAGCAGCTGCGCGCCTTTGCCCAGGCCCATGGCGTGCAATGGTGGCTCCAGCCCAAGGGGCCGGACACGGTGCACCTGCTCGACGAAGCCGTGGAGCCCTTGGCGTATGCGCTGCCCGACTTTGGCATCAGCATGCCGTTTCGGCCCACCGATTTCACGCAGGTCAACCCGCACATCAATCGCGTGCTGGTCTCGCGTGCGCTGCGCCTGCTGGAGGTGCAGCCCCACGAGCGCGTTATCGACTGGTTCTGCGGCCTGGGTAACTTCACCTTGCCGCTGGCCACGCAGGCGCGCGAGGTGCTGGGCATTGAAGGCAGCGAGACCCTGGTCGCCCGCTCGCGTGAAAATTATGAGAAAAACAAGGCTCTAGCGCCCGCCCATAAAGCGCTGGTAGCTACAAAATTTGTAGCGCGCAACTTGTTTGAGATGACGCCCGAAATGCTGGTGGCCGACGGCCAGGCCGACAAATGGCTGGTCGATCCGCCGCGCGAGGGCGCCTTTGCCTTGTCCAAGGCGCTGGCAGACATTGATCAGGCCCGCCGTGGAGCCGAAGGCGCGCCCGTGCTGCCGGAATCCGCGCAGCACTGGACACCGCCGCAGCGCATCGTCTATGTGAGCTGCAACCCCGCCACGCTGGCACGCGATGCGGGCCTGCTGGTACACCAGGCGGGCTACCGCTGCACGGCGGCGGGGGTGGTCAACATGTTCCCGCACACGGCACACGTCGAAAGCATGGCCGTGTTCGAGCGCGGGTGATCACTTCTCGCCGCTGGCCTCGCGTTTTTCCGAGGCCGCGGGCTTGGATGCGGCGGGGGTAATGACCGAAGGGCTGCCTTCGATCTTGTTCTCGCGCATGTACTGGTCCATTTCCTTCCAGCCCGCAAAGATGGCGGACTTGCTGGCCTTGGGGTTCAGCGCGTAGCAGTCTTCCGGGCCGCGCAGGGCGTGGCGGCATGCACCGCCGATGGCCTTGGCCTCTTCCTCGCGCTGGGCAATGCGCGGGTCAGGGCCCATGCCAGGAATGGCGGCCAACTGGTCGCATCCGGTCAGCAGCAGGGCCAGGGCGGTGGCAGAGAGAGCGCGAAGACGCATGTCGGAAGGGCTTTCAGCGGGGTTCTGCCCCCATTATCGGCAGCCGCGCCCTGGGTTTGAGGGTTGGGCACGGGCCGGGCACAAAAAAGGCCCCGGGTCGGGGCCTTTGCGAAGGAACAGGTGGCGCTTGCTCGAAGCCATCAACCCAACTCGGAAACACCCAAATGCCACATTGTCCACTTGTATGGCTGCGCTTACCGCAGCGCTGGCGCTTTCTGCATGTTTAACAACATGGGTGCCAGTGACCTTGGGGTGCGAACACCCTACCTCAAATCCTGTTGGTTCGCCCCAACCCCCGCGGCCCGGTGCCTGACGACGCTACCGGCTACGCAACCGAACGGGTCACTGGAGAGTGCAGCTATGTACTCTGTCCCCGGTACGCAGAGCAGAGTGGCCGGGTCAATCAGATCCTGGGCACAAAGGAAAGCGCGGCTTGAGCGTTACCGCGCCAGCGAGCAGATATTGAACTGGCAGGAGTAGGTCTGTCGTTGCCCGTTGCTACATGCCACGGTGTATTCGTTGGCGTCTGCTACCTTGCCGGCGCTGATCGCCTTTGGCGTGTCGTTGCAGCTTCGTGCTTTGGCCGCAGCTTCCACCAGTTTGATTTCTTCGGCCCGCTGGTCTTCCGCGCTTTTGGCCTGTGGCTGGGGAGATACAGCGCTGCTGGCTTTGCTTGCCGCGATCTCCCAGAGTCGTGATCGAGTCCCCGCCACTGGCAGCCCTGAATGAAGCCCGAGCAGGTCTGATCTCACCGTTGGCAGGCTGTATTTCGAGACTAGCCAATCCATGCCCGTCAGCCCCACCGGAAGTCCCCCGCCGTACGCGAGGTTGTTGTCGCTACGGGCATAGAACGAAATGGCGCGTTCCCAGAAGGTGCCCGCGTCTTTGTATGCATCAAGTGCCTCCGATGCCAGTTTCTTGGCCGCATCGTCCCCTGGGCTTACCTTGAACGCTGCCACAGCCTTGGCCAGGTCGAGAAGCGCAGTCTGGTAGTTGTTGTAAGAGATGCCCACATCAACGCTGGACTGGATGTCTGCAAAAGCCTTCTTCAAGGGCTCGTTTGGGTTGGGAGCGGCGCTGGATGCGGTGCCAACTGCTGCCTTAAGGCACTCGAGTCGCTTAGCTTCCTCTGTTATCGCGTTGCAGGCCTCTATCAGCACCATGGATGGTTGCGCGTGGCCTTGTACCGCGGCAAGCGCTGTCGCGCCGACGAGTGTCATCAAGACAAGGTGCCCTCGACTAGCGGTGCTGTTTGAGGCGTGCATGGGTGGCGTTTCGTTATAGAAACAGGCGAAGCGGCGCGAACGGTTTACTCGCGCTCGCCACCCATGATGCCCAGCAGGGCCAGCAGGCTCTGGAACACGTTGAACAGATCCAGGTACAGCGCCAGCGTGGCGCTGATGTAGTTGGTCTCGCCGCCATCGAGGATCTGCTTGAGGTCGTACAGCATGTAGGCGCTGAAGATGCCGATGGCCGCCACCGAGATGGCCATCATGCCCGCCGTCGAGCCCACGAACACGTTGATGATGGCGCCCACCATCAGCACCATGGCGCCCACGAACAGCCACTTGCCCATGCCGGACAGGTCGCGCTTGATCACGCTGGCCAGGCTGGCCATCACGAAGAACACGCCTGCCGTGCCGGCAAACGCCGTCATGATCAGTTCCGAACCGTTCTTGAAGCCCAGCACCATGCCGATCATGCGCGAGAGCATCAGGCCCATGAAGAAGGTGAAGGCCAGCAGCACGGGCACGCCAGCGGCCGAGCGCTTGGTCTTCTCGATGGCGTACATGAAGCCGAAGGCACCGCCCAGGAAGACGATCAGGCCCACGCCGCCGCGCAGCGACTGGGTGATGCCCGTGGCCACGCCGATCCAGGCGCCCAGCACGGTGGGCAGCAGGCTCAGCGCCAGCAGCCAGTAGGTGTTGCGCAGCACCTTGTGGCGCTGCTCCTGCGAAATGCCGTAGCCATAGTCCGCAGAGGGGAGGGTGGTGACCCGGTCGTTCATCGTTGCTCTCCTGAGTGACCTGCACAGCGCAGGTGAACGCATTGTAGGCGTGGGGGCGTGGCGGGCCGGTGCGCAGGGAATACCCTGCTTTGGGTCAAGGTTCTTTTGACCAGCGGGCAGGTGACGTGCTGGTGTGGGCTGGCTATGCTGGGCGCTCACCCTTTTCCGGCCCTCGCGGTCGATTTCACTGCGGCCCACAAGGCCCCGCACACCATGAAGACCCTCTCTACCCTCGAACTGGCAGACATCAAGAAGATCGCCGCAGCGGCCGAAGCCGAGGCCCTGCAGCACCAGTGGGCGGTGACCATTGCCATCGTCGATGCTGGCGGCCACCTGCTGTGGCTGCAGCGCCTGGACGGAGCGGCGCCCGTCTCCGCCCACATCGCACCCGCCAAGGCACGCACGGCGGCGCTGGGGCGGCGCGAGAGCAAGGTGTACGAAGACATCATCAACAACGGGCGCACCGCTTTCCTGAGTGCGCCCGAAATTGATGGTCTGCTGGAAGGCGGGGTACCCATCCTTCACGAGGGCCAATGCCTGGGTGCGGTGGGGGTGAGCGGCGTGAAATCCACCGAGGATGCGCAGATTGCCAGGGCAGGCATCGCCGCCCTGGGGCTTTGAACCTAGTAACCGCAGTTGACCGCTTGTCACCCTTGGAAAAGCCGCATGGAATCTGACCTTGCGCCACTTGGGAACGTTCACCTCTTGGATGAAAGCGCTATGCACCCGCCAGCACCGCGCTCGACGCGCCATGCGGCGTTGCTCCTCCTTGCGCACAGGAGTGCGCTGCGTCGTCACGCCTTGCCTGGCACGCCGATCACGGCACTGGCAGGCGCATCCAACTGCGGTTTCTAGGCTGAATGCTATAAAAATAATAGCTGTTTGCGCTTGTAGATAGGGCGCTGGAGGCCAATTTGAGCAAAAAAAACCGGCAGCTGCCGGTTTTTGCTCAGGTGAAGGCGGGGAAAAAAAGCCTGGCTACGCGGAGGTAAACCGTTGGCTGGCTAAAACGACCCTTGGGGACCAGAAGACCGGTCCGGGAGTCGCCCCACGATGAAACTATTTGGTCAGAATCAGCTTGCCCAGGCGGGTGGCCTGCAGGCGGTACAGCGAACCGTTATGGTGAATCGTCACCGCCTTGTGGCCCTTCAGCAGGCTGTGGCTGTCCACGGCAGGCAGGTTCGGCGCGTCAGACGCCTCCATGGCGGCAGGCAGAATGCCTTGAGCGAACGCACCGGCTTGGGATGCACTGAGCGCAGAAGAAGAGGTCATGACGGCTTGCATGGTGGAAGGTCTGAAAAGCTGTTCGATGTAGTAATGATAACGATTCGCAATTACTTGTCCAGGGCTTTTCAGAGTACCAGTGCGACTTATGGGGTTATTACTGCGGATCGGTCACGAAACCAATCTTGCGCAGGCCCGCGCGCTGGGCGCTGGCCATGGCCTGGGCCACGCGCTCGTAGCGCACTTCGCGGTCGCCACGGATGTGCAGGTCGGGCTGGGGCTCCTTGGCGGCTTCGGTCTGCATCATGGAGGACAGATCGGTCTCACTCACGGCCTGGCCATTCCAGAAATAGCTGCCGTCGGCCGTCACGCTCAGGCGGATGGTTTCAGGCTTCACTTCCTCTGGCTGGTTGGCTGCGCGCGGCAGATCCACCTGCACCGAATGCTTCATCACCGGCACGGTGATGATGAAGATGATGAGCAGCACCAGCATGACGTCCACCAGGGGCGTCATGTTGATTTCGTTCATCACGTCGTCGGCATCGTCCTGGGTTCCGAAGGCCATGCTCAGCTCCCTTTCTTGAGGGTGCGCACATTGCCGGGCTCGCCCGAAGCGCCCACGCGGCCGCCGGTCACAAAGTAGGCGTGCAGGTCATGTGCAAAGCTGTTCAGGCGTGTGAGGATGTGCTTGTTGCCGCGCACCAGGGCGTTGTAGCCCAGCACCGCCGGGATGGCCACCGCCAGGCCCAGTGCCGTCATGATCAGGGCCTCGCCGATGGGGCCGGCCACCTTGTCGATGGTGGATTGGCCCGAGGTGCCAATCGCCAGCAGGGCGTGGTAGATGCCCCACACGGTGCCGAACAGGCCGATGAAAGGAGCCGTGGAGCCCACCGAAGCCAGAATGGCCAGGCCCGCCTGCAGGCGCGCGGTAAAGCCGTCGATGTAGTTGCGCATGTTGCCTTTGACCCAGTCGCTCACGTCCAGGCTGTCGTGCAACTGCGCCTTGGTGTTGCGGTGGTGCGCGGTGGCTTCGCGCCCTTCGATGGCGAGCTGGCGGAACGGGTTGCTCGGGTCGTTGCCCAGGCGCGTGAGTCCGTCGGCCAAGTCGTCGCTGTGCCAGAACGAGGGTACGGCCTGCGCGTGCTTCTTGAAGCGCACGATGTCCAGTGCCTTGATGAGGATGACCACCCACGATGCCAGCGACATGCCCAGCAGAAGCACTGCCACGGCGCGGGTCACAAAATCGCCCTGGATCCAGACGTTGGCAATGCCGAATTGCGTTTCCATGAAAACTCCTGAGGTTTATTCGAGGGACTTGCAGAATTCCTCAACCCAGCCGAATTTGCCTCTGCGTGAGGCGCAAAAAAAGTTGCGGGCACCGCCCAAAAGGCTGGAAGATCAGGGTATCGAAGTCTGAACTTGGTGCCCGCCCATGAATACTACCC
>JAKLLE010000067.1 GCA_023150295.1 Giesbergeria sp. | reverse complement strand
TTGTTCATCGGCTCACGATTTACGCTCCGCGCTTCCTTCCCACACTCGGTCGCCCTCATGCAGTTGCGCTTCACTTTGCTCACTGTGACCAGCTTGCAGCGGGACTTGCACCCGCAGGTGTGCGCCCATGCTGGGCGCACGACAAGAAAAACCCGGCAATGCCGGGTTTTCTGGGAGCACAGAGTAGGGTCTTACTTGAAGCCCACGCGATCCAGCATCTGTTGCACCTTTACAGTGTTGGCGCCCACAGCGCTGATCGGGATGGTCTCGCTCTTGAACGGTGCGCCGCCAGTCATGGACTTGAGCGCCGGGTTGTCCACCGTCACGCCCTTGGCCGCTGGCCATTCGTTGTTGCCATTGGCAAAGTAGTTCTGGGCAGGGGCGCTGGCTAGGTACTCCAGGAACTTGACCGCGTTTTCCTGGTTCTTGGTGTGGCGTGCCACGGCACCACCGGCGATGTTCATGTGCGTGCCCCAGGACTGTTGGTTGGGGAACACCACGCCAATCTTGTTGACCACCGCTGCGTCTTCAGGCTTGGAGGAGCGCAGCATGCGAGCAAGGTAGTAGCTGTTGGTCACCGCAATATCGCACTCGCCAGCTGCCACGGCCTTGATCTGGTCGGTGTCACCTCCCTTGGGGGTGCGGGCCAGGTTGGCTACCACGCCCTTGAGCCATTCTTCGGCCTTGGCTTCGCCCAGGTGCTCGGTCACGGCGCCGAACAGGCTCAGGTTGTAGGGGTGCGAGCCCGAGCGGATGCACAGCTTGCCCTTGTTCTTGGGGTCACCCAGCTCTTCATAGGTATCCACATCGTCCTTTTGCACCTTGGTCTTGTTGTAAACAATCACGCGGGCACGGGTGGAGAAGCCATACCAGGCGACGCCACCATCGGCAGCGGGCTGGCTGCGCAGGTGGGCAGGAATGGCATCGTTCAGCACCTTGGACTGGAAGGGTTTGAACAGGCCATCGACCTCGCCTTTGTGCAGGCGCGCGGCATCGACCAGCAGGATCACGTCGGCGGGGGAAGCCGATCCTTCGGCCTTGAGACGAGCCAGGATACCCGCATCGTCAGCGTCGACGCGGTTGATGCGGATGCCCGTGGCTTTGGTGAAATCGTTGTAGAGCGCCTCGTCGGTGGAATAGTGGCGCGCGGAGTAGAGATTGACAACTTGTTCTTGCGCCGAGGCGGCGCCCAGGGACATGGCAAGCGCACCGCCAACCAGCAAGGCGGGGGCGAATTTTCGGGTCATGGATCGGGGCTTTCTACGGATATCAGGAAACATCCATCATAAGACAAACACGAACAATTCGCAATTGTCTGCGGGGATACCACGGTGAACGACTTTCCACACCCATACCCGCCAACCAGCGGCACCAATTGAAACAACGCCGAGCCACCCCCTGAAACTGAGAATCAGACAGTGCACCTAGGTGTTCGGCGTCTTTCTTAGCGGTTTGTAGTTCCACACCCTCTCGGTAGGCCTACGGATCCCGTGAGAGGGAGGGAAGCACCACCAGCTTACAGCGCCCCCACCTCCCCCACATCCGGCCGCTCCAGCCACGCACTGAACTCCTCGGCCAGTTGCTCGCTGGCCGATACGGCGGTGCGCCACAGGCGCATGCGTTGGGCGGGGTCGTGGGCGTAGTGGATGAAGTCGTTGCGGTCGGGCAGTTTGGCGTGGGGCAGGCTGCGCACCCAGTCGGGGTGGGGGCTCAGCAGCACCATGTGGTCCAGCGCGGGGGTGGCGCGGTGGCGCCAGCGCAGGTGTTTGTCCAGCCAGCCGGGCACCACGGCCTGCTGGAAGTGGGGGTACAGCACGAGCCCGGCAGGGTTTGAATCTTTTTGACCTTCAGAGCCCGTATCCATTGCGCTGGCAGCTATTGTTTTAATAGCATTTCGTGGGCAACGGTAGTGCAGGTGCATGTGGTAGTCGGTGATGCCGCCGTCCCAGTAGGCGCCGCTGGGGGCGCCTGCAATGCGCGGCACGGCCTGCAGCACGAAGGGGATGGAGCAACTGGCCTGCATGGCGGCCAGGAAGTTGGCTTCGGTCAGCGGCAGTTGGCTCGTGCGCAGGTCGTGCGTGGCAAAGGGCAGCGGTGCGCAGGCGGCGCCCGGTGCGCCATCGGGCGCGGAGAACACCACCCGTTCCAGCCAGGCACCCAGGGCCTTGCGCCGGGCCATGTTGGAGACAAAGGCGCCCAGGTAGCCCAGCGGCGTGGCCCAGGGGTGTTCACGCGCCAGCAGGTGGCGGCCACGGGCCGCCACGATGTGCAGGCGGTAGCGCGGGTGTTGCAGCACGGAATCGATCTGCCCGCCGTAAAACGCCTGCAGCGTTTGGCCGAAACGGGCGCTGACCTGCTGCGGCGTGGGGCGGCGGGCGCCGGGCTCGGGGTCGTACTGCTGGGCGATGTAGTCGTGCTCCAGCCGCTGCAGGGCGGCCACCGGGTCGGGCAGGCAGGCCGTGGCCATGCGCCACGCGCCGATGGAGGCGCCCACCAGGTGCACGGGCTGGGTGGAGCGCGGCAGCCAGGTGCCGAACAGAAAGCGGTCCAGCGGCCCCAGCACCAGGCCCTTGGGGCCACCAGCGGCGGCGGGGATGGTGCACACGTCCTGCGGCTGCAGGCCGTGGCGGCGCAGGTGGGCCAGCGCCTGTGCGCCGGCGTGGATGCGCAGTGCCTTCATGCCTTGGCGTTGCCGGCCTCGGCCTCAGACCAGGTACATGTCGGGGTCTGCGGCATCGGCGGATTCTTCGGGCTTGGGGTTCCAGTCGATGGGGTCCTGGCGCAGCACCATGTCGATGTCCAGCCCCAGGGGCAGGCCCACCTGGTCGGGGAAGGTGACGACCATTTCCTTTTCGTCCATGCCTGCCTCGTGGGCGCGCACGCGCCACACGGCCAGGTGCACCACACCGGCCAGCGGCTCGTAGGTGCGGTTTTCGAACGGGGCGTGCTGGTATTTGAGGGCATCGACCACGGCCTCGGGCAGCTGCCAGCGCTCGGCCAGACCGGCGCTGACCTGGTTGTAGCAGTAGCCAAAGATGCGCCCTTCCAGCTTGGCACGGCGCAGATCCAGCGGCGCAACCAGGGTGTTGAGCGATTGCACGCGCTCGGGGTCGGCCTGGTGGATGAGCAATTCGCCAATGCCGTGCAGCAGCCCTGCGGTGTAGGCCGCCGCCTGGCTGTGGTGCACGCTGCCTGCCAGCGAGCGGGCGAACTTGGCTGCGGCCAGGCTGTAGCGCCAGAACTGCTGCAGGTTCAGGCCCGGCACCGAGCGCGAGGCTGTGCCCAGCGGCGCGGTGCTGACCAGTTCACGCAGGTCTGCCGTGCCCAGCAGGGCCAGCGCTTCGGAGATGCCCGCCACCGTGCGCGGGCCGGCGAAGGCGTCGGAATTGGCTTTTTCGAGCAGGCGGGCGGCCAGGGCCGGGTCGGTGCCGAACAACTGGTTCACGCGCCGCAGGTTGGGTTCCTCGTGCGCCAGCTCGCTCATGAGCAGGGCCACTGCCCTGGGCAGGCTGGGCAGGATGGCGGGCGTGGCCAGCAGGGCGTTCAGTTCCATGGGGGCACGGCGGTGGGATCGGTTCGCCTGATTATGTACCTGCCCTGCCCTTTCCCTGCTGCAGCTTGGCAAACGCCGAGGCCATGGCGCTCTGGGGCGCGGGTTCGTTGTTTCGGCGCGACTGTGCCTGGCCCCGGCCTGCGCTTTCAAAGCGGTTGTCGCGCGGCCCGTCGCGGCGCGCGGGGGCGGCGTCCAGCTTCATGCTCAGGCTGATGCGCTTGCGTGCAACATCCACCTCCAGCACCTTGACCTTGACGATGTCGCCGGTCTTGACCACCTCGCGCGCGTCCTGCACAAACTTGTGTGCCAACTGGCTGACGTGCACCAGCCCGTCCTGGTGCACGCCCAGGTCCACAAAGGCGCCAAACTGGGCCACGTTGCTCACCGTGCCCTCCAGCACCATGCCTTCCTTGAGGTCGGCAATGTCTTCCACGCCTTCGTTGAAGCGCGCCACCTTGAAGTCGGGGCGCGGGTCGCGGCCAGGTTTTTCCAGTTCGCCCAGGATGTCCTTGACCGTGATGGTGCCGAACTTCTCGTTGGCAAACAGCTCGGGCTTGAGGGTCTTGAGCATCTCGGCGCGGCCCATCAGCTCGGCCACGGGCTTGCCGGTCTGGGCAATGATCTGCTCTACCACCGGGTAGGTCTCGGGGTGCACGCCGGTCATGTCCAGCGGGTTGTCGCCACCGCGGATGCGCAGAAAGCCCGCGGCCTGCTCGAAGGTCTTGGCGCCCAGGCCCGACACTTCCATGAGCTGCTTGCGGTTCTTGAACGCGCCGTTCTGCTCGCGCCAGCGCACCACGGCCTTGGCCACGCTGGGCGACAGGCCCGACACGCGCGAGAGCAGCGGCGCGCTGGCGGTGTTCAGGTCCACGCCCACGGAGTTGACGCAGTCTTCGACCACCGCGTCCAGCGTGCGCGCCAGTTCGCTCTGGTTCACGTCGTGCTGGTACTGGCCCACGCCAATGCTCTTGGGGTCGATCTTGACCAGCTCGGCCAGCGGGTCCTGCAAGCGCCGCGCAATGCTGGCAGCGCCGCGCAGGCTCACATCGACATCGGGCATTTCCTGGCTGGCGTATTCGCTGGCCGAATAGACCGAGGCGCCGGCTTCGCTGACCACTATCTTTTCGATAGCTGCTTGCGCTTGCCCTGCTTGCCCTTGGGCCGCTTTTTGCCATAACTTGATGAGCTCTGCGGCAAGCTTGTCGGTCTCGCGGCTGGCGGTGCCGTTGCCGATGGCGATGAGCTGCACGCCGTGCTTTTCGACCAGGCGGGCCAGCGTGTGCAGGCTGCCGTCCCAGTCGCGGCGCGGCTCGTGGGGGTAGATGGTGGCGGTTTCGACGAGCTTGCCGGTGGCGTCCACCACGGCCACCTTCACGCCGGTGCGGATGCCGGGGTCCAGCCCCATCACCGCCTTGGTGCCTGCCGGGGCGGCCAGCAGCAGGTCGCGCAGGTTGTCGGCAAACACCTTGATGGCGACCTTTTCGGCCTCTTCGCGCAGGCGCGAGAACAGGTCGCGCTCGGTCGAGAGGCTGAGCTTGACGCGCCAGGTCCAGACCACGCATTTGCGGATCAGGTCGTCGGCCTTGCGGCCCGCATGGCTCCAGCCCAGGTGCAGGGCAATCTTGCCTTCGGCCAGGCTGGGTTGGCGCGGGTCGGGCTGGGATGTGGAGTTCGCCTGCGGCTCAGGCAACACCAGCTTGGCTTCCAGAATCTCCAGCGCCCGGCCCCGGAACACCGCCAGCGCCCGGTGCGAGGGCACGCGGCCGATGGGCTCGTCGTAGTCGAAATAGTCACGGAACTTGGCCACCTCGGGGTCGGCCTCGTTCTTGGATTCCACCTTCTTGCTGCGCAGCAGGCCCTCGGCCCACAGCCATTCGCGCAGCGACTGCACAAGCTGCGGGTCCTCAGCCCAGCGCTCGGAGAGGATGTCGCGCACACCGTCCAGCACCGCCAGGGGGGTGGAGAAGTCCGGCCCCGGCTTGCCGTCGTCCAGCAGCGTGGCCGGCTTGCAGAAGGCCTGCGCCTCGGCCACCGGGTCCAGCGTGGGGTCGGCAAACAGCTTGTCGGCCAGCGGCTCGATGCCGAATTCGCGCGCAATCTGGCCCTTGGTGCGGCGTTTTTGCTTGAAGGGCAGGTACAGGTCTTCCAGTTCCTGCTTGGTGGGCGCGGCGGCAATGGCAGCGCGCAAGGCGTCGGTGAGCTTGCCCTGCTCGTCAATCGCCTTGAGCACTGCGGCGCGGCGCTCGTCCAGCTCGCGCAGGTAGGCAAGGCGCGCTTCCAGCTCACGCAGCTGGATATCATCCAGCCCGCCGGTCGCTTCCTTGCGGTAGCGCGCGATGAAAGGCACGGTGGCCCCGCCGTCCAGCAAATCCACTGCGGCGCGGACCTGCGATTCCCCAATTTTGATTTCTGCGGCCAATTGCCGGATGATGCTCTGCATGAACCAAGGTCTGAAACACGAAGCGCGCGAGTTTGCCACACCCGCGCCGCAGCCGTGCGTCACCTGTGCGCCCGGCCCTGCCGCCCACCCTGGGCGTGCATGGCGCGTAACCCAGGCGTGCGTGCTGGCACTGGCCGCCCTGGCCGCCCTGGCCAGCGGCGCCGCCAGCGCACAGCAGGACGAGGACGATGAGGCCCAGCCCCCCGCCTCCGCCCCGGCGGCCGCTGCGGCGCGCATGGAAGTCTCGGAGGACGGCACCCTGGTGATCGATGCACGCTCCAAGGTCGCCTGGTCGCGCTGCCTGGAGGGCACGCGCTGGAACGGCCAGACCTGTGCCGGTCTGCCGCGCCTGTTCACCCGCACCGAGGCCCAGGCCGTGGCGCGCGAGCGCAGCCAGGCCGAAGGCGTGGCCTGGCGCCTGCCCCGCGCAACGGAGCTGCGCCACCTGGTGCAGCGCCGCGCCGTGCCGCCGGGGGTGGATTCGGTGCTGTTCCCGTCCTCGCCCGGCACCTGGCATTGGTCCAGCACCTCGCGCATCCACACCGGCAGCGTCAACATGTACAACTATGGCAATGCCATGCAGGGCAGCACCGGCGGCGTGGCCAACCGCATGGGCACACGCCAGGGCTGGGCGGTGGACATGGGCAGCGGCGAATCGGCCCCCGTGCACAAGGACAGCGCGCTGCCCGTGCGACTGGTGCGGCCCTACCCATGACCCGCGCCGCCTTGTATGGCAGCGCCCTGCTGGTGGTCGTGTTGCTGGCGGCGCTGCTGTGGTACCTGGCGCCGCTGCGCCCCAGCGCCCTGAGCCTGCAATTTGCCGCCACGCCGCAGGCGTTTGGCGCCATCGTGCACACCTGGCCGCCTGAGCACCTGGAGCGCTACCGCCAGCACCTGCTCATCGACGGGGCCTTGCTGCTGGCCTATGGCGTGTTTGGCTACCTGTTTGCCACACGGCATGCGCTGATGGCGCATTGGAGCCCACGGCTGCGCTGGGCCGTGGCCTGCTTGCTGCCGCTGGCCGCCGCCAGCGACACCACAGAAAACGTGCTGCACTGGTGGCTGACCGAGGTGCCGCGCTTTGGGGTGCCGCAGGTGTACAGCGCCGCCTTTGCGGCCGTGGCCCTGAAATGGGCCCTGTGCATGGCCTTTGTGCTGGCGGTGGTGGCGGCTGCGGCCACCCAGCCAGACGAATGAAGGCCGCAGCCGCTGCGTGAAGTGCCTTACCCGGCGCGCAACTGAGCGCGCAGTTGCACGCCCAGCTCGGGCTTGTCGGCAAAGGGGTCGGTGGGGTTGCGCACCTGCACGATGTCTTCCATGCGCGTGCGCACCGCGCCCAGGGCCTGGGGGTGGCTGAAGATGTAAAACTGCCCGGCGGCCACGGCGTCAAACACCTTTTGCGCCACTTCGGCAGCGGTGACCTTGCCGCTGCTGACGGCCTTGGCGATCATGGCCTGGCCGATGAGCTGGCTGCGCGTGGGTTTGTCGGCCGCCAGCGCGCCGGGGCGGTTGCGGTGGCTGTCGTTGATGCCGGTGGGCACAAAGTACGGGCACAGCACGCTGGCACCGACCTGGTCGCTCACGAGCGAGAGATCCTGGTACAGCGTTTCGCTCAGGCTCACCACGGCGTGCTTGCTGACGTTGTACACGCCCATATTGGGCGGCGTGAGCAGGCCGGCCATGCTGGCGGTGTTGACGATGTGGCCGCGCCAGGCGGGGTCGTTGCGGGCGGCCTCCAGCATCATGGGGGTGAACACGCGCACGCCGTGCACCACGCCCATGAGGTTGACGCCCAGCACCCATTCCCAGTCCTGCACGGAGTTTTCCCAGATCAGGCCGCCCGAGCCCACGCCCGCGTTGTTGAACACCAGGTGCGGCGCACCAAAGCGCGCCAGCACGTCGGCGCCGAGTTGCTCCATTTGCGCGGCGTTGGACACGTCCACGCGGCAAGCCAGCACCTGGCTGCCCGCAGCGCGCATTTCAGCGGCGGCGGCGTCCAGGGCGTCCTGCTGCACATCGACCAGCACCAGGTTCATGCCCAGGCGTGCGCCGATGCGCGCGCATTCCAGCCCAAAGCCCGAGCCCGCGCCGGTGAGGACGGCGGTCTTGCCTGCAAAGTTGTCGATCATTGCTCTGCCTTTCTGAGTACGTATCCGAGTCTTGGGAAATGCACATGCACCGTGCCCGCACGGGGGTCTTCGCGGCGCAGCGTGTAACGGGTGCGGGTGGCCGCCAGCAGCGTGCCTTGCGTGGGCTCCTGGCCGAAGCTCTCGGCCGCCACGGTGACCTCGCTGCCCAGCGCAATGCCGTGTTCGTCCTGGAACATGTCATCCAGCAGCGGCGCGGGCTCGGCGTTGGCGGCCACGGTGATGGCGTCTTCGGCCTTGAACTTCTCCATGCGCGCCGGGCCCAGGGCGGCGATGCGGTCCATCCACTCCAGCACGGCGGGCACGGGCTCGAAGATATCGGCCATGGAGGGCACGCACACGCGGGTGAACCACAGGGGGTGGTAGGCGGCAAAGTCGGCCACGCAGGGCTGGTCGCCAAAGAGGAAGTCGTGCTCCTCCACCATGTGGGCAATGCGCCGCAGGTAGGAGCGGTAGGCGGCGGTGGCGTCCTGCGGGCGCAGGCGCTGCATGCCAGCGCTCATGGCGCCCCGGTCGGCGGCAAAGGCCTTGGCCACCTCGGGCGGCTGCTGGGCAAACAGGGCGGCAGCGCCACGCGGCTGCAGGTTGTAGGCCATGGCGGCCCAGAACAAGGTGCTGTCGGCCCACTGCGCCACGATGCGCGAGACCCCCAGCAGGTGCGGTGGGTACAGCGCGTGCTCGGCGCTGCGCTGCTCCAGCACCTGGCAGATGAGCGCGGTGTCGCAATAGATGTCGGCGCCGATCTGCAGGATGGGCGTGCGCCGGTAGCCGCCGGTCAGGGCCAGCACATCGGGCTTGGGCATCACGTCGGGGATGATGACCGAGCGGTAGGCCAGTTGCTTGAAGGCCAGCACGCGGCGGATCTTTTCGGCAAAGGGCGATGAGGGGTAGTGGTGCAGGATCAGGGTGTCCATGGGGCCTCCGGCGTTCAGACCAGCTTGACGAGCTGCTTGCCGAAGTTCTTGCCCTTGAGCATGCCCAGGAAGGCCTCGGGCGCAGCCGCCAGGCCCTGGGCCACGCTCTCGCGCGGGCGCAGCGTGCCGCTGCCCACGAGCTGGCCCAGTTCCTTGAGCGCCTCGGGCCAGACCTCCATGTGCTCGCCCACGATGAAGCCTTCGACCTTCATGCGGTTGATGAGGATGAGCGCCGGGTTGGCCATGGCCAGGGGCGCGCCGTCGTAGCCCGCGATCATTCCGCACACGGCAATGCGGCCAAACGCGTTCATGCGCAGCATCACGGCGTCCATGATCCAGCCGCCGACGTTTTCAAAGTAGCCGTCGATGCCGTCGGGGCAGGCGTCCTTGAGCGCCTTGGCCAGCGAGCGCGTGTCGCCGTTGTGCGCCTTGTAATCGATGCAGGCGTCAAAGCCCAGCTCCTCGGTGGCGTAACGGCATTTGTCGGCGCCGCCCGCAATGCCCACCGCACGGCAGCCCCGGGCCTTGGCCAGCGCAGCAAAGGCGCTGCCCACCGCGCCTGTGGCGGCGCTCACCACCACGGTGTCACCCGCCTTGGGCGCAATGATCTTGACCAGCCCGTACCAGGCCGTGACGCCGGGCATGCCCACGGCGCCCAGGTAGTGCGACAGGGGCACATGGGTGGTGTCCACCTTGCGCAGGGTGCCGGGGGTGTTGGCATCGACCACGCTGTACTCCTGCCAGCCACCCATGCCCACCACCTTGTCGCCCGCGGCGTACTTGGGATGGCGGCTCTCGACCACCTCGCCCACCGTGCCGCCGATCATCACGCTGTCCAGCGGCTGGGCGGCGGCGTAGCTCTTGCTCTCGTTCATGCGGCCGCGCATGTAGGGGTCCAGGCTGAGGTAGTGGTGGCGCACCAGCACCTGGCCGTCCTGCAGCGCAGGCGTGTCGGTGGCGACGAGGCGGAAGTTCTCCACCGTGGCTTCGCCCTGGGGGCGGCTGGCAAGCAGGATTTGCTGATTGCGGGGCATGGTTTGGCTCCTTTTGCTACTGTTTTGATAGCTGCTTGCGCTTTATCCATAAGCGCTACAGCCAGATTTGTCTATGAACCCATCAATCGGTGGGCACAGCCTTGAGTGCATGCACCTGGCGCCCATCCACCGGCAGGCGGCGCACCACCTTGAAGGTGCCCGTGGCCTGGCAGCACAGGCGGCCCTGGGCGTCGTGCACCGAGGCCTCGGTAAAGGCCAGCGTGGCCGTGCGGTGCAGCAGGCGCCCACGCGCCACCAGCGGCCCCTGGGCGGGCTGCATGAAGCTGGTCTTCATCTCGACGGTGACCACACCCATCTCCGGCGCATGGCTGCGCGCCGCGGTGGCCATGGCCACGTCCAGCAGCGTCATCAGCGCACCACCGTGGGTCACGTCAAACGAGTTGTGGTGCTCCGGCCGCGCCGCGTAGCGCAGCTCGGACTCCCCCGCCTCCATGCGGTGCAGGGTGAAGCCCAGGTGCTCCACAAACGGAATGTGCACGCCAAAGCCGATGGTTTCTGTCATTTCCGGTTTTCTACTGTGTCAAGCAACCCACACGGTGTGCAACTGGCACTCCCCACGCCAGGGCTCCCGCGCAAGGGCCGCCCCGCCGCGCTGGGAGCGTCCCCCCTCCCGAATCGCGCAGCGATTCGAGAGAGGGGGGAAGGCGCGAAGCGCCGCAGGGGGGTGCACCCCATCACCCCCCCACCAGCGCGCTCACGCCGCCATCCACGGCCACATACTGGCCGGTGATGTGCTTGCCCGCGTCCGACGCCAGCAGCACGCTCAGGCCCTTGAGGTCTTCGTCGTCGCCCAGGCGGTTGAGCGGCGCATGGGCGCGCAGCTTGTCTTCGCCCAGCGCCTGCAGCAGGCCCTTGGTCATCTTGCTGGGGAAAAAGCCCGGGCAAATGGCGTTGACGCGGATGCCGTAGCGCCCCCACTCGCCCGCCAGCGCACGCGTGAAGTTGATGACCGCGCCCTTGGAGGTGTTGTACGCAATGGTCTGCATGCCCACCGGGTTGCCCCCCAGGCCGGCGATGGAGGCCACGTTCAGGATGCTGCCGCGCTTGCGCGCAATCATGCTGTGCTTGGCCACGTACTGGCTGAGCAGGAAGTAGCCGCGCACATTGAGGTTCATGACCTTGTCCCAGGCGTCGAGCGGGTGGTCTTCGGCCGGTGCGCCCCAGGTGGCACCCGCGTTGTTGACCAGGATGTCGATGTCGCCCATGCGCTCCAGCGTCTCGCGCCCCAGGCGCTCGATGTCGGCCTCTTTGGCGCAGTCGGCAGCGATCCAGCGGGCATCAATGCCAGCGGCCTGCAGCTCGGCGGTGGCCTCTTCCAGGTCGGCGGCCTTGCGCGAGCTGAGCATGATGCGCGCGCCCGCCTCGCCCAGCGCGTGGGCCATCTGCAGGCCCAGGCCGCGCGAGCCGCCGGTGACGAGTGCGGTCTTGCCTTGGAGGTCGAACAGTTGTTGGATGGTACGGGTCATGGTGGTGTGGTCTCCTTGGGTATTGCATTGGCCCTGACCGCCCAGCAGCGCTGCCAGGGCCGGTTGGTCGAATGATTGTGCGCGTCCGCCCTGGCGGCGCCTGTCTCCTGAGCGATTGGTCGGGGCAAAACGCTGGGGCGCGGGCACGGGGCCGGGGCACGTGGTAATGGCGGGCGCCGTTCAGAACGCCTCTTCTGCCATCGCCATGCAGGTGGCGTCGCGCGTGCCCACCACGCGCAGCCAGGCACCGATCTTGGGCAGTTCGTAATGGTAAAAATACCTTGCAGCGCCCATTCTTCCTGCGTTAGCAGCTATCGAAAGCATAGCATCCTGCACCAGCACCTTGCACGCCACGTCCAGCCACATCCAGGCCAGCACCATGTGGCCGAAGGCCTGCATGTAGGGCACGGCATTGGCCAGCGCCTCGTTGGGGTTGCCGGTGGACCAGGCCGCCTGGGTGGCGGCTGTCACGTCCTGCAGGGCCTGGGTGAGCTGGTCGGCATAGGCGGACAGGGCGGGCACCGCACGTGCCTGGGCGATGGTGGCGCCCATGGTGCGCGCCAGCAGTTGCAGCCCTGCCCCGCCCTGCATGATGACCTTGCGGCCCAGCAGGTCGGCGGCCTGGATGCCGTGCGTGCCTTCGTGGATCATGTTCAGGCGGTTGTCGCGCCAGTACTGCTCTACCGGGAAGTCGCGCGTGTAGCCGTAGCCGCCGTGGATCTGGATGGCCAGCGAATTGGCCTCCAGGCAGAACTCGCTGGGCCAGCTCTTGGCGATGGGCGTGAGCACCTCCAGCAGCAGCTTGGCCTGCGCGGCGGCCTCGGCATCGCCCGTGCGGCCCTCGTCCACCAGCTTGGCGCAGTACAGGTTGAGCGCCAGCGCGCCCTCGCTGTAGCTCTTTTGCGCCAGCAGCATGCGCTTGACGTCGGCGTGCTCGATCAGGCGCACCTGGGGGCTGCTGGCGTCCTTGCCGCCTTCGCTGATGGGGCGACCCTGCAGGCGCGTCTTGGCGTAGTCCAGGCTGGCGTAGTAGCCCGCCAGGCCCAGCATGGTGGCGGCCATGCCGATGGCGATGCGTGCCTCGTTCATCATGTGGAACATGCACTTGAGGCCCTCGCCCGGCTTGCCCACCAGGTAGCCGATGGCGCCCCCAGCGCCGCGCACCGGGTACTTGCCCTCGCCAAAGTTCAGCAGCGTGTTGGTGGTGCCGCGCCAGCCCAGCTTGTGGTTCAGGCCGGCCAGGGCCACGTCGTTGCGCTCGCCGGTGAGCTGGCCTGCGGTGTCCACCAGCTTCTTGGGCACGATGAACAGCGAAATGCCCTTGACGCCCGGCACCAGCTTGCCGTCAGGCCCCGGAATCTTGGCCAGCACCAGGTGCACGATGTTCTCGGTCAGCTCGTGGTCGCCCGAGCTGATCCACATCTTGTTGCCGCGCAGGCGGTAGCGCGGGCCCAGCGGGTCGGCCTCGAAGCCTTCGCCATCGGCCTCGGCGCGGGTGGTGATGTCGCTCAAGGACGAGCCTGCCTGCGGCTCGCTCAGGCACATGGTGCCCGCCCAGCGGCCGTTGAATTCGTTGGCGGCAAACACCTGCTGCTGCAGGGGCGTGCCGTGCACCAGGATGGCATTGGCGTTGCCCGTGGTCAGCAGGTTGGAGCCAATGCTGATGGACGCGCAGCCAAAGAAGCTGCCCGCCGCCGACTCCACCACATAGGGCAGCTGCATGCCGCCCAGCTCATAGTCTTGCGCGGCGCTCAGCATGCCGCTTTCGGCATAGGCCTGGCGCGCTTCGTAGGTGCATTGCGGCAGGATGACCTTCTCGCCATCGAAATGCGGCTCCTGCACGTCCACCGTGCGGTTGAAGGGTGCGTACTTCTCGCGCGCGATGCGCTCGCAGGTGTCCATCACGGCATCGAAGGTCTCGCGCGAATGGTCGGCAAAGCGCTCGCGCGCGGTGAGCGACTCGGCCTGGAGCCAGTCGTACAACAGAAAGTCGAGGGTGGAGCGGAGGGAGGTGGTCATGCGCCAAATGATAGAAGCCGCAGCCCGGAAATCCGTGTCCGGTGGGTGACGCATACAGCCCCTATCATGGGGCCCCAAACCGGCCCTGTCCCATGCCCCACCCTTCCATCTTCCAAAGACTCCGCCACGCTGGCACGGCCCTGGGCACCCTGGCAGGGCTGGCGATTTCTTGCCTGGCACCCGTGCCAGGGACCGCCGCAACGGCGATCGCGCCGGTTCCGGCCTATGCAGAACTGCCCCTGCCAGACAACCAGTCCATCACCACCCTGCCCACCGGTGAGCTGGGCTGGCTGGGGCAGCGGCCCATAGAGCCTGCCCCCAAGGGCCTGCCCACGGGCTGCTGGGCCTGGGAGCTGGTGATGGCACGCTGGCACCCGGCCAGCGGCCGCACGGCACAGGTGCCGCTCAAGCCCGGCATCGGCGGATTTGTGTACAGCCAACTGGTGCTGCCCACCGGGCTGCTGGCCCTGACGCAAACCGGTTGCCAGGACGGCAAGGAGCGCTGGCGCTTTGTGTTCCTGCCCCACGGCGGCGGCCCGGTGCTGCAGGCGGACACCAGCGAAGCCATCGACGTTTTTCAGACCGGGCTGCTGGCGCTGGGGGACGAACGGGCCGCACTGGTCACGCGCGAAAAGGACACGCGCCACATCAAGGTGCTGACCGTGCAGCGCAGCAAGGGGCGGCTGGAGATCGCGGCCATGCCGGTTCTGCCGGTCGCGTACAACCGCGACTTTGCCAGCGCGGTGGCCGGGCAGGACCAGGTGATGATTCTGGGTGGCTCCAACGGCGATTACCGGGGTTGTTCGCCCTGCCGCGCCGAGACCCATGTGCTCGACCTCAAGACCAAGGCCTGGCGCAATGGCCCACCCATGCTGGAGGCCCGCTCGGAACTGGCGGCCAGCAGCCTGCCCGATGGCAGCGTCCTGGTCACCGGCGGCTGGACCAAGGCGGCTGAATGGGGCAGCGGCGCCTCGCGCACGGCCGAACGCTGGAACCCGGCCACCAACCGCTTTGAAGCGCTGCCGCCCATGCCCAACGGCACGGCCCGGCACAGGCATCTGTGGTGGGATGCCCCCTGGGGCCGCAGCTTGCTGGTGGTGCCTGGGCTTGCGGGCGCAGTGCAGTCACTGGACACCCGCACCTGGCGCTGGCGCACCGTGGGCGAATGGGGCAGCGGCAGCGAAGAAGGCGGGTGCGGCTTCTACCCCTTTGTTGTGGATGGCAACGCCTACGCCTGGCTGGTCAACCGCAGCGAGGGACACTATTCCAGCAAGTCCTGCGGCGAACAGAAGTACGCGGATCTGAGCCTGCTGCGGCCGCCCAGCGGCGCGGCACCTTCTGCCCTGGCACCACCCGAAAGCGCCCTGGTCACCTACCGGCACGGCGCGGCCTTTCTGCCTGCCGCGGGCAAGGCCCCGGCGCTGGTGATCGGCGGATCGCGCCACGCGGGGATGAACTCCTACGTCATCAGCAGCGCCGTCGAAGCCATCGACCGGGATGGGCGCGTGAGCACGCTGCCATCCTTGCTGACAGCGCGCCAGGATGCCAAGGCCTTCCGGGCCGCCAACGGCATCCTGGTGGTGGGCGGCAGCGGGCCCGACAGCCCCTACGGCGGCGCGCGCGATCCCAAGCCGCTCAAGGCCGAATGGCTGGCGCCCGGCGGCGGCAACGGCTGGCAGGAGGTGGACGGCCAGGGGCCCTCGGCGTCCGCTGCGGTGGCGCAGTTGCGCGACGGCAGCCTGCTGGTGATTGAGCCCAGCGGCGAACTGCAACAGCTCACACTCACCCTGCGGGGCACCCAGCCGGTCTTCGAGCGCCGTGCCTGGCCCGCGCTGGCCCGCGAACGGCGCAACGGCGACGGGGACGGTGCAACCAACGCCATGGTTATCCAGGAACTCGACGATGGCCGCATCGTCGTGGCAGGCGGGTCGGTACGTTCCGAACGCATCGCCCGGTATTCGGCCCAGGTGCTGGAGCCTGGGCAGCCGGACGAGTACATGGGTATCGGTGACTTCCTGCCCTGGCGCCGCTACGAGATGTTTGACCCCACCACACGGCGCTGGGCCCGCTCGGCACCCGCCAAGGCTGCTGGTGGGCGTGCCATCGTGATGCGCAGCGGGCGGGTCATCAAGGCTGCACCAGCCCCGCAGCCAGCGCAGGACTCGGGGCCGCAACGCTTTGTGCTCGAAGCTTCCGACCCCACCGGAGCAGCCTGGGCGCCGCTGGCCCACAAAGGTTCGCGCCTGCAGATCAACGATCGGTACATCCTTTTCACCATCGAGGGCGAACTGTTTGCCAGCGGTGAGATCGCGGGCCTGGGCACCGGCGGCGGGCCCAGCGGGCTGGAATGGCTCAACCCCGCCACAGGCGCCTGGGACCTGCTGTGGCAGGCGGGGCCGGGCGAGAACTGGCGAGCGCACCAGGGGCGCATCGTGCGCCGCACCGTCGTGGGTGCCAACGGACAGCCCAAAACGCTCTTGATCCCGGTAGGAGGCCTGTGATGCGGATTCTTTTGGCCTTGCTCAGCGCTTGGTTCGGCCCGCTGCTGGGTACGTTGGCGCTGGCTGGCGAACGGGGCGATGCAGCCCAGCCCCCAGGCGGCATTTCCATCGAAATTTTGCTGGGTGCCGACCAGTGGCAACCCGGCGACCGCTACCGCAGCGGCAACGCATGGCTGGCGCTGGTGTGCAACAAAACGGGCTGCCAGCTGGAGCCCGCCAAGCTCGCAGTACGGCGCGAAAAGTGGCAGGGCCACTACGACGACCAGCCCACCCAGGGCCAGCGGCTGGTGTTTCGTCGACAAGCGGCCGGCCCCGGCACGGCCCTGGCCTGGTTCCGGCAAGACCCGGCCATTGCCTGGCTGCAGGCTGGGCCGGTGCCCACGTACTGGGCAGCAACGTTCAGGAAAAAACGCCCCGCCACCGAAGGCACGCTGGAGCTGGCCATCGACCTGCCCGGCGGCGCACAGGCCACGCTGGTGCCGCTGTTCGATGCCGAAGGTGGCCGGTTCCTGCTGCAGTTGCGCGCCCAGGGCAAGCGCCAGCTGCTCGACGAACTGGGACAGTGCTCGCGCACCGTATCGACCGATTACCTGGTGTGGGCAGGCGACCTGGACGGCGATGGCCAGGCCGACTACCTCATCAATTTTGCCGACGAAGTCGGCGAAGCCAAGCTCTACCTGGCCCGCGCTGCTGCGGCGAAGGAAATAGCGGGGGTCGCAGGGGTCTATGTGCCGCCCCCCTTTGGCGGCGAGTGCGACGGGGAAGGCTGGGTGGCGCGATGATGGTTCATTCCCTTCGATCCAAGTCTCTTGCAGCGCTCGTCGTCGCCCTCGGCGCAGCATGGGCGCCCACCGCAGGGCTCGCCCAGGACATCCCCACCGGTGCCTGGAAAGGCAGTCTCGGCCAGGCGCAGGTAATGGTCTGCTTCAGCGAATACCGCCAGGCGCAGTACTACTACCTGCGCCACCGCCAGAACATCCCGCTGATGGCACCGCAGGCAGCCAACGACCCGGGCGACAACCCCCAGGCCATCGCCCAAGCCTGGCAGGCGGGCGAGTACCGGCTGGATGAAACCGTGCCCGGCCCCAACGGCGAGAACCGCATCAGTGGCCGCTGGTTGCTGAAGTCCACTTCAGCCACGCAGATCGCAGGCACCTGGACGGCGCCCGACCAAGGCAAGACACTGCCCATCTCCTTGCGCAAGGCCACGCCCGTGGGCGCGCGCGAGACAGGCGGGGACTGCGAAGTGGCGTTTTACGAACCCATCCTCGCCGCGATGCGCTTGAAGCGCGAATCAGCCCACATTGGTGGCCAAACCTACCAGGCCGTTACCAGCGAGGAGGCCACCACGCTCCAGGTGGCCGCCGACCTGCCCCATGCCAAGGCCCTGAACCAGTTCGCCATGCAATGGCTGCGCAACCAGTCCGTGCTGGCCTACGACTGCAGCGCCGGGCGCGGCGCGCGGGGCTTTGGGAACGCCAGCGAACCCATCGGCAGCACCCTGGCGCCGGTGCTGTGGACGGATGCCTACCTCGTGCTGCAAGACAGCATGCCCGAGATTTTTTGCGGCGGCGCCCATGGCTCCTCGTCCTTGTCGTACATCACCTGGTCGTGGCCCCAGGGCCGTGCGGTGGACACCTGGGCCTGGCTGCAGGGCGGGGAAAAATCCCTCATTGCGCACCCAAGCAAGTCCGGCCAGCCCATTGCGTCGGGCTTGATGCGCCTGATCACCAGGCTGCACCCACGCAACACCGAGGGCGACGAATGCCGCGAAGTGCTCAACCTGATGAGCGTGCAACCGCCCTACCCTTCGGCGCAGGGCCTGGTGTTCACCACCGACTTCTTCCACGCCATGCGCGCCTGCAATGACGAGGTGCCCCTGGGCTGGAAGCAGCTGTGGCCCTACCTGTCGACCGAGGGCCGCGCCGCAGCGCGGCAATTCCAGCCGTGATGCAACGGCCTCACAGCAGCACGATGTCGTACTGCTCCTGCCCCAGCGCGGCCTCGACCTGCAGCGAAATGGGCTTGCGGATGAAATCCGACAGGCCCGCAAGGTGCTGGCCTTCTTCGTCCAGCAGCAGCTCGACCACCTGGGGCGCGGCCACCACGCGGAACTCGCGCGGGTTGAACTGGCGCGCTTCGCGCAGGATTTCGCGCAGGATGTCGTAAGCCACGCTGCGGGCGGTGCGCACCTCGCCCCGGCCCTGGCAGCAGGGGCAGGGCTCACACAGCATGTGGGCCAGTGATTCGCGCGTGCGCTTGCGCGTCATCTCCAGCAGGCCCAGTTGCGAGAAGCCCCCGGCCATGGTCTTGACGCGGTCGCGCGCCAGGTGTTTGCGCAGCTCGGCCAGCACGGCGCTCTGGTGGTCTTCACGCGCCATGTCGATGAAGTCCACGATGATGATGCCGCCCAGGTTGCGCAGGCGCAGCTGGCGCGCAATGGCGCCCGCAGCCTCCAGGTTGGTCTTGAAGATGGTGTCGTCGAAATTGCGTGCACCCACATAGCCGCCGGTGTTGACGTCGATGGTGGTGAGCGCTTCGGTCTGGTCGATGATGAGGTAGCCGCCGGATTTGAGATCGACACGCCGCCCCAGTGCGCGGGCGATTTCCTCGTCGATGGCGTAGAGGTCGAAGATGGGCCGCTCGCCCTTGTAGTGCTGCAGCTTGGCCGCACCCTGCGGCATGAACTCCTGGCCGAAGGCGCGCAGGCGCTGGAACTGCTCCATGGAGTCGATGCGGATGCTCTGCGTGTGCTCACCCGCCAGGTCGCGCAGCACGCGCTGCAGCAAGTCCAGGTCCTGGTGCAGCAGCGAGCCTGCGCTCTGGCGCAGCGCGGTTTCGCGGATGCGGGCCCAGGTCTTGCGCAGGTAGGCAATGTCCTCGGCCAGTTCGGCGTCGCTGGCGTCTTCGCCATTGGTGCGCAGGATGAAGCCGCCGCCCCCGCCGCTGGACTTGTCGCCCACCAGGGCCTGCAGCCGCGCGCGCAATGCGTCGCGCTCGCCCGGCGGGATTTTCTGCGACACGCCCACATGGTCGTCCTGCGGCAGGTACACCAGCAGGCGCCCGGCAATGCTGATCTGTGTGGACAGGCGCGCGCCCTTGCTGCCGATGGGGTCCTTGATGACCTGCACCATCAGCGGCTGGCCCTCGAAGACCTGTTTTTCAATGGGCACGGGCGGGTCGTTGCGGCGCGCGAACACGGGCGGCTCGCCGCCCTCCTGGCGCTGCCACACATCGGCCACGTGCAAAAAGGCGGCGCGCTCCAGGCCGATATCGATGAAGGCCGACTGCATGCCCGGCAGCACGCGCGAGACCTTGCCCAGATAGACGTTGCCCACCAGGCCGCGCTCCAGCGTGCGTTCAATGTGCAGCTCCTGCACGGCACCGTGCTCGACCACGGCCACGCGGGTTTCCTGGGGCGACCAGTTGATGAGGATGTCTTGTTGCATGGTGGGGATGGGGGGTCAGAAGCGCAGGCCCGCCTGGCGCAGCAGTTGCGCCGTTTCGTACAGCGGCAGGCCCATGATGCCTGAATAACTGCCGCTCATGTGCGCGATGAACGCCGCCGCCGCCCCCTGGATACCATAGGCGCCCGCCTTGCCCAGGGGTTCGCCCGTGGCGACGTAGGCGTCGAGCTGGGCGGCGTCCAGTGCGGCAAAGCTGACATGCGACACCGACAGCGCCGCAAAGCGCTGCTCCCCGGACTGCACCGCCACAGCCGTGAGCACGCGGTGCACCCGGCCCGAGAGCTGGGCCAGCATCTGCCGGGCGTCGTCGGCGTCCAGCGGTTTGCCGAAGATGCGGTCTTCAAACGTGACCGTGGTGTCCGAACACAGGATGGGCGCCGCAGGCAGACCCCGGCGCGCCAGGCGCTGCACGGCGGCGTCGAGCTTGAGGGCGGTGACGCGTTCCACATAGGTGGCGGGCGGCTCGCCGGGCAGAACGGTTTCGAGCGCCTCGGTGTCCTCGGCCACATCACCGGGCGCGTTCGGCACAAGCAAGTGGTGCGGCACACCGATCTGGTCCAGCAACTGGCTGCGACGGGGGCTTTGCGAGGCGAGGTAGATGAATTCAGGCATGGCTTGAATTTTAGAGGGGCGGATTCAAGTACGAAGTGCAACACAAGTAAACCGAGTTGGGCCAAGAGTGCATAGGATGCATTTTTGTGACCAGCCAGTCCCAAACGTTGCACCATGACCTATACCCACTTGACCCGAGAAGAACGATACCAAATC
>JAKLLE010000066.1 GCA_023150295.1 Giesbergeria sp. | reverse complement strand
CGAGGGAGCACTGCGGGTCACCCACGGGGGAATCGATGCGATAGCGCTGCGCATTCTTCCTGACAACCGCAAAGTGCTCAAATATTGAGCACCGAAGTGTTTCCGCCATGTTGCGGTTTTGAATTTTGCAAGTCCCTCGAGTAATTGGCTGAAACCAATTGATCCAGAAGGGCGCCGCAAGGCGCCAGCGCGTGTCAACACAAAGGGCGCTTACAGCGCCCTTTGTGCATTTTGAAAATACCCAAAGAAAAACCGCCGCGTCCTGCAAGGACAGCGGCGGTTTTTTCAAGTGCCTACCGCAGCAGCGGCAGGCATCTTGAGCATGGGGGAATTACTTCAGGGTCAGGATCCAGTCCACCAGCTTCTTGGCTTCGGCCTCGCTGACCTGGGGGTTTGCGGGCATGGGCACGGGACCCCAAGCGCCCTTGGTGCCCTTCATGACCTTGGTGGCCAAGTCGGCAGCAGCAGCCTTGTCATACTTCTTGGCCACATCCTTGTAGGAAGGGCCCACGAGCTTCTTGTCGATGGCGTGGCACGACATGCAGTTCTTGGACTTGGCCAGTGCTTCGTCGGCCATGGCCGGAGCGGCGACGGACAGCGTCATGGCCAGGGCGATCAGGGTGCGCTTCATCATGGTCTTCCTCTTCTCAGTGGGTTACAGTGGAGATAATGGCATTGTAGTGAAGATGGTTGACAGCCACAGTCCCAATCCAACGATATTTGAGGCAAATCATGTACCTGCTCGGCATCGGCCTACTTCTGGCGCTTCTGAAATACCTTGAAATCGGCCCCGTTGCCCAGTGGTCTTGGTGGGTGGTGCTGGTTCCGTTTGGCTTGACCCTGCTGTGGTGGGGCTGGGCCGACTCTACCGGCTATACCAAACGCAAAGCCATGGAGAAGGTGGAAAAGCGCAAGCAGGATCGCGTGAACAAGAACAAGGAAGCCATGGGCATGCGCCCGCGCAAGCCGCGCTGACGCGGTTTCAGCCACTCTCGCCCATGGGCCGGGGTTTGGCGTCCTTTCAGGCCTGCTGGCCCCTGCGGCCTTGGTGTTATTGCAGACACCGATAATGGCGCGGCGCATTGCCGCGTTTTCGTTTTGTATCTCCCCCACGACTGAAGACCTATGCCCGAATACCGTTCCAAAACTTCCACCGCCGGTCGCAACATGGCGGGCGCCCGCGCGCTGTGGCGTGCCACCGGCATGAAGGATGCAGACTTCCAGAAGCCCATCATCGCGGTGGTCAACTCCTTCACGCAGTTTGTGCCCGGCCATGTGCACCTCAAGGATCTGGGGCAGTTGGTGGCGCGCGAAATTGAAGCGGCGGGCGGCGTGGCCAAGGAATTCAACACCATCGCCGTGGACGACGGCATCGCCATGGGCCACGACGGCATGCTGTATTCGCTGCCCAGCCGCGAGATCATTGCCGACTCGGTGGAATACATGGTCAACGCCCACTGCGCGGACGCCATGGTGTGCATCTCCAACTGCGACAAGATCACCCCCGGCATGCTCATGGCCGCCATGCGGCTGAACATTCCGGTCATCTTTGTCTCGGGTGGCCCCATGGAGGCAGGCAAGGCCAAGCTGGCGGTGCCCGGTGAGGCCACGCTGCAATTCAAGAAGCTGGACCTGATCGACGCCATGGTCATGGCTGCCGACGACAAGGCCAGCGATGCCGATGTGGCCGAGGTGGAGCGCAGCGCCTGCCCGACCTGCGGCTCGTGCTCCGGCATGTTCACCGCCAACTCCATGAACTGCCTGACCGAAGCGCTGGGCCTGTCCCTGCCCGGCAACGGCACCACCTTGGCCACCCATGCGGACCGCGAACAACTTTTCCAGCGCGCGGGCCGCCGCATCGTGGAACTGGCGCGCCAGTACTACGAGCAGGGCGACGAGCGCATCCTGCCGCGCTCGGTGGGGTTCAAGGCGTTTGAAAACGCGATCACGCTGGACATTGCCATGGGCGGTTCCACCAACACCATCCTGCACATCCTGGCGATTGCGCAGGAGGCCGAAATCTCCTTTGGCATGGCCGACATCGATCGCCTCTCGCGCACCGTGCCGCAACTGTGCAAGGTAGCGCCCAACACCGACAAGTACCACATCGAAGACGTGCACCGCGCGGGCGGCATCATGGCCATCCTGGGTGAGCTGGAGCGTGCAGGCAAGCTGCACACCGATGTGCCCACGGTGCACGCACCCACGTTGGGCGATGCCCTGGCCCAATGGGACATCATGCGCACGCAGGACGAGGCCGTGCGCCTGTTCTACCGCGCTGGCCCCGGCGGCATTCCCACCCAGGTGGCCTTCAGCCAGAACAGCCGCTGGCCCAGTCTGGACATGGATCGTGCCCACGGCTGCATCCGCTCCAATGAGCACGCCTTCAGCCAGGAGGGCGGCCTGGCCGTGCTGATCGGCAACATCGCGCGCGATGGCTGCGTGGTCAAGACGGCGGGGGTGGACGAATCCATCCTCGTGTTCGAAGGCCCGGCCCACGTGGTCGAGTCGCAGGACGACGCGGTGGAGCACATCCTGGCCGACCAGGTCAAGGCGGGCGACGTGGTCATCGTGCGCTACGAAGGCCCCAAGGGCGGCCCCGGCATGCAGGAAATGCTCTACCCCACCTCGTACATCAAGTCCAAGGGCCTGGGCAAGGTGTGCGCTCTGCTGACCGACGGGCGCTTCTCGGGCGGCACCTCGGGCCTGTCCATCGGCCACTGCTCGCCCGAAGCGGCCGCAGGCGGGGCCATCGGTCTGGTGCACAACGGCGACCGCATCCGCATCGACATCCCCAACCGCCGCATCGACGTGCTCATCAGCGACGAAGAACTGGCCCGCCGCCGCACCGAGCAGGACGCCAAGGGCTGGAAGCCCGCGCAGCCCCGCAAACGCAAGGTCTCGGCCGCTCTCAAGGCCTACGCCAAGCTGGTGATGTCGGCCGACAAGGGCGCGGTGCGCGACCTGTCCTTGCTGGATTGACCGCAGTACGGCGCTCGGGCGCCGTGCATCCAAGATTTCGCCGCGAAGTGGGTGGATTTGCTATATTTTTGATAGCTACTGGCGCTTTATTCATAAGCGCCAGTTTCATTTTTGCTTGAACAGTTGGCGGGTGTGCGCGTGGCTGGAGCGTGCGCTCCAAGGGGTACACCATGGGTGGACATCCTGTCAGGTGAGCAGGATGCGAGTGGTGGACAACATGGTGAGCTGCGATTTGAAGGTGCCGAATCACAATTCGAACACTCTTCTTCGAATGGCTCCTGATTCTACGCACCATGTCTCAAAACGCCCACACGCTAAAGCTCTTTTTCGACAATCCCATCCAGCAAAAAATGGCGCAGTTGGTGTACCAGTACATCGCTGCTGGAAATACTGGACAAGCCCAGCGGTGGGCCCACGAGCTGGGGGTGGCCAGCCTGGACGACCTGTGGGACGAGGCGTGGTTCAACCCGCAGGTGGTGGCCAAACCTACCCATTTGCTGCTGTGTTTCGATACCGGCACCAGTGCCGACTTGCCCCTGCGCGCCCTGGAATCCCTGTTTTCCCACGGCCTGCGTGCGGCGGTGCTGGAGGTTTTTTACGACCAGGTCGGTGAAACCGAGCGGATGCACTTTGACCAGGGGCGATGGGTGGCGCGCAAGGCCTTTCTCGAAGCCCACCCCCAGTGGCGCACTGTGGTGGAGCCCATGGAACCACATAGCGATGGGGGCGATGGGGCGGATGAACAGTCAGCACCCCATGGCTGCTCTCGTGACCCTGCCAAACCCATGTCCGTGGCAAAGCTGCGCAGGGATGAGGCCAACCGCAGAAAGCAGGGCGAGGAGGCCGCGCAGGCCTTTATCGACTTGGCCCGCACCATGGGAAAAAGCGGCCAGTCGCCGGTGCAAGGCCTGATGGCCGTGCTGTTGCTGCGTGCGGGCCTCAAAGGACTGCTTCATGCCGTGGTGTTCACGGTGATCACCGTGCTGCTTTTCAAGGGCCTCTGGCTGTGGCTGGGGTTGGGCCTGGTGCTGGCCATCACGCTTCCGCTTTTCTATATGCAGCGCGAACACAAGGATCTGCAGGGTGACGCAGAGGACGGTGACGCTGCCGCCCAAGCTGCGCCGGGTTGATGTCGGCCCATGGCGGGCGAGACGGACAAACGACAACACCGGCATACAACAATGAGGGATTGAACGATGCTGACAGCGATCGAATGGTGGGGTGGGGTGATCTTTGTGCTGGGTGCCATCACCTACCGACTGGTGATGGGGGCTCTCGACAAGAAGGAAGAGGGGATCGACTGGTACCGGTGGCAGATGCGGAGCTTCTTCGTGCTGCCTGCCCTGGTGCTGGCCGGGTACTTCTATCCCCTGGAGGGTACTGGGCTGAAGTACGCCTACCTGGGGGCATTGGGCATCTCGCTGATGCTTGTGGCAGTGATGCTGGTGCAAGAGGTGACGGGCGAGGACGGTGAGGACGGGCTGGAGGCAGGGGCTGGAGCTGGCGAACCGAGCACCGCCCAGGCGGACGAGCCCTCACTAGGCTGGCTGATGACGCTGCTGGGGGTTGTGGTGCTCTACAGTCCTGTGCTCACGGCCTGTGGCCTGGGCTGCACCAAGGCGTGGCCCATGGTGCAGGGCTTGTTGTAACTGCGCTGCTTTCCCCTTGTTTCTCATCCATGGTTACAGACTCTTTTCCCGATCTGCTGGCGCTTTACATGCGGCGTATCCGAGCCAGTGCCTCGGGCGTAGCCACTGAGATCGGCCTGAGCCGTGAAGCGGTGAACAACTGGCGCAACGGCATCTCGGCGCCCAACCACCGCTCGCGCGACAAGTTGGTCGCCTGCACCCGCTACCTGCGACTGACCGAAAGCGAGGCCAATCGGCTGCTCAGTGCCGCAGGGTTTGCGCCTGAGTTTCCGCTGCAGGCCTAGGCGGGTGGTGTGGCGCAACCCTTTGCAGCCTTCCTGGATCGCCTGTTTGCCCAGTTGGTGCAAGCCGTGCCGTACCCGATCTCGCTGCTGCTGTCTCCTGCCCACTGGGGGCAGCCACCCTTTCGGCAAGAACTGCTGCAGCGCGCACGGGTGCAGTACGGCGAGGGTGCGGTGCTGCACATCCAGCCGCCCTTCAGCGTGAGCACTGCGCAGGCAGAGTACTTTGCCGCCATCGGGCGTCAGTGTGGTTTGGGTGAGGTGGCTTCGGACTATGAGTTTGAATCGGCGCTGGAGCGTCGCTTGCTGCAGGGAGATCGCATCTTCTGCCTGGTCAGCCGCTTCGAGCAGGGCACACCCGCGCTGCGTGAGACCCTGGCAGGCATCCTGCGCAGCCTGAGCGAAATGCACAGCGGCCGCCTGCACCTGCTGTTGTGCGGCGGCGAGGCATTGGCCGACCTCAAATACCGCAGCGGTGACCTCTCGCTGCTCAACATCGCCCAGGTCAACCATTGGCCCGATCCGTCTCTGGACGATCTGATGCAGCTGGCCCGCCAGCGCTGGCCGGAGCACCGCTGGGCCGTGCCGGTGGTGACTGCGCTGCAGACGCTCAGCGGGGGGCACCCGGCATTGTTCGAGGAAGGGCTTCAGTGGCTGGTGGACAGCCAGGGCCTGGATGGCGTTGGGAATGAAGCGCATGCATCGTCCAGCGCGCTGCGCTCCCACCTGGCCAGCAGCCCGCGCCTGTGGCAGACCTTGTTGCCGCTGGCACAGATCCCGGCCACCCGTGCGCGGCTGCGACAACTGCTGCAGGCCGATGACCTGGGCCGCGCGCGGCCCTACCTGCAGGATGACGAGCTGCGCCGCCTGTTTTGGGGCAACCTGATCCATGTGCGTGGCACGGGTGAGTCGGCGCGGCTGCATTGGCGCTGCAACACGGTGCGTGAAGCTGGTTTGATGGTGCTGGAATCATGTTCGAGCGACTGAGTCCCCTTCTGACCAGACCGGTGGTGCGCGCAGTGGTCATCGCGGCGGTCACACTGTTTGTGGCCAGCGCGATGTTCACCCCCCAGTTCAACCCGGCCACGCGCGGCAGGTTTCTTGCCGCCGTCAATGTGGGCCCCGTGTGGGGGGAGCTGGTGCAGTGGCGCATGGCAATGATCGAGGCAAGCAACGAGCTGGGGCATTGGCCAAGGGACATTCAGGCCTACGCGCCCCCCATTGCAAACCCGCAACTGCGCGTCACCTCTCCGCGCCCCCATGTCTTGCAGGCCGACATTGCCGACAACCCGGAGCTGGGCAAGCTGGCTGGCACACAGGTGCTGGTGGAGCTCAAACCCGGCACCCATACCTGGAGTTGCCGCCCTGGCAAACCGCCCATCCCGTCAGGCTATCTGCCCATCAACTGCCTGGAGGGCAGCAGCGACGATTTTTCGCCCGGTGGGATGCCAGTCACCCACACCGATGCCGACCCGTTTGGCTGGTTGCGTTCGCTCATCGTGTGGTGCGCGTTGATCTTCGCTGTGGGCGCCGTGGTGTGGGTGCTGCGCCACCCGTTGATCGGCGCGGGCCAGCTGCGCCCCGCACGGCTGCGCCGCACGCCTTTGGCACGCCTACCGCAGATGGATCGGCTGCTGCGCTGGCTGCGGCGCTTGGAGGCCACCTTGTTGGCTGCCGACATCCGCATGGTGGACTGGCGCCGTGCCGTGCTGTGCGCGCAGGCCACAGGTGAAGAGCGCGCCCAGGCCCTGGCCCGCGCGCTGGCCGAGCGTGTCTCGGCCCGCTGCCAGCCCAGCACCGACTGGGCGCTGCCCGGCCAGGTATACGAGTGGCAGTTCCCGCCCGACCTGCCCGTGTCGCTGGACCGCTGCCTGGTCTTCGTGCCCGCGCCGGACATGGACGAGGCCACCGTGCTGCGCCAGTTGCGCGCCGCGCAGACTGGCAGCGACGTGCTGCTGATCCTGAGCGAGCACAGCGTGGACGCTCCCCAGCCCCTGTTGCAGGCCCATGCCGAGGACCGTGCCAATCTGCACGTGATGGTGGACAGTGCCAGCCAGACCGAGTGGTTGGTCGGCGGCGAAGCCCTGCAGGTGCTGTTGCGTTTGCTGGCCGCGCAGTTGCGCATCACCCGCATCTCGCCGTACCAGACGCGTGGCGGTGTGACGCGCGAAGGCGCCTTTTTTGGCCGTGCGCAGCTGCTGGCCCGCGTCATCAACCGTGAGCCCGCCAATTACCTGGTCGTGGGTGGGCGCCAACTGGGCAAGAGCAGTCTGCTCAAGGCCGTGCAACGCCGCATGCAGGGCCACCCGCACACCGTGTGCCACTACGTCTCGCTGCGCGACCACCGCCTGGCGCCGCGCATGGCGCTGCAGTTTGGCCTGGCGGCCGATACGCCGCTGGAGGCCATCGTGGACCACCTGCAGGCGCAGTACCAGGGCAAGCGCCTGGTATTGCTGATCGACGAGGCCGATCTGTTCTTCCGCGACGAGTCGAGCCATGGCTACCCGCAGCTTTCGGCCCTTCGCGCACTCAGCGAAGAGGGGCGCTGCTGGTTCATGCTGGCAGGCTTCTGGGATTTGTATGCCACGGCTGTACTCGACTACCAAAGCCCGCTGCGCAACTTTGGCGAGGTGCTGGCCATTGGGGGCCTGGAGCACGCCGCCTGCCGCGAACTGGCCACCGAGCCGCTGCGCAAACTGCGCCTGGGCTTTGACAACGAGCGCCTGGTGGACCGGCTGGTGGAAGCCAGCGGCCAGCGAGCGAACCTGGTTGCCATCCTGTGCCAGGAATGTCTGGATGCCTTGGCGCCTGCGGAGCGCGTGATCGAAAAGCGCCATCTGGACCAGGCCCTGGCCTCGCAGGCCGTGCAGGACGCCCTGGCTGGCTGGGGGCGCCTGAGCCACGACGAAGCGGCCTGCCGCCTCGATCGCATCGTGGTCTATCACACTGCGCAGGCGGGCGGTGTGAGCCTGGTGGCCCTGGCCCAACTGCTGCAGAGCCACGGCATTGCGGGTGATCCCCAGGCACTGCGCCAATCGCTGGCGCGTCTGCAACTGGCCTATGTGCTGCGCAAGCAGGACGCCGAATACCGCTTTGCCATCCCGCTGCTGCAAGACCAGTTCGAGCCAGCCGAGGTGGAACTGCTGCTGCACCAGGAGCTGGCGGTGTTGGCGCGCAGTTAGCCAACTCAAGCATTCCCCTTTTTTACTTGAACCATGGCCACTTACTCCTCAGTCACCATGGACGACAACATTGGCTTCGATGCCCTCATTGCCGAACTGGATCGTCTGGTGTGCGCTGCTGCCCGACGTACGCTTCTCGGGCGGCACGTCCTGCCTGTCGATCGGCCACTGCTCGCCCGAGGCCGCTGCGGACGGCGCCATAGGCCTCATGCGCAACGGCGACCGCATCCGCATTCAGGAGGTTGCGTGCTGTGCCACTGTGCGATTCAGTTGCGTGACTGAACCCAGTTTTCTACCTGCAGGGCAGGGACGCGGGCAAACTCGCCGACGTTGTTGGTCACCACCACAAGCCCCTCGCTGCGCGCATGGGCGGCGATGTGCAGATCGTTGACACCAATCGGCTGCCCGGTTTTCTCCAGGCCTTCACGAATGGCGCCATAGCGCTGAGCAGCTTTGGCGCCATGCGGCAGATTCTCCAGACGGCTGCAACAGGTCGCAGATGTTGTTCACGTCAACCAGCATCAGCACGCTAACGATCTCGCGTGGCGTGGCATGTTTGCCCACGTTGAACAGCCGTTCGCGCACCGACGCCCAGGTTTCTCGCGCGGCTCGGCTTTTTTGACCTGCCCCCCCATCACCTCGTCTGGCTGCAAGAGTGTGTGCGGCCGCCATGGAGCACCCAGCGGTGAAAGGCTCAGAGGCTGAGAATTTTTTGCCCGTGCCCGAAAGGCGCGTCAAAGCGCCGCTGATCGAGGCGCAAAGCGCAGCCATAGCGCGGGCTATGGCGAGCATTTGCAACGACGAGCAGGGGTGTTTTTGCGTGCAAGGCGGGCATAGGCAAAAGACTCTCAGCCTCTCAGTCCTTGGGGCGGAAACCGATGACCAGCGAGGATGGCACGCGGCCGTCCACGTCGCGGGGCAGGGTTTCGGTCTTTTGCAGGGCGCGCAGCACGGCGTCGTCCCAGGCCTTGTTGCCGCTGGACTGGACCAGCCGGGTGCTGGTGATGGTGCCGTCGGGCGCGGCGCGCACCTCCACCTCGGCCCGTGGGTTGCCGGTGATGGCGTCGGGGTAGATGATGTTCGGTTTGACCTTGGCGGCCACCTTGCCACCGTAGCTGCCCGAGGGACCGGCATCGCGCAGGGCCGTGCCGGTGGCGTTTTCGCCGCCTGTGGCGCCCGCCAGGCCCTGCATGCGACGTATGGTATCCCGGCGCCGCTCCTCGGCGGCCTGGGCATTGGCCTTCTCGATGGCCTCCTGCTTGCGCTTGGCTTCGGCTTCCTTTTGCTTCTTTTCCTCGGCCAGGCGTTTGTCCTTTTCCTGGCGCTCCTTGTCCAAGCGCTCCTTCTCGCGCTGCTTTTCCTTGTCTTTCTGTTCCTGCGCCTTGCGCTCTTGCAATTGCTCGCGTTCCTTGCGCTCTTTCTCCAGGCGCTTCTTTTCCCGCTCAATGGCCAGATCGGCCTCGCGCGTGTCGGGCTCGGCCTGCCGCACAGGGGGTGGTGGCGGAGGGGGCGGCGGGGCGACGACCGGGGGCGGGGGAGGGGTGGGTTCGGGTGGCGGGTCGGCGCGGGGCGCTGCCTGCTGGGGCACGGCGGCCCACAGTTCGGCCTGCACGGCGGGCTGGTCGGTGCTGGTCTTCCAGTGCACGCCCCAGGTCAGGGCCACGATGAGCAGCACATGCGCCAGCACGGCCAGCGCAATCGCACGCAGGCGCGCAGGGGGTGTGGGTGGGGCCAGCTCGTCGCGGTCGTCGTGGGCGTGCATACCGGGTCAGCCGCCTTGCTTGACGGACAGGCCGACGCGCTGGACACCGGCCTTTTGCAGTGCGTCCATGGCCTTCATGACGGTTTCGTAGGACACGCCCTTGTCGGCACTGATGATGACCGGCGGTGTCTCGGCCTGGCCCTTTTGCCATTGGGCGGCCAGGCTGCCCAGCTCCTGGGTGGTCACGGCACGCTCGCTGCCGCCCGTCTTGAGCCGGACACTGCCGTCCTTGAGCACCACCACCTGGCCAAACTCCTTGGGCGGCTTGGCACCCTTGCCCACCTTGGGCACATCGACCACCCCCGGCGTGAGCATGGGCGCGGTCACCATGAAGATGATGAGCAGCACCAGCATCACGTCGATGAAGGGCACCATGTTGATCTCGTTCATCGAACGGCGGCGACTGCCACTGCGGGAGGCCATGGTGGGCATGTAGGGCTCCTTGCGCGGTTCAGTGGCCCGAGGGGCTGTGGGCCGGGTGCGCGCCCAGGTTGCGCTGCAGGATGTTGGAGAACTCCTCGATGAAGGTCTCCTGGTGGATGGCCACGCGGTCGATGTCGCGCGCAAAGCGGTTGTACGCCACCACGGCCGGTATGGCGGCAAACAGGCCGATGGCGGTGGCCACCAGCGCCTCGGCAATACCGGGGGCCACGTTGGCCAAGGTGACCTGCTCCATGCCGGCAAAGCCGGTGAAGGCATGCATGATGCCCCACACCGTGCCGAACAGGCCCACGTAGGGGCTGACCGATGCGACCGAGCCCAGGAAGGACAGGTTCGACTCCACGACATCCATCTCGCGCTGGAAGCTGGCGCGCATGGCGCGGCGTGCGCCGTCGAGCAGGGTGCCGGGGTCGCTGATGCGGCGCTCGCGCAGCTTTTGGTATTCGCGCATGCCGCTGGCAAAAATGCGCTCCATGGGGCCGGCGTTCTTGGCGTTTTGCACGGCGCTGGCGTACAGGTCGTTGAGGCTGGTGCCGGACCAGAACTCGCGCTCGAACTCGTCGTTCAGCGAGCGCACGCGCTTGAGGCCAAACAGCTTGCGGAAAATGGCCGCCCAGCTGGCGACCGATACGCACAGCAACAGCAGCATCACGAGTTGAACCACCCAGCTGGCGTGCAGCACCAGGTTCAGGATGGACATGTCTTGGGCATTCATGCAATTCGTTCCAGGATGGTGGCGGGGATGCGGGACGGGCGCATGGTGGCCGCATCCACCCAGCCGATGCGTACCGTCGCTTCGTTCAGCAAGACCGGTTCGCTGGGGTTCATATGCTCTCGATTTAA
This sequence comes from Giesbergeria sp., assembly GCA_023150295.1. Classification (GTDB taxonomy): domain Bacteria; phylum Pseudomonadota; class Gammaproteobacteria; order Burkholderiales; family Burkholderiaceae_C; genus Simplicispira. The sequence goes on along the minus strand of JAKLLE010000066.1, from coordinate 9,878 downwards.
TAGCGCCTGCTGCCCGATTGTCAAGGAGGCGCGGCCTTTTTCCTGCAAATTTGCTGTGACCAAAAGTTGATCGTCCAGACGGGCGGGCTGCAGGTAGCGCAAGCGCACGTCGGTTACGACAAACATGCCGCCCGTTTGTTCCCGCAGAACCTGCTGCGACAGCCCGAAGGAGCGCAGCCATTCGGTGCGCGCGCGCTCGAAGAACCGGAGGTAGTTGGCGTAGAACACGATGCCACCGGCATCGGTGTCCTCCCAGTAGATGCGGATGGGGAGCTGGAATGCCATGGCCACCTTACGCCAACAGGGGTTGGAGGCGTGCCACGGCTTCCTGCAACTGGGCCATGGAGTTGGCGGTGGAAAAACGCACATAGCGCTGCGGGTCGTGCGTGCCAAAGTCACGCCCAGGGGTCACGGCCAGGTGGGCCTGGCGCATGAGGGCATAGGCCAGGTCCCAGCTTCCGTTCACGCCGAGGCGCTCGCAGGCGGCGCTGCAATCGGCCCAGGCGTAGAAGGCGCCATCGGGCATCACCGGCACCTGCAGGCCCAGGCTTTGCAGCGCGGGGATGAAGTAATCGCGCCGGGCCTTGAACTCGGCGCGGCGGCGTTCGTATTCGGCCAAGCTCTCGGCCTCGAAGCAGGCCAGCGCTGCGTGCTGCGCGATGGTGCTGGGGCAGATGAACAGGTTTTGCGCCAGGCGCTCGACCACGGGCACCAGTGCTTCGGGCACCACCATCCAGCCCAGGCGCCAGCCGGTCATGTTGAAGTACTTGCTGAAGCTGTTGATGCTGATGATGTCGTCATCGATGGCCAGCGCCGTATGGCCGAACTGTTCTTCGTAGGACAGGCCGAGGTAGATTTCGTCGATCAGCGTGATGCCGCCATGCTCTTGCACCACGCCGTGGATGCGGCGCAGCTCCTCGGGCGCGATCGAGGTGCCCGTGGGGTTGGAGGGCGAGGCCAGCAGCACGCCGCGCGTCTTGGGGCCCCAGGCGGCGCGCACTTTCTCGGCGCTGAGCTGGAAGCGCTCGGCGGCCGTGGTGGGGATCAGCACCGCCGTGCCCTCGGCTGCGCTCACGAAGTGGCGGTTGCAGGGGTAGCTGGGGTCGGGCATCAAGACCTCGTCGCCCGCGTCGATCAAGGCCAGGCAGGCCAGCTGCAACGCGGCCGAGGCGCCCGCCGTGATGGCGATGCGCCGCGCCGGCACCTGAACGCCAAAGCGCTGCGCGTACCAGTCGCTGATGCGCTCGCGCAGCGGCGCAATGCCCAGCGCCTGGGTGTACTGTGTGGCGCCATCACGCACGGCCTTGGCTGCAGCCTCCTGCACCAGGGGTGGGGCGGTGAAGTCGGGTTCGCCAATGTTCAGGAAGATCATGGGCGAACTGCTGCCCGCCACTTCTGCCGCCAGGGCCTGGGCGGCCTTGGCGATCTCCATCACATAAAACGGTTCGATGCGCGCAGCGCGGGTGGATGTCTTCATGGCAGGGGCCGCGCCAGCGGCGGCGGAGTCTGGGGTGACGACCAGGGCGCCGGGGGCGAGATGGCGCTTCAGTCAGGCGTGGGGGCGTTACTTGCGGTTGGCGGAATCGGCCTGCACCTCGTCGGGCCGCAGCTTGGGCGCCAGGCTGCCGAGCACGCCGTTGACGTACTTGTGTCCGTCGGTGCCGCCAAACTCCTTGGCCAGTTCGATGCACTCGTTGAGCACCACGCGCCAGGGCACGTCCAGGCAGTGCTGCAGTTCGTACACGCCGATCCACATCACCGCATGTTCGATGGGCGAGACTTCCGCCAGCGTGCGATCCAGCACCGGGGTGATCAGGGCATCCAGGCCCGTCGCGCCTTCAATGCAACCGTGCAGCAGCGCGTCGTAGTGCGCCGCATCGGCCTTGTGAAAGCCCGCCAGGTCGCGCGTGAACAGGTCGATGGCCGTGGCCTCGTTGCGGCCCACCAGGTGCTGGTACAGCGCCTGCAGGGCAAACTCACGCGCACGGGTGCGGTTGGACTTGGCGGCGGCCTTGCGCGCGCCGGTGCTGGTCAGGCCGGTGCGCTTTTGCTTGGGGGCCGGAGTGTCGGGGGTGGCGTTGTGCTCGCTCATGACAGCTCGTCCAGCAGGTTGGCCATTTCCACGGCCACGTAGGCGGCGTCGCGGCCTTTCTCGGTCTGGCGTGCGACGGCCTGGTCGAGGTTCTCGGTGGTCAGGATGGCGTTGGCCACGGGCAGGTGGTAGTCCAGCGCGATGCGCGAGACAGCTGCGCCCGACTCGTTGGCCACCAGCTCGAAGTGGTAGGTTTCGCCACGGATGATGCAGCCCAGCGCGATCAGCGCGTCGAACTCGTCGCGCTCGGCCAGGGCCTGCAGCGCCACGGGCACTTCCAGCGCGCCGGGCACCAGCACGTGGGTGATGTGCTTTTCCTGCACGCCCAGGTCCAGCAGCGCGGCACGGCAGGCCGCCGCCAGGGCGTTGGTGATGCTCTCGTTGAAGCGGGCCTGCACGATGCCGATGTGCAGCTTCTTGCCGTCGAGCCGGTCGCCCGTTCCTTTTTCTGCGCCAAACATGGTGGGTTCCTTGGTTCTTTATTCTTTGGGGATGTAGCCGGTGATTTCGAGTCCGTAGCCCGCCATGCTGGGCATGCGGCGGGGTTGGCCCATGAGCTGCATCTTGTGCACGCCGCATTCGCGCAGGATCTGCGCGCCTACGCCGTAGGTGCGCAGGTCCATGCGGCCGCGCTCGGGGGCCTGGGCCGCACGGGCCGTGCCTTCAAACTGGGCCAGCAGCTGCGCGGCGCTTTCGCCACAGTTGAGCAGCACGGCCACGCCACGGCCCTGGTTGGCGATGTAGTGCAGGCTGGTGTCCAGCCCCCAGGAGTGCATGGAGCGGTTGAGTTCCAGTGCGTCCAGCACCGACAGCGGCTCGTGCACGCGCACGGGCACCACATCGTCCTTGCTCCACTGGCCCTTGACCAGGGCCAGGTGCACGGCGCCGCTGGGCTGGTCGCGGAAGGCGTGGGCGGTGAACTCGCCGTAGCTGGTGTGCAGCGTGCGTTGGCCCACTTTTTCCACCAGCGATTCGGTGCGGCTGCGGTACTCGATCAGGTCGGCGATGGTGCCGATCTTGATGCCGTGTTCGGCCGCAAACACCTGCAGGTCAGGCAGGCGCGCCATGGTGCCGTCGTCCTTCATGATCTCGCAGATCACGGCCGCGGGGCTGCAGCCAGCCAGCGCGGCCAGGTCGCAGCCCGCTTCGGTATGGCCTGCGCGCATGAGCACGCCTCCGTCCACCGCCTGCAGCGGGAAGATGTGGCCGGGCTGGACCAGGTCGCTGGGCTGGCTGTCCTTGGCCACGGCCACTTGCACGGTCCGCGCGCGGTCGGCGGCCGAGATGCCGGTGGTCACGCCTTCGGCCGCCTCGATCGAGACGGTGAAGGCGGTGCTGTACACGGTGCCGTTGCGTGCGGCCATGGGGGGCAGCTTGAGAAACTCGCAGCGCTCGCGCGTGAGGGTGAGGCAGATCAGGCCGCGGCCGAAGCGGGCCATGAAGTTGATGGCCTCGGGCGTGACATGGTCGGCGGCCAGAACGAGGTCACCTTCGTTTTCGCGGTCTTCCTCGTCCACGAGGATGACCATGCGCCCGGCGCGCATCTCGGCCACGATGTCATGTACCGGGGAAATGGGGGCGGGGGGGAGGGGGGGCGTCATGCGGGGAGGGCTTTCGTCGGTGGGCCGCAGGGGGACAGGCCGCAGCGCAGGTTCCCCGGTGCTGGCGCGGTGCGGAGGCGGGCTCCGAGAGCGTCCCAAAGAACATGCGATGCGGCGCTGCCGCACGGTGGGCCGCGGCGCTGTGCGCACGCGGGCCAAAGGAAGGCATTTTAGTCCAGTGCGGGCGGGTTTGTGTCGCGCAAGCCCGGTCAGATGGCCGGCGCCTGCAGCACCACGTCGGACTCGGGGTAGGCCACACAAGGCAGCACGCAGCCGCTGGCGCGTTCCTCGGGGGTGAGGCCCGGCCACTCCATGGCGTAGCGCACCCGTCCCTGGGACAGATGGCCTATGCAGGTGCGGCAGGTGCCGTTGCGGCAGGAACTGGGCCAATCGATGCCGCCTTGTTCCATCGAGAGCAGCAGGGGTTGTTCGGGCCAGGCGTCGCATTGCAGGCCGTCGGGCTCGACCACGGCGGTGAAAAAGGGCACGGTGGGAGTGTTCATGGGGGACAGTTCAAGGGGTGGATGGCTGGCACGCCCAGGCCAGCGGCAGGGCGCTCAGCACCTGCAGGATGGGCGGCTGGTTGCGCTCGGCGGCCGGGTTGTACGAGGCATTTGGCATAAAAATGGGATCCAGCGCTTATGTATCAAGCGCTGGTAGCTATCAATTTGATAGCATCGGAGTGTCAAAGCAGCCCTGCTGCCGAGGCGGCAAACGCCGTGCCGAGGGTGCTACAAAAACAGGCAGTGCAGAGAGGCGCCTTGAAAATCAAAGACTTAGCTTCGTCATACAGCGCTTGTCCGGATTTATCCACAGGATTGTCCAGCGGCAGCCGGGATAAGTGGTGCGCGCGGTGCAATGGCCTGCACAAAAATCGGGCAATCTGCTGCGGGGCCTTATGAATCAAGCACTTGCATTCCCTATACAAGGCTTGTCCAGAGTTGTCCACACGATTGTCCCGCGCAGGGCGGGATAACCCGAGGGGAGTCAGGTGACGCTGACACCCTTCCAGAACGCCACGCGGCCCCGCACCATTTCGGCCTCGGGCTTGGGGTCGGCGTAGGTCCAGGCGGCCTCGGGATTCAACTCTCCGTCCACCAGCAGCGAGAAGTACGTGGCCTGGCCCTTCCACGGGCACAGACCTGGGATGCGAGGTGGCAAGCCTGCAGTGGTCGCGCCGAACCACCTGTAGCGCCAGTTCAAGGTGGCCGAGCCCAATCAGTCCTGGGTCACCGACATCACCTACATCCGAACCCACGGAGGCTGGTTGTACCTGGCGGTTGTGGTCGATCTGTTCTCGCGCCAAGTAGTGGGCTGGTCCATGGGTAGCCGCATTGACACGAGCCTGGTCCTCGATGCACTGCTGATGGCACTATGGCGCCGCCAGCCGCATGCGCCTGTCATGGTTCATTCTGATCAAGGCTGCCAGTTCACTGGCCACGAGTGGCAGACTTTCCTGCGCGACCATAACCTGGTCAGCAGCATGAGCCGGCGTGGCAACTGCCACGACAACGCTGTGGCCGAGAGCTTCTTCCAGTTGCTTAAGCGCGAACGCATCCGTAGGCGGGTCTATACAACCCGTGACGATGCGCGAGCGGATATCTTCAACTACATCGAAATGTTCTACAACTCACAGCGCCGTCATTCATCGGCGGCAGGCCTATCCCCTGTAGAGTTCGAACAGCGACATTCCCAACGGCTCAAAAGTGTCTAGACAAGCCGGGGCGATTCAAAGACAGTTGCGATGGCAACGGTTTTCAGACGGATTGGCTGACCGGCGTGGTCGTGCCGCTTCAGCCCCCAGGCGGCCTCACCGCACTCTTGGGCCGGAAGGCCTTGCATACCGTGGCGTCTGTCTCCAGGTACGGCCCGCCGATCAGGTCGATGCAGTAGGGCACCGCCGCAAAGATGCCGGGCACCAGCGGCTGGCCGTTTGCGTCTTTCAGGCCTTCCAGCGTTTCGGCAATGGCCTTGGGTTGACCGGGCAGGTTGATGATGAGGCTCTGATTCCTGATGACCGCCACCTGGCGCGAGAGGATGGCGGTGGGCACAAAGCGCAGGCTGATCTGGCGCATTTGCTCTCCAAAGCCGGGCATCTCCTTGTGGGCCACGGCCAGGGTGGCTTCGGGGGTCACGTCGCGCAGGGCGGGGCCGGTGCCGCCGGTGGTCAGCACCAGGCTGCAGTGGTGCTGGTCCACCAGCTCGATCAGCGTGGCGCTGATGCGCTCGCGCTCGTCGGGGATCAGGCGAGGCACAAATTCGATGGGGTTGTGCAGTGCGCGTGCCAGCCAGTCCTGCAGCGCGGGCAGGCCCTTGTCTTCGTACACGCCGGTGCTGGCGCGGTCGCTGATGGAGACGATGCCGATGCGCACCGGCGCGTGGGGTGCAAGGGCTTCAGTCATTGGGCTCGTCGGCGTCGGCGCTGTGGTCGGGGGTGTCGTCGGCCTGGGCGCTCAGCTGGGTGCGCAGCAGGGCGAACAGTTCGCGGTAGGCGCGGCCCTTGCGGGGGGCTTGGCCCTGGGACTGGGCCACAGCGGCTTCGTGCGCGGGCAGGGCGTCTTTGCGTGCCTGGCGCACCAGGGCGCGCAACTGCTGGATGTCGGTGTCCGGGAACTGGGCGATCCACTCGGCCTGGGCGCCATCGCGGGCGATGAGCTCGTCGCGCCAGTGTTCGGCCTGGTGCAGGGCCAAGGTCTCGCGCGCGGGGCCGCTGCGCTGCTCGGACAGCGCCTCGCGCACGGCCTGCACGGTGCTTTCGTCGAGCTTGCGCATGAGCTTGCCCACGTACTGCATCTGGCGGCGCTTGCCCTCGAAATTGGTGATGCGCCGGGCTTCGCCCAGGGCCAGCACCAGGGTTTCGGGGAGTTGCAGGCGCTGGAACAGATCGGCGCGCAGGCTGAGCAGGTCTTTGCCCAGCTCCTGCAGCTCATCGCTTTCGCGCTTGAGGTCGGTTCGGCTGGTATCGGTGCCCTTGAGTTCAGCCTTGAGCTGCAAGTCCAGCTCGCTGCCTTCGGCAACGAACTGGCCTTTCACGAAGTAGCCTTTTTTGGGTTTGCGTGACATGGTGCAATGGGTGGGGAAAAGAGGGCTGGCCGGGGCCGTGGCGGTGCGATGCTGCTCCGCGCGGCGCAGGGCCGCAGTGGCAAGTATCATAGCTGCCGCCATGAACCATACGCATTCTGATACCGGCTTCAGCCATTCCCGCGCCCAGTTTGAACACCTGGTGGATCTTGCCCTGCGCCATGCGCGCACGCTGGGCGCCACCGACGCCGGAGCCGAGGCCTCCGAGGGCTGCGGCCTGTCGGTCAGCGTGCGCAAGGGTGAGCTGGAGACCGTGGAGCGCAACCGCGACAAATCCCTGGGCGTGACGGTGTACCTGGGCCATCGGCGCGGCAACGCCAGCACGTCTGACTTTTCCGAGGCCGCCATCGAACGCACCGTGCAGGCAGCCTACGACATTGCCCGCTTCACCGCCGAGGACCCGGTGGCAGGCCTGCCCGAGGCCGACGACATTGCCCCCGCCGCCGAGCACCGCGACCTGGACCTGTTCCATCCCTGGCCCATCGACAGCGCAGAGGCCGCGCGCCTGGCGCTGGAGTGCGAGGCTGCGGCACTGTCCACACACAAGCGCATCACCAACAGCGAAGGCGCGGGCGTTTCGGCGCAGCAGAGCCATTTTTTCAGTGCACACACGCGGGGCTTTCGCGGTGGCTACGCCACCTCGCGCCACAGCATGTCGGTCGCTCCCATCGCCTCGCTGCCTGGCAAGCACGGCGAGATGCAGCGCGACGCCTGGTACAGCTCGCAGCGCAGTGCGTCCGAGCTGGCTTCGCCCGCCGCCGTGGGCCGCTACGCCGCCCAGCGCGCCCTGAGCCGCCTGGGCAGCCGCAAGATCCCCACCACCGAATGCCCGGTGCTGTTCGAATCGCCCCTGGCCGCCGGGCTGCTGGGCTCGTTCGTGCAGGCGGTGAGTGGCGGCGCGCTCTACCGCAAGAGCAGCTTCCTGGTCGATTCGCTGGGCAAGCCGGTGTTTCCCAAGCACATCGACATCCTTGAAGACCCCTTCGTGCTGCGCGGCAAGGGCAGCTCGCCGTTTGATGAGGAGGGCGTGCGCGTGCAGGCGCGCAAGGTGGTGGATGCCGGGCGCGTGGAGGGCTACTTCCTCAGCAGCTACTCGGCACGCAAACTGGGCATGAAGACCACCGGCAACGCCGGCGGTTCGCATAACCTGGTGCTGACCTCGCGCCGCACGAAGAAGGGCGATGACCTGGAGGCCATGCTGCAAAAGCTGGGCACCGGCCTGTTCATCGTCGAACTCATGGGCCAGGGCGTGAACTACGTGACGGGCGACTACTCGCGCGGCGCCAGCGGCTTCTGGGTGGAAAACGGCCAGATCGCCTTCCCCGTGCACGAGATCACCATCGCAGGCAACCTCAAGACCATGTTCAAAGGCATCGAGGCCGTGGGCGCCGACGCCTTTGCCTACGGCGCCAAGACGGTGGGCTCGGTGCTCATCAACCGCATGAAGGTGGCGGGCAGCTGATTGAGCGGCAACGCACCCCTGCGGGTCTGCTTCCGTGATGCGATCCCGGACATTGCGGAGGCTGCCGCGCTGCTGGACGCGGCGGTAACAGCCCACCTTCTGGGAAACGCGGCGCAGGCGGAGGCCTTGATCCGACGGGCCGACATGCCGCCGGTGGCCGCTTGGGTCGAGTCCATCCTGGGCAAGAACAGCCCCTACGTCGTCATTCACTCCTCCGGCACCCCCACCCTTGCGAGCGAGCACCGGGTGGCCGCGCGCATGCCCAATGCGCAGGAGCGCTGCCAACTGCATGCGCGCGATGGTTTTCACTGCCGGTTCTGCGGCATTCCTGTCATCCGTCCCGAAGTGCGTGAGCGCATTCGGAGAGCCTACCCCCAGGCGCTGCGCTGGGGCAAGCGCAATGCGGAGCGGCATGCCGCGTTTTTCGCCCTGTGGGCGCAATACGACCACCTGCTGCCGCATGCCCAGGGCGGCGGCAACGAACTCTCGAACATCGTCGTCACCTGCGCCGCGTGCAACTACGGCCGGGGTGGTTACACCCTGGCCGAGGTCGGTCTCGCCCATCCGCTGGAACGGCCGCCAGTGCGTTCGGCATGGGATGGGTTGGAACGCTTTGGGCGTTGCCCACCTGACCGTCAGTAGGTGGTGCCGGGTGTGTGCGTTGACGGTGCACCACCGCCAAACCGGGCGCGCAACTGCCGCGCCGCGTGGGCGAACAGCAGCACGTCCACCCCCACGGCCACGAAGGTGCAGCCCAGCTGCAGGTAGCGCTCGGCCAGCGCCGGGTCGGAGGTGAGGATGCCCGCCGCCTTGCCGCTGGCGACGATGGTGGCGATGGCGCCCTCGATGGCGGCCTGCACCTCGGGATGGCCAGGGTTGCTGCGGTGGCCCATGGACGCCGACAGGTCCGCTGGGCCGATGAACACGCCGTGCACGCCGTCCACGGCACAAATCTCGCGCAGGTTGCGCATGGCGGTCACCGTCTCGGCCTGTACCAGCAGGCAGATTTCGTCGTCGGCCACGTCCATGTAGTCGGCGCGCGCCGTCCACAGCGACGAGCGCGCCACGGCGCTGCCCACGCCGCGCACGCCGCGCGGCGGGTATTGCGTGGCCGCCGCGATGGCGCGCGCCTGCTCGGCGGTGTCCACCATGGGCACGAGCAGGGTCTTGGCGCCGATGTCGAGCACTTGCTTGATGAGTGCCGTGTCGCCCTGCGGCACGCGCACCACGGCGTGCGAATCGGGGTAGCCCTGGATGGCCTGCAGCGCCGCGAGCATGCTGCGCAGGTCGTTGGGCGCGTGCTCGCCGTCGATCAACAGCCAGTCGTAGCGCGCCGTGGCGGCCACCTCGGCCAGATAGGGCTCGGCCATGGAGAGCCACAGGCCGATCTGGGGCTGGCGGGCGGCGAGGGCGGTCTTGAAGGGGTTGTGGGCGGGCATGGGGCGGTTCTTTCTTGGTGGCGGTCGCAAGGGGCACCTTACCCCGTTCTGTGGTGGTTCACAATCGAGGGACTTGCAGAATTCCTCAACCCAGCCGAATTTGCCTCTGCGTGAGGCGCAAAAAAAGTTGCGGGCACCGCCCAAAAGGCTGGAAGATCAGGGTATCGAAGTCTGAACTTGGTGCCCGCCCATGAATACTACCC
>JAKLLE010000065.1 GCA_023150295.1 Giesbergeria sp. | reverse complement strand
AGGGAGCACTGCGGGTCACCCACGGGGGAATCGATGCGATAGCGCTGCGCATTCTTCCTGACAACCGCAAAGTGCTCAAATATTGAGCACCGAAGTGTTTCCGCCATGTTGCGGTTTTGAATTTTGCAAGTCCCTCCATGGTGAATCGTTTTCGTCAAACGTCGATGTTTCCAGCGCGCAAGGCGTTGGTTTCAATGAAGTCCCGGCGGGGCTCCACCTCATCCCCCATCAGCATCGTGAACACCCGGTCTGCCTCAATCGCATCATCAATCTGCACGCGCAGCAAACGGCGCACGTTGGGGTCCATCGTCGTTTCCCACAGCTGCTCGGGGTTCATTTCGCCCAGCCCCTTGTAGCGTTGGCGGGCGGTGGTGCGTTCGGCTTCGCTGATCAGCCACTTCATGGCCTGGCGGAAGTCGCTGACCTTTTCTTCCTTCTGCTTCTCACCCTCCCCGCGCATCACCTTGGCGCCTTCGGCCAGCAGGCCGCGGAAGGTTTCGGCGGCTTCGGCCAGGGCGGCGTAGTCGGCACCGTGCACAAAGTCTTGCGTGATGACGCTGCTCTTGATGTTGCCATGGTGGCGGCGGCTGATGCGCAGCAGGGGCTTGTCGGTGCGGGCGTCGAATTCACCAGCCACTTCGGGCGGCATGCCGGTGGTGCTGAGTTCGGCCAGCTTGGCCTGCATGGCCGTGGCACTGGCCTGGGCTTCTTCCAGGGTGTCGAGTTTGACGGCCACGCCGTCGGCAATGGCGCGCAGGGCTTCCTGATCCATGAAGGCCGACAGGCGGGCAATCACAGCCTCGGCGGTCTGGTGCTTGCGTGCCAGTTCGGCCAGGGTGTCGCCTGCCAGCACTTGGGGGTTGGCGCCGCCGGTGCTCACGCTGGCGTCCTTCAGGGCGATGCGCAGCAGGTACTGGTCCAGGGCCGGGCTGTCTTTCAGGTACAGCTCTTCCTTGCCGCTCTTGACCTTGTACAGCGGCGGCTGGGCGATGTAGATGTGGCCGCGCTCCACCAGGTCGGGCATCTGGCGGTAGAAGAAGGTCAGCAGCAGCGTGCGGATGTGCGCGCCGTCCACGTCGGCGTCGGTCATGATGATGATGCGGTGGTAGCGCAGCTTGGCCACGTCGAAGTCGTCGCTGCCGCTCTTGCCGCTTTCCGCGCTGGCCTTGCCAATGCCGGTGCCCAGCGCGGTGATGAGGGTGACGATTTCGTTGCTGGTGAGCAGCTTTTCGTAGCGCGCCTTTTCCACGTTCAGGATCTTGCCGCGCAGCGGCAGGATGGCCTGGAACTTGCGGTCGCGGCCCTGCTTGGCCGAGCCGCCGGCGGAGTCACCCTCGACGATGTAGATTTCGCAGAGCTCGGGGTTCTTTTCCTGGCAGTCGGCCAGCTTGCCGGGCAGGCCGAAGCCGTCGAGTACGCCCTTGCGGCGCGTCATTTCGCGGGCCTTGCGCGCGGCCTCGCGGGCGCGGGCGGCGTCAATGATCTTGCCGCAGAGGATCTTGGCGTCGTTGGGGCGTTCTTCCAGGTATTCGGCCAGGGACTTGGCCACGATGTCTTCCACCGGGGCGCGCACTTCGCTGGAGACGAGCTTGTCCTTGGTCTGGCTGCTGAACTTGGGCTCGGGCACCTTCACGCTGAGTACGCAGCACAGGCCTTCGCGCATGTCGTCGCCGCTGACCTCGACCTTGGCCTTCTTGGCCAGCTCGTTGGTTTCGATGTACTTGCCGATCACGCGCGTCATGGCGGCGCGCAGGCCGGTGAGGTGGGTGCCGCCGTCGCGCTGCGGGATGTTGTTGGTGAAGCACAGCACCTGTTCGCTGTAGCCATCGTTCCACTGCATGGCCACTTCCACGCCGATTTCGGTGCCGGGAATGCCGCCATAGGTGTCGGCTGGGCGGGTGCCCGTGGCGTGGAAGGCGGTGGGGTGCAGCACCTTCTTGTTGGCGTTGATGAACTGCACAAAGCCCATCACACCGCCGCTGCCGGCAAAGTCGTCCTCGCGGCCGTCGCGCTCGTCCTTGAGGCGGATGCGCACGCCGTTGTTCAGGAACGAGAGCTCGCGCAGGCGCTTGGCCAGGATCTCGTAGTGGAACTCGTGGTTTTGCTGAAAGATGTCGGTGTCGGGCAGGAAATGCACCTCGGTGCCGCGCTTTTCGGTGGGGCCGGTCACCTTCATGGGCGAGACTTCGAAGCCGTCCACGGTATCGAGCAGGCGGTTCTGCACAAAGCCGCGTGCAAATTCAATCTGGTGCACCTTGCCGTCGCGGCGCACGATCAGGCGCAGCCATTTGCTCAATGCGTTCACGCAGCTCACGCCCACGCCGTGCAAGCCGCCCGAGACCTTGTAGCTGTTCTGGTTGAACTTGCCGCCCGCGTGCAGTTCGGTCAGCGCGATTTCAGCGGCCGAGCGCTTGGGCTCGTGCTTGTCGTCCATCTTTACGCCCGTGGGGATGCCGCGGCCGTTGTCGGTCACGCTGATGGAGTTGTCGGTGTGGATGGTCACCACGATGTCGTCGCAGTGCCCGGCCAGCGCTTCGTCGATAGAGTTGTCCACCACCTCAAAGACGAGGTGGTGCAGACCGGTGCCGTCGGACGTGTCGCCGATGTACATGCCGGGGCGCTTGCGCACGGCCTCCAGGCCTTCCAGGATCTGGATCGCGCCTTCGCCATAGCCCTCGCTGCCACCGGCCGCAGGCTGCTCGGCGCGGGGGGCGCCCTGGTCTTCAGGGGTGGGCGGGGTGTTCTCAGCGGTCATGGTGGGCTTGGGTCTGGGCAGGCCACTAGGGTCTGCGGTTTATGTGCAAAATTGGGCTCTAGCGCACGTCTATAAAGCGCAAGCAGCTATAAAATTAATAGCAATCTGTGGGGTGTCTGCGCATCAGATGCGCATGGGCATCACCACGTACTTGAAGTTCTGGCTGTCCGGCAGGGTGACGAGGGCCGAGCTGTTGCCGTCGGCCAGCGCGATCTGCACCATGTCCTGCTCCATGCTGGCCAGGGCGTCGATGAGGTAGCTCACGTTGAACCCGATCTCGATCGCGTCGCCGCCGTAGTCGATGTCCAGTTCGTCCACCGCCTCTTCCTGTTCGGCGTTGCTGCTGGCCACGCGCAGCAGGCCGGGCTCCAGGTTCAGGCGCACGCCCTTGAACTTGTCGGTGGTCATGATGGCGGTGCGCTGCAGGCTGGCCAGCAGCGGCGCGCGGCCCAGGGTCACGCTGTTGTGGTGGTTGCGCGGGATCACGCGGTTGTAGTCGGGGAACTTGCCCTCGACCAGCTTGGTCACGAATTCGAGCGCGCCAAAGCTGAACTTGGCCTGGTTGTTGGCAAAGCGCATTTCCAGCGCGCCGTCGGCGTCGCTGAGCAGGCGCTGCAGTTCCAGCACGGTTTTGCGCGGCAGGATGACTTCCTGCTTGGGCACCTCCACGTCGAGGTCCGCACTGGCAAAGGCCAAGCGGTGTCCGTCGGTGGCCACGAGCGAGAGCGTCTTGCCCTCGGCCACGAACAGGATGCCGTTGAGGTAGTAGCGGATGTCCTGCACCGCCATGGCAAACGCCACCTGGCCCAGCAGGTGCTTGAGCGTCTTTTGCGGCACGCTGAAGGCGGGGCCGAAGTTGGCGGCCTCTTGCACCAGCGGGAAGTCGGCAGCGGGCAGGGTCTGCAGCGTAAAGCGGCTCTTGCCGCCCTTGAGGAGGAGCTTGTCCTGGCTTGATTCCAGGCTCACCGTCTGGTCGCCGGGCATGGTGCGCAGCACCTCGATGACCTTGCGCGCATTCACCGTGGTGGTGAAGTCGCCCGTGTCGCCGCCCAGCTCGGCGGTGGTGCGGATCTGCACTTCCAGGTCGCTGGTGGTGAACTGCAGCGCATTGCCGGTCTTGCGGATCAGCACGTTGGCCAGGATGGGCAGCGTATGGCGGCGCTCGACGATGCCAGCAACCGATTGCAGAACCGCGAGAACCTTGTCTTGTGTTGCCTTCAGGACGATCATGTCAACCTCTGGTGTTTTTGGTTACGGTGCGCGCAGCGGCGGCTGCATCCTGCCTTCTTCTCGCCGCACATCCTGCCATTTTGCCCTGTGCCGGGCAGCGTTTGGCTGCTGCGCTGCGCCACATGGCTCAGCCCTTGAGCGTTTGCTCCAGCACATGCAGCTGCTGGTTCAACTCGGTCAGCTGCTGGCGCTCGCCCGAAATCTTGCGAACTGCGTGCAAAACCGTGGTGTGGTCGCGCCCGCCGAACAATTCTCCGATCTCCGGAAGGCTCTTTTGCGTCAGTTCCTTGGCCAGGTACATCGCAATCTGGCGCGGGCGGGCAATGCTGGCCGGGCGCTTCTTGCTGTACATGTCGGCGACCTTGATCTTGTAATAGTCGGCCACCGTCTTCTGGATGTTTTCCACAGAAATCTGCCGGTTCTGGATGGACAGCAGATCACGCAGCGCCTCGCGGGCGAGCTGGATGGAGATTTCTTTCTGGTTGAAGCGCGAATACGCCAGGATCTTGCGCAGCGCGCCTTCCAGTTCGCGCACGTTGGAGCGCACGTTCTTGGCCACGAAGAAAGCGACTTCCTCGGGCATTTCGGCACCTTCCGCGCGGGCCTTGTTGATCAGGATGGCCACGCGCATTTCCAGCTCGGGCGGCTCGATGGCCACCGTCAGACCCGAATCGAAGCGCGACACCAGTCGCTCGTGGATGGCCGTCAGCCCCTTGGGGTAGGTGTCCGAGGTCATCACGATGTGGCTCTTCTTGGCCAGCAGCGCCTCGAAGGCGTTGAAGAATTCTTCCTGCGTGCGGTCCTTGTTGGCAAAGAACTGCACGTCGTCGATCAGCAGCAGGTCCAGCGAGTGGTAGCGGTGCTTGAATTCGTCAAAAGTCTTGCGCTGGTAGGCCTTAACCACATCCGAAACAAATTGTTCGGCGTGGATGTAGAGAACTTTGGCGTCGGGCCGGTCCTGCAACAGCTTGTTGCCTACCGCGTGCACCAGGTGGGTCTTGCCCAGGCCCACGCCGCCATAGATGAACAGCGGGTTGTACAGGTGGCCCGGCATGCCTGCCACGTGCATGGCCGCAGCGCGCGCCATGCGGTTGGCCGTGCCCTCCACCAGCGTGTCAAAGGTGAGCGCTGAATTGAGCCGACTGCGCAGCGGCTCGGTGCCGCTGTCTTCGGAAGAGGGGGCATCGGCAGGGGTGGGCGCACTGGCCGAGGCTGTGTGAGCAGTCTGCGGCGCATGAGTCCTGGCAACGGCTTGCCGCTGAGCGAGCGCTAACTCCAGTGCTACCGGCTGGCCGTAGATGGCCTCCAGGGCCGCGGCAATGCGGCCCGCATACTGGGCGCGAATCCAGTCCAGGGTGAAGCGGTTGGGCACCAGCAGCGTGACGCGCGAGAAGTCCTCGGCCACCTGGGCGGACAGCGGCCGGATCCAGGTGTTGAACTGCTGGGTGGGGAGCTCCTGCGCGAGCTGTTCGGTGCAGGCCTGCCACAGGGCCTGCCCGGCTTCGTGCGACGCGGGCTCGGAAGTCGGACGCTGGGGTTCCTCGATCATTGCGGGAATTCTTGTTGTGGATAGGAGGAACATTGGAGGGCTGCGGATTGTAGCTTGTAAAAAAGTTATCCACAAATGGCTGTTGACCCTGGGTGCAGCGGTCTCGGAGGGATTTTCAAGGGTTTTGCACGCCAGGCCATTGCCTGTTCTTGCCAAGCCTGCGATAATCGCGGGTTTTTCCTGAAGTCATTTCAGGCGAAGCACCTCTGCGCGGCTTTTGCGGCCCCGGCGCCTTCGTGGCGCTGACGGTTCTCAAGGCACTTGCGCAGCCCGTACCCCCAGAGGAAATCCCATGAAACGCACTTACCAACCCTCCAAGACGCGCCGCGCCCGCACCCACGGCTTCCTGGTGCGCATGAAGACCCGTGGCGGTCGTGCCGTCATCAACGCTCGCCGCGCCAAGGGCCGCAAGCGCCTGGCCGTCTGAGGACTGCCATCCGGGCCTGCCCGCACCCTGGTTTGCATCGGCAACCACCGCAGGGGGCGACCTCCATGCAGCGGCTCAAGACCCGTCCGCAGTTCCAGGCCACACTGGATGGCGAGACGGTGGCCCGTACCGCCCACTTTGCGCTGCACCGTCTGGTGCTTCCAGCGCAGGGTTCCGTGCGCCTGCCTGATGGCGCTGCGCACCCCCATTCCCGCCCCCTGTTCGGGGCGCAGGATGTGTGGCTGGGCGCCATGGTGCCCAAGCGCTGGGCGCGCCGTGCCGTCACGCGCAACGCCATCAAGCGCCAGATTTTTGCCGTCGCAACCCTCCATGCCGCTCGCATGCCGCACGCGGCGCATGTGGTGCGTCTGCGCGCGGCCTTTGACCGCAAGCAGTTTGTCAGTGCGCGCTCCGATGCGCTGTGCAGTGCCGTGCGTGCCGAGTTGCTCCAGCTCTTTGATCGCTCCTGCCGCGCTACGGGGTCGACCGCAGCCGTTTCGCACGCCGCACCCACGCCATGATGCAGCGCCTGCTCATCCTGCTGGTCAAGGCCTACCGCCTGCTGCTGAGCCCCTGGCTCGGTTCGGCCTGCCGTTTTGAGCCCACCTGCTCGGTGTATGCGCTGCAGGCGCTGGAGCAGCATGGCGCGGCGCGTGGCGCCTGGTTGACCGTGTGCCGCCTGGGGCGCTGCCACCCCTGGTGTGCCGGGGGACATGACCCGGTGCCGCAGGAGGCGCCGCGCGCCACGCGACTGTTCTCCCGGCTGATGCCGCCCACAACCACCTCTTCCTCACCAAAGAAGTCTCCATGAACGACATCCGCCGCACCATCCTGTGGGTGATATTCGGTTTTTCCATGGTCCTGCTGTGGGACAAATGGCAATTGCACAACGGCAAGAGCGCGACCTTCTTCCCGGGGTCGGCGCCAGCCGCCACGGCCAAGGCAGATGCCGCAGCGCCTGTGGGCACACCTGCAGGCCAGGCCTCGGTGCCCACTTCTGGTGCCAGTCCCTCGGCGGCGGTGCCTGTGTCGGCTGCACCCGCTGCGCCGCGTGAGCGTTTTGAGGTCGTCACCGATGTGCTGCGCCTGAGCTTCGACTCTGAAGGCGGCTCGCTGGTGCGTGCCGAGCTGCTGCAGCATGCGGACCTGGCGGGCGACAAAAAGAACTTCGTGCTGTTGGACGAGAGTTCGCAGCGCGTCTACGTGGCCCAGACCGGCCTGATTGGTGCGGCCACCCTCCCCAACCACAAAACCGTGATGGCGGTGCAGCCCGGTCCGCGTGCCCTGACCGACGGCACCGATGCGCTGAGCGTGCGCTTTGAATCACCTGACCTGGGTGGTGTCAAGCTGGTCAAGACCTGGACTGTGCGCCGTGGCGCCTACGACATCGCGGTCAAGCACGAAGTCATCAACACCGGCGCCGCAGCGGTCGAGCCCAAGCTCTACCTGCAACTGGTGCGCGACGGCAACAAGCCTGCGGGTGAGTCCTCGTTCTATTCCACCTTCACTGGCCCCGCGGTGTACACGCAGGACAAGAAGTACCAGAAGGTCGATTTCAAGGAGATCGAGGACAACAAGGCCGACTTTGCCAAGGAGGCCAGCGACGGCTACGTGGCCATGGTGCAGCACTACTTTGCAAGCGCCTGGCTGTTGCCCGAAGGCGCGCGGCGCGAATTCTTCATGCGCAAGGTGGATGCCAACCTGTACTCCGCAGGCATGATTGCACCGCTCGATGCCATTGCACCCGGCGCCAGCAAGGTGCAGGAGTCGCGTCTGTTCATCGGCCCGCAGGTGGAAACGCAACTGGAAAGCCTGGCTCCCGGCCTGGAGCTGGTCAAGGACTATGGCTGGCTGACCATCCTGTCCAAGCCGCTCTACTGGCTGCTCGACCAACTGCACAAAGTGCTGGGTAACTGGGGCTGGGCCATCGTCGCCCTGGTGCTGCTGCTCAAGATCGCGTTTTACTGGCTCAATGCCAAGGCCTACGCCAGCATGGCCAAGATGAAGGCCATCAACCCCAAGATCACCGAGATGCGTGAGCGTTACAAGGACAAGCCGCAGCAGATGCAGCAGGAGATGATGCGCATCTACCGCGAGGAGAAGGTCAACCCGATGGGCGGGTGCTTCCCCATCATGGTTCAGATTCCCGTGTTCATCGCGCTCTACTGGGTGCTGTTGTCCAGCGTGGAAATGCGCAATGCGCCGTGGATTGGCTGGGTGCATGACCTCTCGGCTCCCGATCCGTTCTTCATCCTGCCGGTGCTGATGACCCTGAGCACGCTGCTGCAAACGGCGCTGAACCCCGCGCCGCCCGATCCGATGCAGGCCAAGATGATGTGGTTCATGCCGCTGATCTTCAGCGTGATGTTCTTCTTCTTCCCGGCGGGTCTGGTGCTGTACTGGCTGACGAACAACATCCTGTCCATCGCCCAGCAGTGGATCATCAACACCCGCATGGGCGTGCCGCCGCAGTTCAACCTGCCGAAATTCAAGTAACAACCCCCTGAGCGGCTGCGCCGCTTCCCCCTTCTCTCGGCTTCGCCGGGAAGGGGGACGACACCCGCGCGGCGGGGCGGCCCTTGCGCGGTGTCTCGCGCCTGGGCCGCGCCGGTTTTTGGCGTTGCGCCGATTTACCATCCATCTATGCTCGCCCGCCACCAGGATCCCATCGCTGCCATCGCCACCGCCCCGGGGCGCGGGGCCGTGGGCATCGTGCGCATCTCCGGCAAGGGCCTCGGCCCCCTCGTTCAGGCGCTGTGCGGTCGTTCCCTGCGCCCGCGCGAGGCCACCTACCTGCCCTTTCGGGATGCGATGGGCCAGCCCATAGACCAGGGATTGGCCTTGTACTTCCCGGCGCCGCATTCCTACACCGGCGAGGACGTGCTGGAACTGCAGGCCCACGGTGGGCCTGTGGTGCTGCAATTGCTGCTGGCGCGTTGCCTGGAGGCGGCGGCCGAAGTCGCCCCTGCGAGCGGCCAGACCCGTCTGGCGGGCCTGCGTCTGGCCCAGCCGGGGGAATTCACCGAGCGCGCCTTTCTCAACGACAAGATCGACCTGGCGCAGGCCGAGGCCATTGCCGACCTCATCGACGCCAGCACCGAGGCTGCGGCGCGCAGTGCCAGCCGCTCGCTCAGTGGCGCGTTCTCGCAGGAGATCCACGCCCTGCGCGATGCGCTCATCCACCTGCGCATGCTGGTCGAGGCGACGCTGGATTTTCCTGAAGAGGAAATTGACTTCTTGCGCAAGGCAGATGCGCGCGGGCAGCTATCGAATTTAGAGCAAAACGTGCTGCGGGTTCTGCAGCGCACCCGCCAAGGCGCGCTGCTGCGCGAAGGTATCAAGGTGGTGATTGCCGGGCAACCCAACGCTGGCAAGAGCTCGCTGCTCAATGCCCTGGCGGGTGCCGAACTGGCCATCGTCACCCCCATTGCGGGAACCACGCGCGACAAGGTGCAGCAGACCATACAGATCGAGGGCGTTCCGCTGCACGTGATCGACACCGCCGGTCTGCGCGACAGCAACGACGAGGTGGAGCGCATTGGCATCGCCCGCGCCTGGGATGAGATTGCGCAGGCCGACGCCGTGCTGTTTTTGCATGACCTGGTGCGCTGCACCGAGCCCGGCTACCAGGAGGCCGACGCCGCCATCGCCCAAACGATGGCGCAGCGCCTGCCGCCCTTGGTGCCGGTGGTCGATGTGTGGAACAAGAGTGATCGTGTGGACCTGGCCGATACCTGCCTGCCCGACGAGGGTGCCGGCATCCGGCTGTCGGCCCGCACGGGCCAGGGGCTGGAGCGTCTGCGTCAGCGCCTGCTGGAGATTGCGGGCTGGCAGGCTGCGCCCGAAGGGGTTTACATCGCCAGGGCACGCCATGTGCAAGCCTTGCAGGTGGTGCAGCAGCACCTGGATGCCTCTGTGGCGCAGCTCGAAGCCAGCGGTCCGGCGCTGGATCTGCTGGCCGAAGAACTGCGCCTGGCGCAGAACGCGCTCAGCGACATCACGGGCGAGTTCTCTTCGGACGATTTGCTGGGCGTTATTTTTTCCAGCTTCTGCATCGGCAAGTGAGCCCCAGCGATGTGTAAGCAGGGGTAAACAGTGCTTGTGCACAGGCGCCAATACGGATAGCTTCGTCAATCTATGAATGCCTCCACCCCCACCTTGACCAAGCAGGACATCCAAGGGCTGATCAACGCCATCGTCCAGGCCACGGCGGAAGACAGCCTGAGCAATCCGCTCAAGCCAGAGCAATGGGAGCTGTTCTCCGCTTATCTCCAACCCTGCCACCTGGCCGCAGGGCAGTTGCTCATCAACCAGGGCGCCAACGACCGCACGCTTTATTTTGTGGAAAGCGGCAACCTCAGCGTCCACTATGAGGACGAAAAGGGCCGCTTGCGCATGGCGCTCGTCAGCCCCGGTTCGATCGTGGGCGAAGGCGCCTTCTTTTCGCACAGGCCGCGTGGGGCCACTGTGCAGGCGGCCGCCGCCTGCAAGCTGTGGAACCTGACCGCCCTGCGCTTTTCAGAGCTCAGCAACCGCCAGCCAGCCATCGCGCTGTCCGTCGTCATGGCTGCGGGTGCTGTGCTCGCCAAGCGCCTGGGCAACCGCAAGCGCCGCGTCGCCACGACCTGAAGGCCGCGCCCGCCCTGGCGGGCAAGGGAAATCCCGGTTACCTATCGAACGAGGAGAGCCTGGCATGCAGTTACACTCTTTGCGCATTGCTACGGATACCCCCACCAGAAGCCCTTCGAGGAAGCCTGCCATGTCACTGTTCAGCTGGTTCTTGCCCAAAAAGGCACCGGCCAAGTCCAAGCCGATGGAGCCCACAGGCTTGCTCAACGCCGACGCCACCGTTCCGCTGGTGCCCGGCCGGGATGGCAAGCCCATGCTCGAAGCGCAGCCCGTCGACCATGCCGCCAACCGCAAGAACGAACGCATGGAACGGCGCGAGCTGCTCTATTCCGTGGTGCGAGACGCCATGGTGAAAGCAGCGGTGCTTTCGGCGAGCTACAAGTTCAAGGTGCTGTCGCTGGATCAGCGTGGCCGCCAGTTTCTGGTGATGATGGACATCGCCCGTGAATACGGCGGCGACACCACCCGCCTGAGCGAGATCGAGGCGCTGATTGCCCAGACCGCCAAGTCGCGCTACGACATCGCAGTCAACGCCGTGTATTGGCGTCTCAACGACCATGTGGCGGTGGGCATACCACAGCGCGCGCCCATGCCCATGGCCAAGCCGCAGGCCGCGCCGGTGGCGTCGGCAGCGCCCGCTCCCGCGCAGGCTTCTGCGCCTCGGCCCGGCACCACCGCACCACAGCGGGCAGCAGGTTCACGTTTTGATCCCATCGAGGCCGACGAAGTGGCCGCGTTCAAGCAGGCGCTGGCCAGCGCTGCGCGCCCAGCGGCAGCCCCGCAGGGCGTGCCTGTGCGTTCCGGCCCCAGCCGCCCTCAGCCCCATCGCCTGGATTTTGAAGACACCGAGATGCCTGACTCGCGTCCGCAAGGCCTCAGCGGCACGCAGTACGGCGATTTGTAAGCGGCGCCGTGCCGGGCTCAATGCCCGGCGAAATCGACCAGGGTGAACAACGCCAGGCCGCCTTCGCGCAGACGGTCTGAGCCGCCCAGTTCGGGCAGATCGACGATGGCCGCGCCCTCCATCACCTGGGCGCCGAGCTTTTCCAGCAGCTTCTTGCCCGCCATCATGGTGCCTCCGGTGGCGATCAGGTCGTCAATCAGCAGTACCTTGTCGCCAGGGCGCACAGCGTCGGTGTGCAGTTCGACCGTCGCGCTGCCGTATTCCAGCTCGTAGGTTTCCTCCACTGTCGTGAAGGGCAGCTTGCCCTTTTTGCGGATGGGCACAAAACCCACGTTCAGTTCATAGGCTACCACGGCGCCCAGAATGAAACCACGCGCGTCCAGCCCCGCCACCACATCGGGGCGCAATTCTGGGTCCATGTAACGGTGCACAAAGGCATCGATCAGGACACGAAACACCTTGGGGTTTTGAAGCAGCGGCGTGATGTCCCGGAACTGCACGCCTGGGGCGGGCCAGTCGGGCACCGTGCGGATATGGTCGCGCAGATAGTCCTGAATGCTGAAGGGGGTGGTCATAGGCCGAAGGGTACACAAGCGAAAAGCCCGCGAAGCGCGAGGCTCGGCCAGTGTAAACAAATGGATACAGCCGCGCTGTGGCAAGGGCAGGCGCCGCATAATGAAGGCGCGCGCACCCCACTGCCGCGCGTCCGTGCCGCCACACTAGGTTTCGCCATGCCCTCCATCCTCATCTTGCTCGACGATGGCGGCGCCTTGACCGGCGCGCTGCGGGCGGCTTCTTCCCAGGTGGGTCTCCATGTGCAGTGGCTGGAGGCCCCTTCGCTCGATGCAGCGCAGCCCTTGCTGGAGCAGCACGCGGTGGGTGCAGTGGTGCTACCCTGGACAATGCGCCGCGCCCTGGCCCAGCCCTTGCCTGCCTGTTGGCTGGATATACCTTGGATGCTGCTGGTGCCACCGGACTGGCGGGCCAGGCAGGCGCTGGCCTGGGGGCCGGTGCATTGCGTGCGTGAGGGAGACACCGAGGCCCTGCTGCAATGCCTGCGTGAGCTGGGCTGCGCGCAACCCCAGAGTCCAGACCACCAGACCGTGCAAGAAGCCCAGCTGACCTTGCAGCGTGTGGTGGACAGCGTTTCGCAGGGCATTGCGCTGATCGACGGTGACGGCTTTGTGCGGGTGCACAACCGCCGTGTGCTGGAGCTGCTGGACTTGCCGGTCGACCTGATGCAGCGCCAGCCCTCCCTGGACGAGGTGTTGCGGTTCCAGAAGGACCGCGGCGACTTCGACGAAGCCTACATTGGCTGGGATGCGGCATCGCGTGGCTACCTGGGCTCGTTCTTCAGCGGCCAGAACCACCATACCCAGTCGCCAGAGGTGTATCTGCGGCGTACGGCGCAGGGCCGCTACCTGGAGGGGCGCACCCGCATGCTGCCCGATGGCGGCTGGGTGCGCACCTACACCGATGTGACCGACTACCTCGCCGCCCAGGAGGCGCTGCGCCAGAGCGAGGCACGCTGGCGCAGTCTCACGCACCTGTCCTCCGACTGGTCCTGGGAGCAGGACGCAGAGCTGCGCTTTGTGCGCCTGGAGGGCAGCGCGCGCCACAGCCTCGCCCTGCAGTACGAGGCGCACCTGGGTCTGGCACGGTGGGAGTTGCCCGACGCCGTGGCCAGTGAAGCGCAGTGGCGCGAGCACCGTGCCCTGCTGCACGCACGCCAGCCATTCCATGAATTCGAGCTGCAGCGCCAGGCCCCGGACGGCAGCGTCGTCTGGGTGAGTGTGAGCGGTGCACCGGTGTTTGATGCCGCAGGGAACTTCTCCGGTTACATGGGAGTGGCGCGCAACATCACGCGCCAAAAGCAGGCCGAGGCTGAAATCCAGCGCCTGGCTTTTTACGACGAACTCACCCACCTGCCCAACCGCCGCCTGCTGATCGAGCGCCTGGAGCAGGCCCTGGCCCACAGCGGCCGCAGCGCCAGCCATGGGGCGTTGCTGTACCTGGACCTGGATCACTTCAAGGACGTGAACGACACCCTGGGGCATGAATGGGGCGACGAGTTGCTGCGCCAGGCCGGTGCCCGCCTGTGCCAGTGCGTGCGCGCCACCGACACCGTGGCGCGGCTGGGGGGCGATGAGTTTGTCGTAGTGCTGCAAGGCCTGGACACGCAGGCCGGCGAGGCCGCCGTGCAAGCAGAGGCCGTGGCGCAAAAGGTGCTGGTGCAGCTCAACCAGCCTTATCTGCTGACAGGCGCGGAGCTGCATTGCCCGCCCAGCATCGGCATTGCCTTGTTTCAGGACGCGCAACTCTCGGTGCTGGAGCTGCTGCAACGCGCCGACATGGCCATGTACCAGGCCAAGGCCCAAGGCCGCAACGCCATGAGTTTTTTCGACCCGGCCATGCAGGCCCAGGCGTCGGCCCGCGCGGCCCTGGAGGCCGATGTGCGCCAGGGGCTGGAGCGCATGGAGTTCTGCCTGCACTACCAGCCCGTGGTGGATGTGGCGGGTCAGATCCAGGGCGCCGAGGCGCTGGTGCGCTGGATGCACCCCCAGCGGGGAATGGTGCCGCCGGGGGACTTCATCCCCTTGAGCGAACAGACGGGACTCATCCACAGCCTGGGCTGCTTGGTGTTGCAGGCGGCCTGTGTGCAGCTCATGCGCTGGGCGGCGGACCCGGTGCGCTGCCAGTGGACCCTGGCGGTCAATGTGAGCGCGCGCGAATTCCGCCACCCCGACTTCGTGGCCCAGGTGCTGGACATCCTGCAGCAGACTGGCGCCGATGCAGGCCTGCTCAAGCTGGAGCTCACCGAAAGCCTGCTGCTGCAGGATGTGGAGGACTCCATCGCCAAGATGCAGGCCCTGCGCAAGCAGGGCGTGGGTTTTTCCATCGACGACTTCGGCACGGGCTACTCCAGCCTGAGCTACCTCAAGCGCCTGCCGCTGGACCAGCTCAAGATCGACCAGAGCTTTGTGCAAGACATGTTGACCGATCCGAAAGATGCCGCGATTGCCTGCACCGTCATCGCACTGGGGCGCAGCCTGGGGCTGGAGGTGGTGGCCGAGGGGGTAGAAACCCATGCCCAGCGCAAGTTTCTGCTGCGCAACGGCTGTCAGCGCTTCCAGGGCTACCTCTTTGGTCGCCCAGGCCCCGCAGACGCGCTGTGATCAGCCGCGCAGCAGGCGGTCTTCGGCCAGCAACAGCGCGGCCGGGTGGCCCGACAGCACCAGCGTGTCGCCCTCGGTCAGTACGGTGTCGTCCAGCGGCGCGGTCATGCGCCCGTTGCCGTGCCGCAGGTTCACCACCTTCACGCCCATGGCATGCAGGGCCAGCAGCCCGAGGGTCTGGCCCACGGTCGCGGCACCCGGCGGCAGCGTGACCGTGGTCATGCGCTCCTGGTCGATTTCATTCACGGTGTTGTCGTCTGCCCCGTGGAAGTAGCCGCGCAGCAGGTTGTAGCGCGCGTCGCGCTGGTCCTGCACCAGGCGCAACACCCGTCGCATGGGCACGCCCACCAGGGCCAGGGCGTGGCTGGCCAGCATCAATGAGCCTTCAATGGCTTCGGGCACCACCTCGGTGGCGCCTGCGTTGCGCAGCTTGTCCAGGTGCAGGTCGTCCTGGGTGCGCACCACCACCGGAATCTGCGGCGCGTGGGCGCGCGTGTTGGCCAGCACCTTGAGAGAGGACTGGAGGTCCAGGTAGGTCACCGCCACGGCGCGTGCGCGCACCAGGCCTGCGGCCATCAGGGCCTGCAGGCGTGAGGCATCGCCATACACCACCGAATGCCCGGCCGCCGCCGCTTGGCGCACGCGGTCGGGATCCAGATCCAGCGCCATGTAGGGGATGCCTTCGTGCTCCAGCATGCGCGCCAGGTTCTGCCCGCATCGGCCGAAGCCGCAGATCACCACATGCCCGCTGGTGCCGATGGACTTGCGTGCAATGGTGGTCATCTGCAGCGATTGCTGCAACCAATCGCTGGCCACCAGCTTCATCACGATCCAGTTGCTGTACTGGATCAGGAACGGCGTGGCCAGCATGGACAGCACCATGGCCGCCAGAATGGGGTTCATCAGGGCGGGCCGGATCAGCCCGCTTTGCTGCGTGAGCGACAGCAGCACAAAGCCGAATTCCCCGGCCTGTGCCAGGAACAGCCCGGTGCGCAGCGCCACCCCCGTGGTGGCGCCCATGCCACGGGCCAGCAGCAGGATGATGCCCAGCTTGAGCAACAGCGGTGCCACCAGCAGCAGCAATACCAGCGCCCATTGTTCGATCACGATGTGCCAGTCCAGCATCATGCCGATGGTGATGAAAAACAGCCCCAGCAGCACATCGTGGAAAGGGCGGATGTCGGTTTCCACCTGGTGCCGGTACTCGGTCTCGGACACCAGCACCCCGGCGATGAAGGCGCCCAGCGCCAGGCTCAGCCCGGCCAGCTCGGTCAGCCAGGCCAGACCCAGCGTGATGAGCAGCAGGTTCAGCATGAACAGCTCCTCGCTCTTGCGCCGTGCCACCTGCGTCAGCCACCAGCGCATGAGCTTTTGCCCGCCTGTCAGCAGCAGTCCGACCAGCACCGTGGCCTTGATGAGCGCCAGGCCCAGCGCCAGCAGCAGCTCGTCCGGCGACGAGCCCAGTGCCGGAATCAGCACCAGCAGCGGCACCACCGCCAGATCCTGGAACAGCAAAATGCCCATGATCTGGCGCCCGTGTTCGCTCTCCAGCTCGGCGCGCTCGGCCAGCAGCTTGCCCACGATGGCCGTACTGCTCATGGCCATGGTGCCGGCCAGGGCCACGGCCGTCTGCCAACCCACGTCCCACACACCGCCCAGCCAGCGCGCCAGCACCAGCGTGCCGATCACCGCTGCCAGCATCGTGGCCGCCACCTGCAACAAACCCAGCCCGAACACCTGCCTGCGCATGGCGCGCAGCTTGGGCAGGCTGAACTCCAGCCCGATGGCGAACATCAGGAACACCACGCCAAACTCGCCCAGGTGGCGCACGCTCTCGGAGTTTTGCGCCAACGCCAGCGCATGCGGGCCAATGAGGATGCCCGCCGCCAGGTAGCCCAGCATGGGCGGCAGCTTGAGGCTGCGGCAGGCCACCACCCCCAGCACGGCAGCCAGCAGGTACAGGAGGGCAATGGCAAGCGAAGACATTGTCCAATGCTAATCGACGCCGCACCGTGCGCCATGTCCGCGGTCGATAGAATCCAGCCCATGCAAGCAGTGATCGGTGCGCAGCGCCCCTTCGACCCCACCCAGGCCTTGCGCCTGGCACGGGAAACCTTCGACATCGAAGCGGCCGCACTGCAGGCGCTGGCCGCGCGCCTGGACGAGCGCTTTGCCCAGGCGGTGCAGCGCATGCTGCGGGTGTCAGGGCGGGTGGTGGTCATGGGCATGGGTAAAAGCGGCCACGTGGGGCGCAAGATCGCCGCTACCCTGGCCTCCACCGGCACGCCGGCCTTCTTTGTGCACCCTGCCGAGGCCAGCCATGGGGATCTGGGCATGGTTACACCGGGCGATGTGGTGCTGGCCTTGTCCAACAGCGGCGAGGTCAGCGAGCTCACGGCCATCCTGCCCGTGATCAAGCGCCTGGGCGTGCCGCTCATCGCCATGACCGGCGGGCTGGACTCCACCCTGGCCCGCCATGCCGATGTGGTGCTCGATTGCGCTGTGGAGCGCGAAGCCTGTCCGCACAACCTGGCGCCCACCACCAGCACCACGGCCCAGATGGCCATGGGTGACGCGCTGGCCGTGGCATTGCTGGATGCCCGCGGGTTCCGTCCCGAGGACTTTGCCCGCTCGCATCCTGGCGGTGCGCTGGGGCGCAAGCTGCTGACCCTGGTCGAAGACGTGATGCGCAGTGGCCCTCAAGTGCCTCGCGTGGCACCCGACACCGCCTTCAGCGACCTCATGCGTGAAATGAGCGCCAAGGGCCTGGGCGCAGCCGCCGTGGTGGATGGACAGGGGCGGCCTGTGGGTGTGTTTACCGATGGCGACCTGCGTCGTCGCATCGAGGCTGGAGCGGACCTGCGCAGTGCCACCGCAGCCCAGGTCATGCACGCCGGGCCGCGCACCATTGCCGATCAGGCGCTTGCCGTGGACGCTGCCGAAATGATGGAGGCGCACGGCATTACCAGCGTGCTGGTGGTCGATGGTGATGGTCAACTGTGCGGCATCGTGCACATTGGCGACCTGATGCGTGCAAAGGTGATATGAACCAGCCCGTTCTTCAATTCCCTCCCGAGCTGCTGCTGGCGGCGCAGGGCGTGCGCGTGGCCTTTTTCGATGTGGATGGCGTGCTCACCGACGGCGGGCTGTATTTCAGCGATGCGGGCGAGACGCTCAAGCGCTTTCACACCCTGGACGGCCATGGCATCAAGCTGCTGCAGCAGGCGGGCATTGTTCCCGCCGTGGTGACAGGGCGCGACTCTGCCGCCCTGCGCCTGCGACTGCACGCGCTGGGCGTGGAACACGCTGTGTACGGCACTGAAGACAAGCGCCCGGCGGCCGAGCAGATTCTTGCCACGCTGGGCCTGGGCTGGGCACAGGCCGCCGCCATGGGCGACGATTGGCCAGACCTGCCGATGATGCGGCGCAGTGCCTTCGCCTGTGCGCCGGCCAATGCCCATGTGGAGGTCCGTTCCATGGCCCACCACGTGACCCAGGCACGGGGCGGTGACGGTGCCGTGCGCGAATTCTGCGACCTGCTGCTGGTGGCCAGTGGCCGCTATGCCCGGCTGCTGGACCATTACACCGCGCCATGACCCGTTTGCGCCAGGCCTGGGACAGGCTCTCGCTCTATTTGCCGGTGGTCCTCATGGGCCTGATGGCGCTGGGCACCTGGTGGCTGGTGCGCAATGCGCCCCAACCCCAGGAGCTGCGGCCTGCCGCCGCACCGCGCCATGAGCCCGATTACCACATGAGCGGTCTGTCCGTGCGCAGCTTTGGCCCCGATGGGCGCTTGCAGACCGAGGTGCGGGGCGCGGTGGCGCGCCACTACCCCGATACCGATACGCTCGAATTCGACCAGGTTCGCATCCGCTCCCAGGGCCAAGGCGACCGCGTGATCGTGGCCACGGCCGATCGGGCCCTCAGCAACGCCGACGGCACCGAAGTCCAGCTTCTGGGCAACGCCGTGGTGGTGCGCGAAGCCACCGTGGTCAACGGCAAGGCCCAGCCGCGCCTGGAGTTCCGTGGCGACTTCCTGCACGCCTGGCCGCAGCAAGAGCGAGTGCGCTCGCACCTGCCCGTCACCCTGCTGCGCGGCAAGCAGGACCGCTTTACCGCCGACAGCCTGGAATACGACAACCTGGAGCAGGTGTTCCAGTTGCGCGGCCGCGTGCGGGGCGTGCTGGGGCCTGCCCGCTGAGCCCAAGGATTGGATATCAAAGGAGGCATGGGCATGACCGCACCCCTGGTTTTCATCACCGGCGCCTCCAGCGGCATCGGGCAGGCCCTGGCAGCCCGCTACCACCGCGCCGGGTGGCGGCTGGCCTTGGTCGCCCGCCGCACACTAGAGATCAAATCATGGGCAGAGGCAAGCGGAATAAGCGCTAATAGCTATGAAATTTATAGCGCAGATGTGGCGCAGCCCGACAGCATTGCCGCGGCAGGCCAAGAATGCTTGCGGCGCCAGGGCGTGCCCGATGTGGTGATTGCCAACGCGGGTATCAGCGTGGGTGTGGACACCGCGCTGCGCGAAGACATTGCTACGATGGCCCAGGTGCTGGCCACCAACACGGTGGGCACGGCCGCCACTTTCCAGCCCTTCATCACGCCCATGGTGCAGCGGGGCAGCGGGCGGCTGGTAGGCATTGCCAGCGTGGCCGGCATTCGTGGGCTGCCGGGGCATGGGGCCTACTGTGCGAGCAAGGCAGCGGTCATCAGCTATTGCGAGAGCCTGCGCGGCGAATTGCGTGGTACCGGCGTGGGGGTCAGCACCATCAGCCCAGGTTACATCGACACGCCCCTGACGCGCCAGAACCGCTACGCCATGCCCTTCTTGATGCGCCCCGAGGACTTTGCCGACCGCGCCTTTGCCGCCGAACGCGCTGGGGTGAGCTACCGCGTCATCCCCTGGCAGATGGGGGTGGTGGCCAAACTGCTGCGCCTGCTGCCCAATGTGGTGTTCGACCGCCTGCTGGCCGGACGCCCTCGCAAGCACCGACAAAGCCAGTGAGCGCCCACAAAAAAAGCTCCCGAAGGAGCTTTTTTCAGGGCGAGGCCTGGATGGCCCTCAGCGATCAGTATCCGCCGCCGTTGCCGTTGCCGTTGCCGTAACCGCCGCCACCATTGCCGCGGCCACCGCCGCCGCCGCCGCCATTGCGGGGGCCCGAGCCATAGGGGCTGCGGAAACCGCCGCCACCGCCTTCGCCGCGACCACCGCCGCCGTAGCCGCCTTCACGGCCACCGCCGCCATAGCCGCCTTCGCTGCGGCCACCGCCAAAGCCACCCGAGCGGCCACCGCCGCCAAAGCCGCCACCGCCAAAGCCACCACCCGAACGGGGGGGGCGGGCTTCCATGGGGCGGGCTTCGTTCACCACGATGGCGCGGCCACCGAGGGATTGGCCATTCATGCCGTTGATGGCGGCCTGGGCTTCAGCGTCGCTGCCCATTTCGACAAAGCCAAAGCCTTTGGAGCGGCCCGTGTCGCGTTCCATCATCACTTTTGCGCTGCTGACGCTGCCAAAGGCACCGAAGGCCTGTTCCAGATCGTTGTCGCGCACGCTGTAGGGCAGGTTGCCCACGTACAGTTTGTTGCCCATTGAGGGACTCCTGAAAAAACACAAGAAAAAAGCGATGGAGTCCCGAAAACGCAACCAGCCTATCTCAACGATGCACGCTGCGTGAAACCGACGGATCACCGCAAACCGGAAAGCAGAATTTCCTGCAATCCTATTATGTGCCTGGGTTTGCTGCCCATGGCAAGGGTTTTCACCCTCCTGTGGCACATTTGCTGCGCCCGGGACACAAAAAAGGAGCCTGAACCAGGCTCCTTTTTGGGGGGGGCTCAGAGCCGGGCCTGGGCTCAGTAGCTGCTGCGACCGCCGTAGCCGCCGCCGTTGCCACGGCCACCACCGCCGCCAAAGCCACCACCGAAACCGCCGCTGCGCGGAGCGCGGGGCTCCATCGGGCGGGCGATGTTCACGACCAGGTCGCGACCACCGTGGTTCTGGCCGTGCAGGCCAGCAATGGCGGCTTCAGCTTCTGCGGGGCTGCCCATCTCGACAAAGCCGAAACCCTTGGAGCGGCCGGTATCGCGCTCCATCATGACCTTGGCGCTGGAAACGGCGCCGTACTGGCTGAAGGATTGCTCCAGATCGTTGTCGCGGAAAGAATAGGGCAGGTTGCCCACGTAAAGTTTGTTGCCCATGAGGGACTCCTAAAAATACAAAAAATGCGATGGAGTCCGACGCTATCAACAAACCTGTGACGACTTCAAAGACGCGAAACTGACCATTCACCGCTGACTTGGCAGCTTTTTCGACATGCGAAAAAACTACACCATTATCGGCGAATTTGGCAGCGGCACCATTTTTTATTTTGCTGAGGGACTTGCAGAATTCCTCAACCCAGCCGAATTTGCCTCTGCGTGAGGCGCAAAAAAAGTTGCGGGCACCGCCCAAAAGGCTGGAAGATCAGGGTATCGAAGTCTGAACTTGGTGCCCGCCCATGAATACTACCC
>JAKLLE010000064.1 GCA_023150295.1 Giesbergeria sp. | reverse complement strand
GGGTAGTATTCATGGGCGGGCACCAAGTTCAGACTTCGATACCCTGATCTTCCAGCCTTTTGGGCGGTGCCCGCAACTTTTTTTGCGCCTCACGCAGAGGCAAATTCGGCTGGGTTGAGGAATTCTGCAAGTCCCTCGTACGACCCCGAAACCGAAATCCCGACGGCCCAGCTGAAGGAGAGCTTCACGCTGGCCATCATCCGGCAGGCCCGTGCGGTGCGTGGACCTGCGTGGGAAGTGGCACGCCAACTCGGGATCGTGCGGGGGGCCGTGGTGGGCACCCCTGCGGTGGATTTCATGGGCGTGCCCATGCGCCGGGGCACCGAGGTGCTGGGTGCCATCGCCGTGCAGAGCTACCGCGAAGGCCTGGGCTATACCGAGTCGGACAGCGCCGTCCTGGGCTTTGTGGCCGAGCATGTGCTGACCGCGCTGGAGCGCAAGCATGGGCGCCAGGCGCTGGAGCGGCGGGTGCTGGAACGAACGCGCGAGCTGGCGCTGGCCAACCAGCAGCTGCAGGCGCAGGTTGCCGAGCGCGAGCGCGCCGCCCACCTGCAGGCCACGCTGTACCGCATTGCTGCACTGGCCAACGGCCAGGAGAGTGATGACCAGTTCTACCGCAGCTTGCACGCTGCCGTGGGCGAACTGATCAATGCCGAAAATTTCTACATCGCCCTGGTGTCCGAGGATGGGAGCACCCTGCAATTTCCCTACTGCGTGGACGTGGCGGGCGAGGGAGGCAAAAACCGGCCGATGGGCCGGGGCCTGAGCGAATTCGTGATCCGTGCGGGCCAGACCCAGCTGGTGGATACCGCTCGGCTGCAGCAGCTGCGTGCGAGTGGGGAAGTCGCGATCCAGTCGCAAACGGGCACCTCTGCCACGGTGTGCTGGCTGGGAGCGCCCTTGCTGGGTGCACAGGGTGTGATGGGCGTGGTCACCGTGCAGAGTTACCGGTCCGACCTGCTCTATGACGAGCAGGATGCCGCCTTGCTGACCTTCGTGTCGCACCAGATCGCCAACAGCGTGCAGCGCCGCCAGCAGGCCGAGGCCCTGCACGTGCTGAACAACGAACTGGAGCAGCGTGTGCAGCTTCGCACCCAGGAGCTGCGCCAGGAAATTGCGATTCGTGAGCAGGTGGAGGCGCGCTTGCAGCACGAGGTGATGCACGACCCCCTGACAGGCCTGCCCAACCGGGTGTATCTGCGTGACCGGCTTGAACGTGCGCTGGCGACGCTGCGGCGCGACCCGCAACGCAGCTTTGCGCTGCTGTACCTGGACGTGGACCGTTTCAAGCTCTTCAACGACAGCCTGGGCCACCAGGCCGGCGATATCGTCCTGCGCGAGGTGGCCCACCGGCTGCTGGAATGTGT
This sequence comes from Giesbergeria sp., assembly GCA_023150295.1. Classification (GTDB taxonomy): domain Bacteria; phylum Pseudomonadota; class Gammaproteobacteria; order Burkholderiales; family Burkholderiaceae_C; genus Simplicispira. Next base: position 20,614 of record JAKLLE010000064.1, on the reverse strand, counting down.
GCGCACACCCGACGTGGCGGCGCGCCTGTCGGGTGACGAGTTCGCCATTCTTCTGGAGGACGGCCCGCAACCGGCCACTGCCTGCAAGATCGCACAGCGCATCCAGACGCGCATGCAGGATCTGGTGCAGGTGGGCGAACGCGAATTGCGCTTGTCGGTCAGCATCGGCATTGCAGTGGGCCAGGCGCATCACCAGAACGTTGACGAGCTGCTGCATGACGCCGATGTGGCGCTGTACCGTGCCAAGGAGGGCGGGCGCCAGCGCTTCGAGCTGTTCGATGACCGCGAGCAACGCGCCGCCATGGACGTGCTGCAGCTGGAGCAGGAGCTGCGCGATGCGCTGCAGGAGGGGCAGCTGGTGCCGTACTTTCAGCCCATCGTGCGGCTGGCAGACGCTCAGGTCGTGGGTTATGAGGTGCTGATCCGGTGGCAGCATCCTGTGCGGGGCCTGCTGGCTCCGGGCGAGTTTCTGCCCGTGGCGGAGCAGACCGGGTTGATCGAGTCCATCGACTGGCATCTGTATGGCCTGGCCTGCGAGGCCGGTGCGCCGTTGGTCCGCGAGGGGGGCTATCTGACCCTGAACGTCTCGCCGCGCCACTTTGCGCGCAGCGATTTCGACCGGTCGCTCATGGCCCTGCTGGGTCGCACAGGCTATGACCCTGCAAAGCTGCGCATCGAGGTGACCGAAAGCACCTTGCTGGGGGACCCCGCCGCGGTGGCTTCCGTCCTGCAGCGCCTGAAGGACGCCGGCGTGGGCACTGCGCTCGATGATTTTGGCACCGGCTACTCTTCGCTCGGCCATGTGCACCGTTTCCCGTTGTGCATGGTCAAGATCGACCAGTCATTCATCGGGGAGCTGGACAGGGCGCAGCCGTCCCGCAGCGTGGCCATCGTTGACGCCGTGCTCAGCCTGGGCCGCGCCCTCGATCTGGACGTGGTTGCCGAAGGGGTGGAAACCGATGCACAGCGCCAGGTGCTCATCGCCATGGGCTGTGTGTACGGCCAGGGCTACCACTTCGGCCGTCCGGCACCTGCGGCGCATTGGCGACGTAGCGGTTCCTGAATCTCAGGCGCCGCCCTGCGTGTGCGCCTGTCAGGGCCGCATGTTGCCCGTCTCCACATAGCGCTGGTGCCACGACAGCGCCTCGCTGAGCACGTGCGGTGTGTGCTGGCCCAGGGCGCCTTTCTTGGCGCGCGCCACGTAGTCGCGCAGCGCATCACGGTAGTCGGGGTGGGCGCAGCGCTCGATGATGATGTCGGCGCGCTGCGAGGGGGAATGGCCGCGCAGGTCGGCCAGGCCCTGTTCGGTCACGAGAATCTGCACGTCGTGCTCGGTGTGGTCCACATGCGAGGCCATGGGCACGATGCAGGAGATGGCGCCGTCCTTGGCCAGCGAGGGCGTCATGAAGATCGACAGGTAGGCGTTGCGCGCGAAGTCGCCCGAGCCGCCGATGCCGTTCATGATGCTCGTGCCCATGAGGTGGGTGGAGTTGACGTTGCCGTAGATGTCGGCCTCGATCATGGCGTTCATCGAGATCAGGCCCAGGCGGCGGATCACCTCGGGGTGGTTGCTGATCTCCTGCGGGCGCAGCACGATGCGCTGGCGGTAGAAGTCGATGTTGTCGTTGAAATCGGCGGCGGCCTCCGGGCTCAGCGAGAGCGCCGTGGCCGAGGCGCTGCGCAGCTTGCCCGAGCGCAGCATGTCGAGCATGCCGTCCTGCAGCACCTCGGTGTAGGCCGTGAGGTTCTCGAAAGGCCCGCTGTTGAGGCCCGCGAGCACGGCGTTGGCGATGTTGCCCACGCCCGACTGCAGCGGCAGCAGATCCTTGGGCATGCGCCCGACCTTCACCTCGTGCAGCAGGAACTCGATGATGTGGTCGGCAATGCGCTGCGAGGTGGCGTCGGGTGCGGTGAAGGTGGGGTTGCGGTCGGGCTTGTGGGTTTCGACCACGGCGATCACCTTGGCCGGGTCGCAGCGCAGATAGGCCTCGCCAATGCGGTCATCGGGGCGCAGCAGCGGGATCGGGCGGCGGTTGGGCGGCAGGTCGGTGCCGTAGTAGATGTCGTGCATGCCCTCCAGCCCGGCGTTCTGGCGGTGGTTGACCTCCAGGATCACCTTGTCGGCCAGGTCCAGCCAGGTCTTGTTGTTGCCCACCGAGGCGGAGGGGATGAGGCGCCCGTCGGGCAGGATGCCCGCCACCTCGACCACGGCCACGTCGAGATGGCCCATGAAGCCGAACCACACGAACTGCGCCACGTGCGAGAGGTGGATGTCCATGTACTGCATCTGGCCGGCGTTGATGCGCTGGCGGCAGGTCGGGTCGGACTGGTAGGGCATGCGCATCTCGATGCCGTCCACCTTGGCCAGCGCGCCGTCGAGTTCGGGGCCGGTCGAGGCACCGGTCCACAGGCCGATCTTGAAGCCTTTGCCCTGGGCGTTGAGGCTTTCAATGCGCCGGGCCAGCGCCTGCGGCACGGACTTGGGCGAGCCCGAGCCGGTGAACCCGCTCATGCCCACGTTGGCGCCTGCGGGGATCAGCGCGGCGGCCTCGTCGGCCGACATGGTGCGCTGCTGCAGGGCGGGGTGGTGGATGCGGTAATTTGGGGGCATGGGCAAACTCCTGGGAGGCCGCGCGGTGGCGGCGGATACGCCCCGGAGTGTATCCGGGGTGTCTCAAAAACCAAGGGTTTACCCTGATATTGAATTGACGTTGATCAATCTTCGCGGTTGAGCAGCGCGTACAGCAGGATGGCGCCAAAGGTCGCGGTGCCGATGCCGCCGAGCGCGAACTGGCCGAACTTCAGCGTGAAGTCGCCCGTGCCCAGGATGAGCGTGATGGCGGCCACGATGAGGTTCTTGTTCTGCGAAAAATCGACCTTGTTGTCCACCCAGATCTTCGCCCCGGCCACGGCGATCAGGCCAAACACCACGATGGACACGCCACCCATCACCGGCAGCGGGATGGTCTGGATCACGGCGCCGAACTTGGGCGAAAAGCCCAGCAGCACGGCGATCAGCGCTGCCACCAGGAACACGGCGGTGGAGTAAATCTTGGTCGCGGCCATCACGCCGATGTTCTCGGCGTACGTCGTCACGCCCGTGCCGCCCGCGCCGCCGCTCACCATGGTGGCAATGCCGTCACCGATGAAAGCGCGGCCCATGTACTGGTCCAGGTTGCGGCCGGTCATGGCCGTCACGGCCTTGATGTGGCCCAGGTTCTCGGCCACCAGGATGATGGCGACCGGGGCAATCAGCAGCATGGCCGGGCCGCTGAACACCGGCACAGCAAAACCGGGCATGCCGAACCAGGGCGCATTGGCCAGGGCGGTCAGGTCCATGGGCTTGCCCAGGCCCAGGCCGTTGGTCAGCACGGCGTAGATGATGCTGGCGACGATCAGGCCCACCAGAATCAAAAGGCGCTGCACCATGCCGCGCGTGAGCACGGCCACCAGGCCCACGCAGACAAAGGTCACGGCCTGCATCCAGCTGTCGAAGTTGCTCGCCGCCATGTTCTTGATGGGGATGCCGGCCAGGTTCAGGCCGATCACCGCCACCACCGAACCCGTGACCACGGGCGGCATGAACCGCTCGATCCAGCCCGTGCCCGCCATCTGCACGATGGCGCCGATCAGCGTATAGACGAGGCCGCAGGCAATGATGCCGCCCAGCGCCACGCCGATGTTGGCATTCGGCCCCTTGCCCGCATAGGCCGTGGCCGCGATCACCACGCCGATGAAGGCGAAACTCGAACCGAGGTAGCTGGGCACCTTGCCGCCGGTGATGATGAAGAAGATCAGCGTGCCGATGCCGCTCATCAGGATGGCCACGTTGGGGTCAAAGCCCATGAGGATGGGCGCGAGCACCGTGGCGCCGAACATCGCGATCACGTGCTGTACGCCCATCATGGCCGTCTGCGGCCACGGCAGCCGCTCATGTGGCCCGATCACGCCGCCTTGCGCCAGCACGTCGGCACTCTTTTCCTGCCAGTCGAACATACCCATGGTGGTTCCCTCGATGAAATGATGGCCGCGATGCTACGCGAAACAGGCCCATGGCGTGCCGGGCGCCTGATGTGCGGAACCCGCCCCCCGGCACTGCGGCTACCATCGCGCCCGTACCCGTTCTTTCGGTGTGTCCGCATGTCCTCCAGCCCCCGCATTGCCTGCCCTTCCTGCCGCCAGTCCATGGAGGTGCACCGCTTCACCGCTCATACGGGCCAGGCGCTGGAGATCGATGTCTGCTACGCCTGTCAGGGCTTGTGGCTGGACCACAGCGAGAACCTGCAGCTTCCGCCCGCTGCCGTGGTGGAGCTGTTCCGCCTGCTGCACGCGCACCGCAGCGACCAGCGCCACCCGCTGCAGGCCCGCATGGACTGCCCGCGCTGCAGCCGGACGCTGGCGCAAGGCTTTGACGTGGTGCGCAGCGGGCGCTACATGACCTATCGGTGCGCATCACGCCACGGCCGCTTCAGCACCTTCTCCTCGTTCATGGTCGAGAAAGGCTTTGTGCGCCACATGACACCGATCGAGGTGCAGGACCTGGCCAAGCGGGTCGGCGCCGTGTACTGCACGAGTTGCGGCGCCCCGGTGGACATTCGCAAGGACCACGCCTGCCCCTACTGCCGTGCCGCTTTCTCGCTGCTCGACCCGGACGCGGTGCGCAAGGCCCTCGACGGCTACGCCCGGCCCCACAGCCCCGGCGCCCCGGTGCCCGCCACCGTGGACATTGCCGACGCGCTGATCACCATCGAGCGCGACCGCAACCGGGCTGAGCGCGAACGCCTGCAGAAAGGCAGCTTCGGCCTGGGGCGCAACGATGCCGAACTGACCGGCGACCTGCTGGCGGCGGGGGTGGAAATCATCTGGAAAGTGCTTTTCAAATAGGCCCTGCGGTCTGCGCTGTCTCCACGGCGACAGGGTGGCCGACACAAAACGGGTGCGCCGTGCGGCCGGGGGCGCTACGCTAGACCACCATGACAGCGCCCTACCTTCCCCAACTTCGCCTGTACCAGGATTGGCTGCGCACGCAGCGTGGCCTGGTGTTTGATGATTACGACGCGCTCTGGCGCTGGTCCACCACCGATCTCGATGCCTTCTGGCAGAGCATCTGGGACTATTTCGACATCCAGTCGCCCACGCCGCACAGTGCCGTGCTGGCACACAACACCATGCCCGGCGCGCAGTGGTTCCCGGGCGCCCAGGTCAACTACGCGCGCCAGGCGCTGCGCCATGTGGACGCCGCGCACGCCGCGGGCTTTCCGGCCATCGTCAGCAGCAACGAAAAGCGCCAGCACCGCGAGATGAGCTGGCCCGAGCTGCGCCGCCAGGTGGCCTCGCTGGCGCTGCACCTGCAGGCCCAGGGCGTGCAGCCGGGCGACCGCGTGGCCGCCTACCTGCCCAACGTGCCCGAAGCCATGGTCGCCTTTCTGGCCACGGTGAGCATCGGCGGTGTGTGGAGCCTGTGCGCGCCCGACATGGGCACCCACGCCGTGCTCGACCGCTTCCGCCAGATCGAGCCCAAGGTGCTGATCGCCGTGGACGGCGTGGCCTACGGCGGGCGCGAGCACGACCGCCTGGGCGTGCTCGCCGAGCTGCGCGCCCAGCTCCCGAGCGTGCAGCACACCCTGCTGCTGGGCAATCTCGACGCTACGGTTTTAGTAGCTGGTTGCGCAAGCTGGGCAATGGCTACAGGCCAAAATGACTATGAAACCGAGGCTTTTGAGCCGCTCTGGCTGCCGTTCGACCACCCGCTGTGGATCGTCTATTCCAGCGGCACCACGGGCTTGCCCAAACCCATCGTGCACGGCCACGGCGGCATGCTGCTGGTGCAGATGCAGCTGGGCGCGCTGCACAACGACATCGGCTGCAGCTACGCGCCCAACAGCTGGGGCGAGCGCTACCACTGGTACAGCTCCACCGGCTGGGTGATGTGGAACGCCCAGGTCGGCGGGCTGCTGGCAGGCACCACCTGCGTGATCTTCGACGGCAACCCCGGCGGCAGCAAAGACCACCCGGACTGGGCCCTGCTGTGGCGCTTCGCCTCCGAGACCGGTGTGACCTTCTTCGGCGCGGGTGCGGCTTTTTACGCCAACTGCATGAAGGCCGGCATCACGCCCGCGCAGTGTGGTGACCTGTCGTACATCCGCGTGCTCGGCTCGACCGGCTCGCCGCTGTCGGCCGAGGTGCAGCATTGGGGCACGGACTTCATGGCCCGGGCGGGTGTGCCCGACATCTGGTGGTGCAATATTTCGGGCGGCACCGACTTTGCGGGCGCCTTCCTCGGCGGCCACCGCGAGCTGCCGCAAACGCCCGGCAAGATGCAGTGCCGCATGCTCGGCGCCGCCGTCGAGGCCTGGGACGAACAGGGCCATCCGGTGCTGGACGCCGTGGGCGAACTGGTCTGTACCCAGCCCATTCCGTCCATGCCGCTGTACCTGTGGGGCGACGACGGCGGCACGCGCTACCTCGCCAGCTATTTCGACATGTACCCGGCCGGCCACGGCCGCAAGCCCGGCGGCGGCGACGGCCCGGCCCGCATGGGGGCCGTCTGGCGCCATGGCGACTGGATCCAGATCGGCACCGGCGACGCCGGCGGCTGCGTCATCTACGGCCGCTCGGACGCCACCATCAACCGCCACGGCCTGCGCATGGGCACGAGCGAGCTCTACAGCGCGGTGGAGGCCCTGCCCGAGGTGCTCGACAGCCTGGTGGTCGATCTCGAATACCTGGGCCGCGAGAGCTACATGCCGCTGTTCGTGGTGCTGCGCGAAGGCTGCACGCTCGACGACGCGCTGCGTGCGCGCATCCAGGGCGCCATCCGCACGGCGCTCTCGCCGCGCTTCGTGCCTGACGACATCTTCGCCGTGGCCGAGGTGCCGCGCACCCTCAGCGGCAAGAAGCAGGAATTGCCCATCAAGAAGCTGTTGCTGGGCCAGCCCATCGAGAAGGTGGTCAACCGCGACGCCATGGCCAACCCGGGCTGCCTGGACTGGTATGTGGATTTTGCCGCCCGGCGCGCACGGACTGAAGCAACCCCCTGAGCGGCTGCGCCGCCTCCCCCTTCTCTCGGCTTCGCCGGGAAGGAGGGCCCCTCCAGCGTGGCGGGGCGGCCCTTGCGCGGGAGTCGCTGGCCTGGACCGTGTTGTGAGCGCACCTCGTGTTGTCCTACCCTACCGGGGCGGTGGCTGGCCATAATGGAAGGCCACCCACCGCCTCCGCCGCTTGGCACCGCACCCACCCTGAACCGGTGCCTGCGGCGTGCGGCCCCGGCTTTGCCACAGGAGTGCCGTTGATGTCGCCCCCTCTCCCGCCCAAGCGCTTTTCGATGATCCGCGAGTTCCAGCTGGCCGACTGGGTCACGCTGGGCAACGCCGTGTGCGGCACCGGCGCGCTGTTCTCCGTGCTGTCGTACCTGCAGAACGGCGCCGTGAGGCATCTTTACTTCGCCTGCGCCCTGGTGCTGGCGGCGCTGGTGTTCGACGTGCTCGATGGCAGCGTGGCGCGCTGGCAGCACAAAAGCTCTGCGCTGGGGCGCGAGCTTGATTCGCTGGCCGACATCATCTCGTTCGGCGTGGCGCCCGCGCTCATCGCCTATGGCTGCGGCATGCAGGGTCTGTACGACCGCATCGTGCTGGCCTACTTTGTGGCTTGCGGTGTCTCGCGCCTGGCGCGTTTCAATGTCACGGCCGAGGCGCTGTCGGAAGGAGGCGACAAGGTGAAGTACTTCGAAGGCACCCCGATCCCTACTTCCATCTTCCTCGTCGGCCTGCTAGCGCTGGCGGCTTCGCAGGGCGCCGTGGGCGCGCACCTGTGGGGCGGCAGCGTGCGGCTGGGTGGCTTCACGCTGCACCCGCTGGTGCTGCTGTTCGCCGTGTCGGGCTCGCTCATGATCAGCCGCATCCGCATTCCCAAATTCTGAACACCCCCCCGAGGCGCTGCGCGCCTTCCCCTTTCTCTCGCACCGCTGCGCGCGGCGTGCCGCTGGTAGGATGGCCCTGTTGCTCGGCGGGGCATCCCCGCTGGCCCGGTTGTGATTTACCCAAAGAGGAGAAGAAGCGATGAGTGGTCAGACCAAGTTCCTGCTGCAAGAGAGCCAGATGCCCAAGGCCTGGTACAACCTCCAGGCCGACCTGCCCAAGCCCCTGCCGGCCGTGCTGCACCCGGGCACGCACCAGCCCGTGGGCCCGGACGATCTGGCGCCGCTCTTCCCCATGGAGCTGATCCTGCAGGAGGTGAGCACCGAGCGCGAGATCGACATTCCCGAGCCCGTGCGCGAGATCTACCAGCTCTGGCGCCCCGCGCCGTTGTTCCGCGCGCACCGCCTGGAAAAGGCCCTGGGCACGCCCGCCAAGATCTTCTACAAGTACGAGGGCGGCAGCCCCGCCGGCAGCCACAAGCCCAACACCGCCATCCCGCAGGCCTTCTACAACCAGCAGGCCGGCATCAAGCGCCTGACCACCGAAACCGGTGCAGGCCAGTGGGGCACCTCGCTGTCCTTCGCCGGCTCGCTGTTTGACCTGGAGGTGCTGGTGTTCCAGGTGCGCGTGTCGTACGACCAAAAGCCCTACCGCCGCGCCGTGATGGAAACCTACGGCGCGCGCTGCCTGCCCTCGCCGTCGAACGAAACCGTGTATGGCCGCAGCGTGCTCGCGCAGCGCCCCGACCACCCCGGCAGCCTGGGCATCGCCATCTCCGAAGCCGTGGAACTAGCCGTGCAACGCGACGACACCAAGTACGCGCTGGGCTCGGTGCTCAACCACGTGCTGCTGCACCAGACGGTGATCGGCCTCGAAGCCATGGAGCAAATGCAGATGGCCGATGCCTGGCCCGACGTGGTGGTCGGATGCACCGGCGGTGGCTCCAACTTCGCGGGCATTGCCTTCCCGTTCATCGGCCACGGCCTGCGCGGCGGCCCCAAGCCACGCATCGTGGCGGTGGAGCCCGCAGCCTGCCCCTCGCTCACGCGCGGCAAGTACGCCTACGACTACGGTGATACCGCCCACATGACGCCGCTGACCAAGATGCACACCCTGGGCAGCACCTTCACGCCGCCGGGCTTCCATGCCGGGGGCCTGCGCTACCACGGCATGGCGCCCATGGTCTCGCACGCCAAGGAGCTGGGCCTGATGGAAGCCGTGGCCTACACGCAGAATCAGTGCTTCGAGGCCGGCGTGCTGTTCGCGCGCACCGAAGGTATCGTGCCCGCGCCGGAAGCCAACCACGCCGTCAAGGGCGCCATCGAGGAAGCCCTGCGCTGCAAGCGCGAGGGCAAGAGCGAAACCATCCTCTTCGGCCTGTGCGGCCACGGCCACTTCGACATGGCGGCGTACCAGAAGTACTTTGCGGGCGAACTCAAGGAAGAGTCGTACGACGAGAAGGAACTGGCCATGGCGCTCTCTGGTTTGCCCAGCGTGGCCGAGCCAGCGTGATGCGATAGCCAGAGGGCTCGCCTGCCTCTGAGAGCCAAAGCCGCTGCCCTGGAAAGGGTAGCGGCTTTGCTATATATTTAATAGCTACTTGCGCTTATCCAGCAAGCGCTGGAGGCCAATTTGGCTTGAAGATCACGCGGCTGCAGGCTTGCGGTTCACCAGCACAATGCCCGCCGCCACCAGCGCCAGCGCGGCCAGCAGGCCGGGCGTGACGGGCTCGCCCAGCCACCAGGCGCCAAACAGCAGGGCGAATACGGGGGTGAGGAACACGAACACCGAAATCTTGGTGGCCGGGTAGCGCGTCAGCAGCCACATCCACGCCAGGTAGCTGGCAAACGCGCCCACCAGCGCCTGCACCAGCAGCGAGCTGGCGGCAAAGGCGCTGAAATCCAGGCTCCAGCGCTCGCCCAGCGCCAGCGACAGCAGCGGCAGTACCGCCGTGCTGATGCCCACCTGAAACAGCAACTGCTTGGCCGGTGCCACGCGGCCCAGCGGGGTGGCGCGGATGGTCAGCGTGGTCAGCGCCCACAGCAGCCCGGCCAGCAAGCCCAGCAGGTCGCCCAGCCAGGCTTGGGGCAGGGCGGCCTTGGCAGGCCCCAGCAAGCCCTCGCCCAGTGCCAGCCCCACGCCCGCAAAGGCCCCGGCCAGGCCCAGCCACTGCCAGCCGCGCAGCCCCTCGCCAGGCACAAAGCGCGGCAGCAGCAGCGCCACCCAGAAGGGCGAGCAGTACAAAAACACCGTCAGGCGCGAGGCCGTGGTGTACTGCAGCCCGATGTAGATGCAGGCAAACTCCGCCGCAAACAGCGCCCCGGCCAACACCCCGGCCACCATCGCACCCCTCGGCTCGTGCGCACTGCCCAGGCGCACCCCGCGCCACAGGCACCACGCCAGCACCGCCACCGTGGCCATGGCAAAGCGCACAAAGGCCTGGAACACCGGCGCCACCTCGGCCACCGTGGCCTTGACCAGCACCTGCTGAAAGCCCCAGAACAGGCAGCAGGCCAGAAGGATGGCAATGGCAGTGGCGTCGAGGTGGTGCAGGCGCGAAGGGGGCATGGCGCCGATGCTATAGCACCAAGCCCTGCCCATCATCCATCAGGCTTGTGTGGATCAACCGATCAAGGGCAAGCCCAGGCGCCGTTGCTGCGCGTGAACATCTCGTTGCCGTAGAGCAGGGCATTGCCATCGCGGGCCAGCGCCCACATGGGAGAGCTTTCGTAACCGCGCGAGATCGCGGCTTGCCGCTGCCATGCCGTGCCGCTGCGGGTAAAAAAAGCCATGTAATAGCCATCCTTCGACAGGGGGCCGCACGATAGATCGGTGGCGTGGACAGCGCGTCCAGAGAGGTCGTCTGGCCTATTCATTGCCAAGACAGCCAGGGTGTTGCCGTCGTCGGACAGCTTCATATCGCTTGAATCCATTGATGTAATGTCCGTGCCGGTCTTGAGGCCCACAGGAATGCGGGCTTGCTGGCTCCAAGTGCCGTTGCTTTGCTGGGTGAAGACCAAGGCGAAGGATGGAGTGCTCTCGCTACGGCGAATGGCCCCTTGGTTCACAGCCAAGGTCTTGCCATCACGTGCCAAAGCCATGAAATCGACGTGGATGTCGCCTGTCTCTAACAAAGCCTGTTGAGACCAGTTCGCACCGTTGCGAGCGTAGATCACGACGGTACCCATGGTCTTGTATTGGGGAGTGTCCGAGCGCAATTGAATCGGCACGGCCAGTAAGCTGCCGTCAGCGGACAGTGCCAATTTGGATGCATACGTCGAGCAAGGCTGCTGGCAAGCAGATGGGATGTTGCTGGGTGTGAGAGACGCTTGTTGGCTCCAGGTGCTGCCGCTGCGCTGGTAGATGTAAGTACGTGCGCTGGAAGGGGTCAGGTTATTTTCAGCTGGCACCTGCTCATTGATGGCCAGGGTGTTGCCGTCGTCAGACAGCGCAAGCGGGTTTCCGAAAAAGACATCGTCGGAGCGCAGCACGACTTGCTGCTGCCATGGATGAGCGCTGTTGCTGCGCGTATAAACAGCGACCTCGTAGATCTTTTTATCGTAGTCACTCTGATTGATGGCAAGGGTGAGCCCGTCTTTGGACTGCGAATGGAAGATCGGCACCCTTCCGGAAGGGAATTCGTAGCTGGGTTCATTGACGATGGGTGCGGTAAAGGTGCCGCATCCATTGGCATCGCACGCACGCAGTCGGTAGGTGGCGTTGATACGCGTAGCCTGGTTGAGCGTAGCGTTGCTGGGGTCGTTGAAGGTTCCGGTGAACCCCTGCGAACCCCTGGACTGGTACCTGAAGCCCCTCCAGTCGTCGTTGGTGGCATCGGCCGCTTTGGCCTCGGGCAGTGGGCCGGGGCCGTCGGGGTCCACGTGCAGTTCGTAGCGGGTGGCGCCAGGCGCGGCGGTCCATCGGAAGTACAACTCGAATGTGAAGTTCGTGGGGGCCGCGAGGCCGGGCGCGGGTGGCGGCGCCGTGTCATCAGAGCCCCCGCCGCAGCCCGCCAGGGCCACCAGGGCACAGCCCAGGGCCGCAGCGGTGCGCAAAGAAATGATGGCGCGCGATGGCGCAGGGATCCAGCCGTTGGTACGGTTCATCTTTTGCAACTTTCTTGAAAACGAGTGTGTGGCTACAGCCTGCTGACGTGGGACTGTCGCACGCCGAGCGATTGGAACACTGCCGTATAAAAACCAGTGTTTCTGTATGTTTCGCTGTATCGGCTGGGCGGCACAGGGCCGCCATTCCCGCGCACGGTGCTCAGGCTGCGGCGCCGCCCGGCTGGCTACCCAGCCACTGGCGCAGCGCTTCCAGCGGTTGGGGGCGGCTGAAGAGGTAGCCTTGGCACATGTCGCAGCCCAGGCTTTGCAGGAAGGCGTGCTGGCCTTCGGTTTCCACGCCTTCGGCCACCACGGCCAGGCCCAGGTGGTGGGCCAGGCTGATGGTGGCGGTGCAGATGGCGGCGTCGTTGGGGTTGGTTTCCAGATCTTGCACAAAGGATCGGTCGAGCTTGAGGCTGTCCAGCGGCAGGCGCTTGAGGTAGGCGAGCGAGGAGTAGCCGGTGCCGAAGTCGTCGATGGCCAGGCGCACGCCCAGGCGACGGATTTCTTCCAGGCGCTGCACGCAGGCGTCGGGGTCCTGCATGGCCACCGATTCGGTCACTTCCAGTGTCAGCGCCGCGCCGGGCAGTTGGTGGTCTTGCAGCACCTGGGCAATCTGTTCGGGCAGGCGCGGGTTGCGCAACTGCACGGCACTGAGGTTGACCGACATGCCCAGGTGCGTGCGGCCCTCGCGGTGCCAGCGCGCCAGGGCGCTGCAGGCCACGTGCAGCACCAGTTCGCCGATCTGGTCGATCAGGCCCAGCTCTTCGGACAGCGGGATGAAGTCCAGCGGTGCAATCCATTGCCCGGCGGGGTATTCCCAGCGCACCAGTGCCTCGAAGCCCAGCACCTCGCGCGTGTGGCAGTCCAGCAGCGGCTGGTAGTGCACGGCAAAGCGCTTGAGCGAGACGGTTTCCTTGAGCGCGCGCTCCATGGCTGCGCGCCGTGTGGCCATGGCCATCATGGCCGGGTCGAAACAGCGGTAGTGCCCTTTGCCCAGGTGCTTGGCCTGGTACATGGCGATGTCGGCGCTCTGCATCAGGCTGCCGCGGTCCTTGCCGTCCTGCGGGTAGAAGCAGATGCCGATGGACGCCGAGGCATGCAGCTCCTGCCCCACCAGTTGCACCGGGGCGTTCAGGCGGGTGATGAGCTTGTCGGCCACGGTCAGTGCGTGCTGGGGGTCCTGCAGCTCGGTCAGCACAACGACGAACTCGTCGCCGCCCAGGCGCGCAACGATGTCGCTGTCGCGCACGGCAGCGCGCAGGCGCTGAGCGATGGCGCGCAGGAATTCGTCGCCCACGCCGTGGCCCAGGCTGTCGTTGATGCCCTTGAAGTTGTCCATGTCCAGGAACAGCACGGCCAGCCGCCGGTCGTGGCGCCGGGCGTCGGCCACCACCTGGTCCAGCCGCGCCTCCAGCGCGTAGCGGTTGGCCAGCCCGGTGAGGGTGTCGTGGTGCGCCAGGTGTTCGATGGCACGGGCCGCGCGGCGCTGCTCGGTCACGTCGGAGTAGATGGTGATGAAGCCGCCGCCGGGCAGGGGCTCGCCCACCAGGTCGATGACCACACCGTTGGGGCGCACGCGCTCCACATGGTGGGGTTCCGGGTGCAGTGCTTTTTCGGTCAGGCCCTGCACAAAGCGCTCCACGTCCACCTGGCCGTACTCGCCCCGTTCGGCATTGAAGCGGGCCAGATCCGAAAAATGCGGCTGCTGGTCCACCAGCGCGCGTGTGAAGCCCAGCAGGCGAATGGCCTGGTCGTTCATCAGTACCAGGTGCAGGTCCTTGTCGAACACGCTGACCCCGCAGGGCAGGTTGTCGGCCAGGGCCTGCAGCAGCAGGTTTTTTTCGGCCAGCGCCGCCTCGCGCGCCTTGTTCTCGGTGATGTCGGTGTAGCTGGTGACAAAGCCCACGGTGCGCTCGCCCTCGACCATGGGGCGCCCTTCGATCAAGAGCGTTCGGCCGTTGGGTCGGGTGCGCTCCACACGGTGGGCCTCAAAGCGCAGCGCCCATGCGCGGCGCTGCTGGACGTAGGCCTCGGGGTCGCCGGGGCCGTATTCGCCGCGCTGGGCGGGGTAGCGGATGAGGTTGTCGAAGGGCACATCGGGGTGCACCGCATCGCTGGGCAGCTCCAGCACCTCCAGCAGCTTGTCGTTCCAGCACTTGAGGTGCAACTGCGCATCAAACACCGAGATGCCTTGCGGCAGGTGCGCCAGCACGCTGCGCAGGTACAGGGCCTGCTCGTTGATCTGGGCCGTGGCGCGCTCGCGCTCGGTGATGTCGGTATAGATGCTGACAAAGCCACCCCCGGGCAAGGGGGCGCCGATCACCTCCATCGCCCTGCCGTCGGGGCGGTGGCGCACAAAGCGGTGCGCCTCGCGCTTGGCTGCCAGGGCAACGCGCTCGCGCACATGGGCCGCAGGATCGCCAGGCCCGTATTCTCCGCGCCGGGCGTTGAACCACAGCAGGTCTTCCAGCGTCGGCATCTGCGGAGTGAACAGATCGTGCGGAAAGTCCAGCATGTCCAGCACGGTCTGGTTGATGGCAATCAGGCGAAATTCGCCATCGAACAGGGCCACACCCACCGGCATGTGTTCCAGCATGTTGTGGAACAACTCCAGCGCCTGTTCGGGTGGCAGCTTGCCGATATAACGCTTGTTCGGGCTCAAGAAACCTCCGTGCGGGTGGCAGCGCCGGGCCACGCTGGCATGGTGACAGAAATGCCCACCGACTGCGCCCTAGGGTTTGCACCATGGGCGCACCCGGCCCGCAGGCAGCAGCACGGTACACTTGCCGCAATTTTGTGCGCAAGCGCCCAACCCACACTCTGATCCATGACCGTGACGGCGGGCCTCTCCCGCGCCCATTTTGACTTCAAGAGCGCCTCGCTGCCTGTGGTGGCCCTGGTGCTCAAGACCTCCGACCTGGCGGTGCTGGCCACCGAGCTGGCCCAGCGCCTGGCCGATGCGCCGGGCTTTTTTGACCAGGACCCGGTGCTGATCGACCTGGTGGGCGTGCGCGATGCGCAGGACCCCATCGACTTTGCCGCCCTGACGCAGTTGCTGCGCCAGCACCGCACGCTGCCCGTGGCCGTGCGCGGTGGCTCCGATGCGCAAATGCAGGCCGCCCGCGAGGCCGGATTGGCCGCCGCTCCCGACGCCGCGCCCGCCCGCGCCGAAGCCGAGCCGCGCGAGGTGGTGCGCGAGGTCGAGGTGGTGCGCGAAGTGCCCGTGGCCGCGCTGCCCGCCGTGGTGGTGGACAAGCCGCTGCGCTCGGGCCAGCAGGTCTATGCACGCGGCGCCGACCTGATCGTCATGGCCATGGTCAGCTTTGGCGCCGAGGTCATCGCCGACGGCAACATCCACGTCTATGCGCCGCTGCGCGGCCGCGCCATTGCTGGCGCGCGCGGCAACACCGACGCCCGCATTTTCTGCACCTGCATGGAGCCGCAGCTCGTCTCCATCGCAGGCATCTACCGCACCACCGAGACCGAACTGCCCGACAACGTGCGCGGCAAGCCGGCCCAGGTGCGGCTCGATGGCGAAAAGCTCCTCATCGAGCCTCTCGCCTGACCCTTTCCCTATCAACCCACTGAGAAACAGCATCACATGGCCAAAATCGTTGTCGTGACCTCCGGCAAGGGTGGCGTGGGCAAGACCACCACCAGTGCCAGCTTCGCCTCCGGCCTCGCCCTGCGCGGCCACAAGACCGCCGTGATCGACTTCGACGTCGGCCTGCGCAACCTCGACCTCATCATGGGCTGCGAGCGCCGCGTGGTGTACGACCTCATCAACGTCATCCACGGCGAGGCCAACCTGAACCAGGCCCTCATCAAGGACAAGCAGTGCGACAACCTGTTTGTGCTGGCCGCCAGCCAGACGCGCGACAAGGATGCCTTGCGCCTCGAAGGTGTGGAGAAGGTGCTCAAGGACCTGGCCGAGATGGGCTTTGAGTACATCGTCTGCGATTCGCCCGCTGGCATTGAAACGGGCGCTCTCATGGCCATGCACTTTGCCGACGAGGCGCTGCTGGTGACCAACCCCGAGGTGTCGAGCGTGCGCGACTCCGACCGCATCCTGGGCATGCTGGGCAGCAAGACCAAGCGCGCCATCGAGGGTGCCGAGCCCATCAAGGAGCACCTGCTCATCACGCGCTACAACCCCAGCCGCGTGCAGGACGGCCAGATGCTGAGCCTGGAGGACATCCAGGACATCCTGCGCATCAAGCTCATCGGCGTGATCCCCGAGTCTGAGGCCGTGCTGCAGTCGTCCAACCAGGGCATTCCGGCGATCCATGCCCAGGGCAGCGACGTGTCCGAGGCCTACAAGGACGTGATCGACCGCTTCCTGGGCGAAGACAAGCCCCTGCGCTTCATCGAGGCCGAGAAGCCCGGCTTCTTCAAGCGCCTCTTCGGGAGCAAATAAGCCATGGCATCCTTTCTCTCCTTTCTGCTGGGCGAAAAGAAGAAGACCGCCAGCGTCGCCAAGGAGCGCCTGCAGATCATCCTGGCGCACGAGCGCAGCGGGCGCAACGCCTCCGAGCCCGACTACCTGCCTGCGCTGCAGCGCGAGCTGGTGGCCGTGATCTCCAAGTACGTCAAGATCAACCCCGACGACCTCAAGGTGCACCTGGAACGCCAGGACAACCTCGAAGTGCTCGAAGTAAAGATCGAACTGCCCGAAGCCAGCCGCTGAAGCGCGCTCGGGTGCAATTGGTAACAGCTTTGCGCAAGCGGTTGCACTTGAGTGTTTGATGGCGAACGGCCCGCACCGTAGCATGTTCCCAAGCCTGACCGTGCGCAGGCGCACGGGGGAATGCGATGCGGGCATGGACTCTGAAATGCAGCGCCGTGGCGCTGTGCGCCGCAGGGCTTGCGGCCTGTGGGGGTGGTGAGGACGACCTCGCCATCCAGCGTTCGGAGGAGGGTGCACCAGCGCCAGCGCTGCGCATGACCAGCGTGGTCCCCATGGCGCAGGTTCACCTGCAGCCCACCGACCTGGACTTTCCCAGCCCCGAGCGGGGGTTTTACCGCTTTGCCAGCGATCCCTCCAAGATCACGGCCACCTCGCTGCTCTATGTGGCGCAGGAGGGGCAGCGCCTGGTCTATACCCCTGGCGACCTGAGCGCCTACCGCACCCGCAACCTGCCAGCCAACTACCTGACCAAGCTGGACACCGGCTTTGCCAATCTGCGCAAGCAAGGGCTCAAGGCGGTGCTGCGCTTTGCCTACAACTACCCCGAGACGGAGTCCGACTACCTCAACGCCCAGGACGCCACGCTCTCGCGGGTCAAAACCCATATCCAGCAACTGCAACCCGTGCTGCAGCGCAATGCCGACGTCATTGCCGTGGTGCAGGGCGGCTTCATCGGTGCCTGGGGCGAATGGCACACCTCATCCAACAAGCTCACTACGCCTGCGCGCAAGGCTGCGGTGCGCGACGCGCTGTTGCAGGCGTTGCCCAGCGAGCGGCTGCTGCACCTGCGCTACCCGGCGGATCTGGCCCAGTGGTACCCCACCACGGCCACCTTGGCGCAGGCACTGTCCGCCACGCCCCCGCCAGCCGCCCGCATTGGCCTGCACAACGACTGTTTTCTCGCCAGCCCCGACGATGTGGGCACCTACTTTGCCGAAACCGCCCCAGAGTCCGAGGCCTTGCGCAGCTATGCCCAGCAGGCCAGCGCCGTGACCGGTGCCGGGGGCGAGACCCGCGCCCCGCCCGAGCCAGCCCAGGCCCGCATGGATTGCGCCGACATCCTGCGCGAAGGCGCTGCCTACCGCATGAGCTACCTGAACCGCGACTACTACGAGGGCTTCTTTGCCCAGTGGCAAGCGGGCGGCTGCATGGCCGAAGTGTCGCGGCGCTTGGGCTACCGGCTGGAGCTGCAGACCGTGTCGCACAGCAGCCTGGCCGCCCCTGGCGGCACGCTGGCCTGGTCCGTGGCGCTGACCAACCAGGGTTGGGCCCGGCCCTTGAACCCACGCGGCCTGGCCTTGGTGCTGGTAAACGCCCAGGGGCAGGCCACGACCCTGCCCTTGGCGGGAACCGACCTGCGCCAGGCCACGCCCGGCGAACCCTTGCTGTGGTCCGGCGAAGCGGCCCTGCCAGCGGCCCTGGCCAGCGGCTCGTACCGGGTGCATCTGGCTGCGCCCGATGCGGCGGCTGCCCTGGCGGGCAATGCGACCTATGCCTTGCGCTTTGCCAATGCGGACAACACTGTCTCCGGCGTGCAATGGCAGCCAGCGCAGGGGCGCCTGGCACTGGGCAGCACGCTCACGGTGCAGTGATGTGGGGCTCTGGGGCAGGCTCTATCGCTTGTGCTTGGCCCATTTGCCTGCCAGGGCCTGGGCAATGCTCAGGGCGCGCTGGCCCGGCTCCAGCCAGGCTTGCTGGCCAGCCTGGAGGCTGCCCGACTGCTCCACCGCCAGATAGAAGCCGCAGCGCCCGGTCTGTGCCATGGCGCGCCCGGCCTGGGCAAAACCCATCACGGCGTTGAACTTGTAGCAGGGCTCGCGCGGCGCCATCACGCGCAGGGTGCAATCCGGCAAGTGCAGCCGGTCGCCCACATAGACCTCGTGCTCCAGCAGCCCCTGCACCGTCAGGTTCTCGCCCATGAAGCCAGGGGGCAGCGCGGTGCTCGCCAGGC
Organism: Giesbergeria sp.; assembly: GCA_023150295.1. GTDB lineage: Bacteria > Pseudomonadota > Gammaproteobacteria > Burkholderiales > Burkholderiaceae_C > Simplicispira. The sequence continues at coordinate 1,951 of JAKLLE010000064.1, read as the reverse complement.
CGTGCTGCTGGCGCTGTGCCTGCCAGAAGGCGAGATGCTCCACCGGGTAGGCGTACAAGGCCTTGTCCAGCCCACCATGCACGCTGGGGTCGGCCTGCTCGTCGCCCTCCAGGCCCAGGCGGCCCACGGGCACCGGGCCTGCCACCGGTGCCTTGGCAATGGCCGACAGCACGCTGCGCTCGCCCACGCGCAGCATCTGGCAGGCGCCACGGTTCACATGCAGCAGGGTCAGGCCATGCGCAGACATGTCACAGCGAGTGCTGGGTATGGAAATGTCCGCCGTGGTAGAGCAAGGGCCGCACCCCGGCGCGGTGGCTGCAGCGCTCGACCTCGCCCACGAAGATCACATGGTCGCCCTCGGGGTACTGGCTGCGGCTGAAGCACTCGAACGTGGCGGCGGCGCCCTCGATCAGCGGCGTGCCGTCCAGGCCGGGGTGGTGCGCCACCCCCGCCCAGCGGTCGATGCCGCGCGTGGCAAAGCGCTCGGCCAGGGCCTGCTGGTCGGCGGCCAGCACATGGATGGCGTAGCGCACACCCGTGCCAAACACCTCCATGGAGCCCGCCTGGCGCGACAGGCTCCAGAGCACCAGTGGCGGTGACAGCGATACCGAGTTGAACGAATTGGCCGTCAGCCCCACCAGGCTGCCCGAGGGCGCGCGTGCGGTCACGATGGTCACGCCGGTGGCGAACATGCCCAGTGCGCTGCGGAAGTGGCGCGAATCGAAATCGGGCGGCAAAAGGGTGGGGCGGTGGTGCACACGGAGCCTGAAAGAAGTAGGCGGGCTATTATCCGGGGCCCGAGGTTTTCCCGCTGTGCACCCCTGGGGTGCCCTTTTTTTGTGAGTACGTGATGACGATGCTGGCCCTGTCCCTTGCCTTGAAGCCTCTGCACCTGCGGCGGGCCGGGTGGCGCGCAGGTGTGGCCGCGCTGGCGGCGGCGCTGTGCAGCGGAGCCTGGGCCACGCAGGGGGCTTCGCAGGAGGGCGTCTCTGCCTGCGCCCTGCTGTTGCAACGCCTGCCAGGGGTGCGTGCCGAGCAGTGCGAGGCCGCGCGCCTCACGCCCAGCGGTGCGCGCTCGCGCCTGGGCACGGCGCTGTACTGGCGCGACATCCTGCCCCAGCGCCCGGATATCGAACCCCTGCGCGTGCTGGTGGTGGGCGCCATCCACGGGGACGAACTCACCTCGGGCTCGCTGGCGCTGCGCTGGATCGGCCTGGCCGAGCAGACCCAGCGGCCCGTGCACTGGCGCTTCATTCCCGTGCTCAACCCCGATGGACTGCTGGCCAAGAAGCCCTCGCGCACCAACGCGCACGGCGTGGATCTGAACCGCAACTTCAACACCCCTGGCTGGAAGCTGGACGCCCCGCGCTACTGGCGTGAGCGCACGCGCAAGGACCCGCGCCGCTGGCCGGGCCCGGAGCCGCTGTCCGAGCCCGAATCGCTGTTCCTGCACACCCAGATGGAGGCGTTCAACCCGCACTTGGTCGTCAGCATCCACGCGCCCTATGGCGTGCTCGACTTTGACGGCCCCCACGAACCGCCGCAGCGCCTGGGCCGCCTGCGCCTGGATCGCGTGGGGGTGTTCCCCGGTTCGCTGGGCCACTACGGCGGCGTGCAGCAGAACATGCCGGTGGTCACCATCGAACTGGAGCACGCCCTGGACATGCCGCGCGATGCCGAGGTGCGCGCCATGTGGAGCGACCTGCTGCGCTGGATGGACACGCGCCTGTACCGCCCTGCCCCGGTCGAGGCTGCAAAAATCAAGTCAAATCGGTCTCCAGCGCCGTAAGCACGGCGCAAGCAGCTATCAAAAGAGGGACTTGCAGAATTCCTCAACCCAGCCGAATTTGCCTCTGCGTGAGGCGCAAAAAAAGTTGCGGGCACCGCCCAAAAGGCTGGAAGATCAGGGTATCGAAGTCTGAACTTGGTGCCCGCCCATGAATACTACCCT
>JAKLLE010000142.1 GCA_023150295.1 Giesbergeria sp. | reverse complement strand
CCACTCCGGGTTGTTGAAACCCGCGAGCATCGCAAATGAGCGAAACGAAATTCAAATCGTGGACACCCATGAATCCTCTGGAACCCGCATCAATACTGGTGTTTCCGCCCTTCAGCATCAAATAAGCCGGACACTACTGACAAACACCAATAGTTTTGGCGTATCTTTGACTGTTCCATTATTGTATTTTTAGATTTGCAGGGGCTGAGAATGATTCTTGTGACTGGTGGGGCGGGTTACATCGGATCCCACACCTGTGTGGCGCTGGCGCAGGCGGGTATGCCTTGCCTGGTGCTGGACAACTTCTGCAACAGCCGTCCCGATGTGCTGGAGCGCGTCGGGCGCATCACCGGCCAGGTGCCGGCGCATGTGCAAGGGGATGTGCGTGACTCGGCCTTGCTGGACGATCTGTTTGCGCGCCATCCGATCCAGGCGGTGATCCACTTCGCGGCGCTCAAGGCCGTGGGTGAGTCGGTGCGCGAGCCGTTGCGTTATTACGACAACAACGTGGCGGGCACGGTGTCGCTCCTGCAGGCCATGCAGCGTGCCGGGGTGCGCACCTTGGTGTTTTCCTCGTCGGCCACGGTGTACGGCGACCCGGCACAGTTGCCCATTCGCGAGGACTTTCCGCTCAGCGCTACCAACCCCTACGGCTGGAGCAAGCTCATGATGGAGCAGGTGCTGGCCGATCTGGATGCCTCCGAGCCTGGCCAGTGGCGGCTGGCGCGGCTGCGCTATTTCAACCCCGTGGGTGCGCATGAAAGCGGCCTCATTGGCGAAGACCCGCAGGGTATTCCCAACAACCTGCTCCCCTTCGTGGCCCAGGTGGCCGTGGGCCAGCGCGAACGCCTGAGCGTTTATGGCGACGACTACCCGACCGTTGATGGCACGGGGGTGCGAGACTACATCCATGTCAGCGACCTGGCGCAAGGCCATGTGGATGCGCTGCGCTATCTGGAGCGCCATCCTGGCCTGCTGACTGTGAACCTGGGCACGGGCCGCCCGGTGTCGGTGCTGGAGATGGTGCGGGCCTTCGAACAGGCCAGCGGCCGTCCCGTGCCCTACCAGGTGGTGCCACGCCGCCCTGGTGATGTGGCTGCCTGCTGGGCCGATCCCACGCTGGCGCAGCAACTGCTGGGCTGGTGTGCGCAGCATGGCGTGCAGCGCATGTGCGAGGACGCCTGGCGCTGGCAGAACGGCGAGGCCCGCAGGCTGGCGGGCGGCGCCCTCTGATCTCCTTCTTGCCCGTGGTATCTTGCGGGCCTTCTTCCATCTACCAAGAGCCAGCGCATGCTTGCCAAACGCATCATTCCCTGCCTAGACGTGACCGGCGGCCGGGTCGTCAAAGGGGTCAACTTTGTGGAACTGCGCGACGCGGGCGATCCCGTGGAAATCGCCGCGCGTTACAACGCCCAGGGGGCCGATGAGCTCACTTTCCTGGACATCACCGCCACCAGCGATGACCGCGACCTGATCCTGCACATCATCGAGGCCGTGGCCAGCCAGGTGTTCATTCCGCTGACCGTGGGCGGCGGTGTGCGCACGGTGGACGACGTGCGCCGCCTGCTCAATGCGGGCGCCGACAAGACCAGTTTCAACTCCGCGGCCATCGCCAACCCCGACGTGATCAGCCAGGCGTCGGCCAAGTACGGCGCGCAGTGCATCGTGGTGGCCATCGACGCCAAGCGCCGCAGCGCCGAAGAGCAGACCCGCATCGGCGCCAACGGCCAGCCGGTGGGCGCGGGCTGGGACGTGTTCAGCCACGGCGGGCGCAAGAACACCGGCCTGGATGCCGTGCAGTGGGCCACCGAGATGGCGCGGCGCGGCGCGGGCGAGATTTTGCTCACCAGCATGGACCGCGACGGCACCAAGGCGGGCTTTGACCTGGCTTTGACGCGCGCCGTGAGTGATGCGGTGGATGTGCCCGTCATCGCCTCGGGCGGTGTGGGCGACCTGGACCATCTGGCCGACGGCATCCAGATCGGCGGTGCCGATGCGGTGCTGGCGGCGAGCATCTTCCACTATGGGGAATACACGGTGGAGCAGGCCAAGCGGCACATGCGGGAGCGGGGGATTCCGGTGCGGCTGTGACTTTGAGGGGGGGTGCTTTGGTGAGGGCGGCTGGCCGGGATGTGCGCCCGGCGGCGCAGTAACTTTCTTTTGCTTCGCCAAAAGAAAGTCGAGGGACTTGCAGAATTCCTCAACCCAGCCGAATTTGCCTCTGCGTGAGGCGCAAAAAAAGTTGCGGGCACCGCCCAAAAGGCTGGAAGATCAGGGTATCGAAGTCTGAACTTGGTGCCCGCCCATGAATACTACCCT
>JAKLLE010000141.1 GCA_023150295.1 Giesbergeria sp. | reverse complement strand
AGGGTAGTATTCATGGGCGGGCACCAAGTTCAGACTTCGATACCCTGATCTTCCAGCCTTTTGGGCGGTGCCCGCAACTTTTTTTGCGCCTCACGCAGAGGCAAATTCGGCTGGGTTGAGGAATTCTGCAAGTCCCTCATCAGCCACGTCAATCAGGGCGGGCATCTGGACAACGCCCAGTTGCTCACTCTGGTGTCCGAGGCGCGCGTGCGCTTCTTTCAGGCCCTGGGCTACCGTGAGGCGGGGGTGGAAGGCCTGTCCATCGTGGTGGGAGACATCGTTGCGCAGTACAAGTCCGAGGGATTCCACGGCGAAGTCATGCGCGTGCAGATGCTGCCCTCGGACTTCAACAAGTACGGCTTCGACATCGTGTACCGCATGACCGAGAAATCCACCGGTCGCGAGGTGGCGCGTGGAAAGCTCGGGGTGGTCTTTGTGCACCCCCAGGACAAGACCGTGGCCCTGGTGCCGCCGCGCTTCATGGAGCGCATTGCAGCGCTGCATGCCGGTACCCCAGGGGACTGAGGCACGCTGGAGGCCGAGGGCGCGGCGAGGACGCTGAGGGCTACTTCCTGGCCTTGCGCCCGGCCGCGCCCCCCTCCTGGCCTCCATTGCCCAGGCGCTGGGCCACGGTGACGCTGGGCATGCCGGTGTAGGGGTCGAGCCTGCGGCCCATGGCCTGTTCCAACTGGTCCAGGCGGGTCTGTGCGGGGGGGTGGGTGGAAAGGGCCAGGGTGAACATGGGGTTGTCGGGCGTGGCCGTGCGCAGGTTTTGCAGCACCGACACCAGGCCATAGGGGTCGAACCCGGCGCGGGCTGCCAGGGCCACGCCTTCGCGGTCCGAATGGAACTCGTCGGTCTGGTCCAGGCCGCGGGCATACAGGTTGCGCCCCAGGGCAAACAGTTGCGAGGCCACCAGGTTGCCCACGGCGTTGGTCTTGATCTGCGATGCCACCAATTGGGTCACCACGCCGGACTGGGCGGTCTTGCGCATGGCGTGCAGGTGGTGCTTGGCGGTCACATGGGTGATCTCATGTGCCAGGATGCCCGCCAGTTCGGCCTCATCGGCGCAACTGTCGATCAGGCCCTTGGTCACGAACACGTAGCCGCCGGGCGCGGCAAAGGCGTTGTAGCCCTTGTCGTCCAGCACGACGAAGGTCCAGGGCAGGTGGGGGCGCGTGGACTGCAGGCTGATCCAGCGACCCAGTTGGTTCACATAGTGTTGCAGGCGCATGTCGGGGTGCAGCGGCTTGCTGCCCAGCAGCACCGAGGCCAGCTGGCGACCGATCTCGATTTCGCGCGCCTCGTCGATGTTCTCGACCGAGCGCGACAGCAGGCTGATCAGGTCGTCGCCCTGGGGCTGGGCGCTCTGGCCCGTCACGGCGCCCAGCAGGCCGCCGCCTGACGAGCCGCCACCCAGTGAGTTGAGCAGGTTCATCACCCCGCCCTGGGCCAGACCAAGAGCGGGAGCCAGTGACAGCGCCGCGCACAGGGCGGTGGTGCGCAGGCGACTTTGCAGGGAGGAGGGGGCAGTCATGGGGGGCTCCTCAATTGGCATAGGTGGAGTCTGTGGAAGGAGCCGTATTGCCCGAAGCTGGGCGCGGCGGTTCAGGCAGCGCTTCCACGGAACGCGGCTTCAAGGGGGCGGTGCTGGCAAACTGGCGCGCCTGGTCGGCGCTCAGACGCATCTTCTCGGCCTGGGTCACAGCAGCAGGGTTGGGCTGGGCGTTGGCGATGTCCTCGGCGCTCAGGCCGCGGATGCCCACGGTAGCGGTCGCCGTGGTGGTGCTGCCCCCGCCGAACAGGCCGCCAACGCTGCGCAGTCCGCTGGCGGTGCTGTTGCTGCTGGCTGTGGCCGGTTGTGAGCCCAGGTCGAACATGTGTACCCAGCCTTCTGTGCCCTGCGGGGTGCGTACCTTGACCCAGGAACCCTTGCGGTCTCCGGTGCGGGCCACGCTGCTGTCGGCCGCCAGGGCGCCCCGGCTGGCCGCCTGGTCACCCGGCGCTTCGCGCAACTCGGTGGCGCGCTTGATGGTGGCCTCCTGGGCCTGGGCCGAGCCCCACAGCAGCCCGAAAACCACGAACACCCGACTCAGGGCCTGCCAACTCGACGGTTTCATTGGAATCTCCACTTATGATCGCTTGCGCCCTGCCAGCGAGGCTATCGGGCGGGCAAGCCATTGTGACGGGGGATTGTTATGGATTTGGAGGGACTTGCAGAATTCCTCAACCCAGCCGAATTTGCCTCTGCGTGAGGCGCAAAAAAAGTTGCGGGCACCGCCCAAAAGGCTGGAAGATCAGGGTATCGAAGTCTGAACTTGGTGCCCGCCCATGAATACTACCCT
>JAKLLE010000063.1 GCA_023150295.1 Giesbergeria sp. | reverse complement strand
CGCTATGTGGCGCTGTACAACCACCAGTTACCCCAGTCCGCTTTGAAGAGCAAAACACCCATGCAGGCCATGAAGGAGTGGCACCACTCTCATCCGCACTTGTTCAAGAGGCGGCCCTATGATCGTCCGGGATGTGACAGCTAGCGAATCCGGATCTGGAAGAACCAAGTAGAGGTCAGTGTTCTTGATCTTCGCCAGTTCGTTCGCTCCGACGTCCGCATCGAACAGCGCGAGCGAGCCTTCCAGTAGGAGGGGGTATTGAACGCAAAGAGTCCTTAAAGCTGGCCAGCTTGTCCCGGGCTTTCCGCTGGATGGGTCAAGAGATGAGTGAAATTCGACGGCGGACAGAACATCTTGCGACTTAATCAGTCGTTTGGCGAAGTGAATTGCGTGCTCATCCTCGCAGAACACCCGAACTTTTCGCGCCGCAGCGACCTTAGATGGACTCGAAAGAGTGAGTTCTTTGTAGGCGAGTTCGTAGTCGGGATTGTGGAGGATGGGAAAATTGTCTTCGCGGGCGCTCGACTTGCTGACGAAGTTAATAACTATGCGCCCCGCCGCCAAGTTAGCCGCATGCCTGAGATAAAGGTCTTGGATCAAGTGCAGTGAATGTGTCGAAATGACCACTTGCACTTTGAATTTAGCGCTCCAGCGATAGAGATAGTCGAGCAGCCGCAACTGTGCAACCGGATGCAGGCTACTTTCGAACTCATCGATGCAGAGAATTCCGTTGCCCGTCTTCTGGCCCGCCTGGAACGCTCGCTGGAAACCGACCAATCGGTTAAAGATAGCGCCGAGGTTGTCCTCACCAGAAGAGATGGAACGCCAGTCGTACCGAGCCTTTGCGCCCGACAGAGCGAAAGTGCTCTTTACCTTCTTTTCATGGATAGGAACGAACGCCTCATAGTCTGAACTCGGGAAGATGGTTTCATAGAAGTCCTTGAGGTCGGCAGCTTCCGAGGTGGTCAGTTGAATTTCGTGGTCGGTAGTAGGTGCAGCCTTCGTGTCAACCAGCGGAAACAGCCGTTTCAGGTTCAGAAATGATGTGTTGTAGAGAAAGTTGCCGTCGCCCTTCTCGGCGCCAGAGACCACAACGCGATGACGGTTGGTGTTCTTCTCTACGTAGTAGAACGAAACAGGTTCTGCCAGGATCTCTCCGTCGCCAGTCATCAGCCGCATTTCATAGAAATAATCTTCTGCATCGAACTCTGGGGATAGCCTGAAAACTTGATGCAGAGGTGTTTTAAGGTCTGTCCCGAAAGCGTCTTTTGCTTCGCTCGAAAAAGGATGCGCAAGCAGTCCCATAAGTGATGTCTTCATCGTCCCGTTGCGCCCCGAAAGCACGGTAACGTTCTCACCAAGAATCAGCGATTGCTCCTTGAGCGATCGGAAGCATTTAATCCGGATGCCAAGGATCGACTGGATGGCGATGTCTTTGTTATTTGAAAGTCCGAGTTCGGCCTTTCGTTTTCCTTCGGGAAGGGTATCCATCGGGCGCGGCTCTCATGCGTTTGGTTGGCTGCAGCGGCGCTCTCTCCTCAACGCGCTGTCAACGCATTCTCGCAGAGCGTCACGATGCGTCTCGTACAACAGCCGATTGCACACGCCGGTTTGCAGCGCGAGTCGACACTCTGGGCTCTTGCGGCACCCGGAACCAAGCGACGAGCGACCTGTCCCAAAAGGCGCCCACTCGTCATCAACCGCTCCGGCCACCTCTCACCCCCGCCGCACCACAAACCCCGCGAACCGCGCCCCCAGCCGCTCCACCTGCGCGGCGGTCAAGGCCCACGCAGAAGCGCCCGGCGCGCGGCATTCCTGCAGCGCCCAGTGGGCCACACCCGCATTGGCCAGGGTGTCGGCCAGGGCGAACAGGTCGTCCACACTGAACAGGCCCGCGTGCCAGGTGGTGCGGCATTCATACGCCACGCCGCTGGCGAGCAGGTGGTGCAACGATGCAAAGGCTTTGGCGCCGCTGCCGGGGGTGCGGGTGATGGCGTCGTAGGCGTGCAGGGGGCCTTTGATGTCCAGGCCCACCCAGTCGAGCAGGGGCAGCAGCGCCCGCAGGCGTTCGGGGTACATGCCGCCGGTATGCAGCGCGGTTTGAAAGCCCAGGGCGCGCACTTGCGCCAGCGCAGCGGGCAAGGCGGCTTGCAGGGTGGGTTCGCCGCCAGAGAAGACGACGCCGTCGAGCAGGCCCTGGCGGCTGTGCAAGAAGGCCAGCACCTCGGGCCACGGCACGGTGGCGGGGGTGGTGGCGTCGAGCAGCTCGGGGTTATGGCAGTAGCCGCAGCGCCAGGGGCAGCCCTGGCCATAGAGCACGGCGGCCAGGCGGCCAGGGAAGTCGATGGTGGTGAGCGGCGTGATGCCGCCGATGCGCAGGGGGTTGGCAGACAACAGGCTTTCGCTCACGGTATCCATAGTTCAAGACGTTTGCCCTGGCGCGGCCCCGGCCAGCGGCCACCGCGCAAGGGCCGCCCCGCCGCGCTGGTGGCGTCCCCCTTCCCGCAAAGCAGCGCTTTGCGAGAGAAGGGGGAAGCGGCGCAGCCGCTCAGGGGGTTGTTCACTTCTCCGCAAAAAACTGGCGCTCGTTGTGTTCGCCTTGTTTGCCGATATTGAAGCTGGCGACCGGGCGGTGGTAGCCCATGACTCGGGTCCAGACTTCGCAGGGCTGGCGCTCGGCGTCGGTGAGTTGCACGTCGGCAGCGGTGGCCAGGGCGGTGTGTTCGGTGGTGGTGTGGTGCATGCTGATCTCCTTGGGGGTGGTTGAAAATGCTATTAAATTGATAGCTAATAGCGCTTATCCATAAAGCGCCAGAGGCTGATTTGACTTTGATTTTTCAGAATGCCTCGCGGCGCCTTGCAGGCCCCTCTCCCCTGGTGGGAGAGGGGTTGGGGAGAGGGGGATACACAGGCGCTGCGCCCGCCGCCCCCTCTCCCCCCGCCCTCTCCCGCAGGGGGAGAGGGAGCAAATACCGGGCTCCGCTGCGGATGCATGGGCGGATGCCCTGTCCGAGGTGGGTTGTCCATCTGCCCTCAAGCAGCCAGGCGTTCGCGCTTGGCCTGCAGGCGCTCTGCGTCGCACTGGGGGCAGAATTTGTGTTCGCCTTCCAGGTAGCCGTGCGTGGGGCAGATGGAGAAGGTGGGCGTGATGGTGATGTAGGGCAGGCGAAAGCGCGTGAGTGCGCGGCGCACCAGTTCGCGGCAGGCGGCGCCGCTGGAGACGCGCTCGCCCATGTACAGGTGCAGCACGGTGCCGCCGGTGTATTTGGTTTGCAGTTCTTCCTGGCGCTCCAGCGCCTCGAAGGGGTCGTCCGTCCAGCCCACGGGCAGTTGCGAGGAGTTGGTGTAGTACGGCTGGCTGGCCGTGCCGGCCTGGGCGATGGCGGGCCAGCGCTTTTTGTCTTCTTTGGCAAAGCGGTAGGTGGTGCCTTCCGCGGGCGTGGCCTCCAGGTTGTAGAGATGGCCGGTTTCTTCCTGGATCTGCACGATGCGCGCGCGCACATGGTCCAGCAGGCGCACGGCAAACTGGTGGCCCTGGGGGCTGGTGATGTCGTGTGCGTCGCCGGTGAAGTTGCGCACCATTTCATTGATGCCGTTGACGCCCAGCGTGCTGAAGTGGTTGCGCAGCGTGCCCAGGTAGCGCTTGGTGTAGGGGAACAGGCCCTGGTCCATGAGCCGCTGGATGAGCTTGCGCTTGACCTCCAGGCTTTGCTTGCCCAGCTCCAGCAGGCGGTCCAGCGCGGCGTACATGCCGGCCTCGTCGCCCGCGTACTGGTAGCCCAGGCGCGCGCAGTTGATGGTGACCACGCCCACGCTGCCCGTTTGCTCGGCGCTGCCAAACAGGCCGTTGCCGCGCTTGAGCAGTTCGCGCAGATCCAGCTGCAGGCGGCAGCACATGGAGCGCACCATGTTCGGCTCCAGCTCGGAGTTCACAAAGTTCTGGAAGTACGGCAGGCCGTATTTGGCCGTCATCTCGAACAGGGCGGCGGCGTTCTCGCTCTCCCACGGAAAGTCTTTGGTGATGTTGTAGGTGGGGATGGGGAAGGTGAACACGCGGCCCTTGGCGTCGCCGGTGGTCATCACGTCGATGTAGGCGCGGTTGATAAGCTGAATCTCGGCCTGCAGCTCGCCGTAGCAAAAGGGCATTTCCACGCCGCCGATCACGGGCACCTGCTCGCGCAGGTCTTCGGGGCAGGTCCAGTCGAAGGTGAGGTTGGTGAAGGGGGTTTGCGTGCCCCAGCGCGAGGGAACGTTGAGGTTGTAGATCAGCTCCTGGATGCACTGGCGCACAGCGGCGTAATCCATGCCGTCCTTGCGCACAAAGGGCGCCATGTAGGTGTCGAAGGACGAAAACGCCTGCGCGCCCGCCCATTCGTTCTGCAGCGTGCCCAAAAAGTTGACGATCTGCCCCACGGCGGAGCTCATGTGCTTGGGCGGGCCTGCCTCCACCTTGCCCGGCACGCCGTTGAGCCCCTCGTGCAAGAGCGTGCGCAGCGACCAGCCCGCGCAGTAGCCGCTGAGCATGTCGAGGTCGTGGATGTGGATGTCGCCATTGCGGTGCGCCTCGCCAATCTCGGGCGCATACACGTGGGAAAGCCAGTAGTTGGCCGTGACCTTGCCCGCCACATTGAGGATGAGCCCGCCGAGCGAGTAGCCTTGGTTGGCGTTGGCGTTCACGCGCCAGTCGGCCCGCGTGAGGTATTCGTTGATGGAGCTTTCCACGTCCACCAGCGTCTGCTTGTCGGCGCGCAGTTGGGCGCGGCGGTCGCGGTAGGCGATGTAGGCGCGGGCGGTGTGCAGGTGGTTGGCAGCAATCAGCGTGTGCTCCACGACGTCCTGGATTTGCTCGATGCTGGGCGCCTGGCCGTGAAAGCGGTGGATCAGCACCTTGCCAACCTGGGCGGCCAGCAGAGCGGCCTCGTCGGCGCCGAACTCCCCGGTGGCGGCGCCAGCGCGCTCGATGGCCGAGCGGATTTTGTCGGCGTTGAACGCGGCACGGTCGCCGCTGCGCTTGAGGACTTCACGGGGAAGGGCGGTGACGCTGGGGTGCATGGGTGTCTCCATCAACATGGGGTTACAAAACACTATATATAGCGTTTAGCATATCTATTAAACACTATAGGTAGTTTGACCCAGCGCAAATGCAAAGGCCCGCCCCTTGCAACGGGGCGGGCCTTGGTGCTGCGCTTGCGTGCGCAGGTGAGAACTCAGGTGCGTGCGGCCGAGAGCCTGCCGGCGTCAGGCGCAGCCGGGGCGCGCGTGCCAAACACACCGCTCACCACCTGCCAAGCCACCGCGAGAGCGCCGACGATAAAGACCACGTCACCAAAGGTGCGCACCCAGCGCAGCGTTTCCAGGAAGGGCTGTTGCAGGAACTCTTCGCTGCGCGCGTACCACAGGCCGTGCGTGACGCTGGCGTGGAACTGGAACAGGCCGATGGGCAGCAGGCTGGTGAACATCATCAGCACCAGGCCCGCGTTGAGCCACCAGAAGCCGGTCTTCATCAGGCGCTCGCTGAACACGAGCTGCGGGCGGATGTAGCGCAGCACCAGCAGCGTGAAGCCCAGGGCCAGGAAGCCATACACCCCGAACAGCGCGGCGTGCGCGTGCACCGGCGTGGTGTTGAGGCCCTGGATGTAGTAGAGCGAGATCGGCGGGTTGATCATGAAGCCGAAGACGCCCGCGCCCAGCATGTTCCAGAAGGCCACGGCGATGAAGCACATCAGCGGCCACTTCAGGTTGTCCATCCAGGGGGCCTTGTTCTTCAGGCGCCAGTGCTCCCAGGCCTCGTGGCCCAGCACGACCAGCGGCACCACTTCGAGCGCGCTGAAGGCGGCGCCCACGGCCATCACCGGCGTGGTGGTGCCGCTGAAGTACAGGTGGTGGAAGGTGCCCGGAATGCCGCCCAGCATGAACAGCGAGGCCGAGGCCAGGCTGGCCGTGGTGGCCATGCGGTAGGACACCAGGCCCAGGGTCGAGAAGATGAAGGCCAGCGCCGTGGTGGCAAAGACTTCGAAGAAGCCCTCCACCCACAGGTGCACCACCCACCAGCGCCAGTACTCCATCACCGACAGGTGCGTGCGCTCGCCATAGAACAGGCCCGAGCCGTAGAACAGGCCGATGGCCACGATGGAGAAGGTCAGCAGCGCCAGCAGGTTCTTGTCCTGGCCGCTGGGCGCGAGCAGCGCGGGGAACACGCCGCGCGCCATCAGCACCAGCCAGAAGGCGATGCCGGCGAACTTGCCGATCTGCCACAGGCGGCCCAGGTCCACGTATTCATAGCCCTGGTGGCCGAGCCAGAAGTTCCACTCGGGCGGCATGATCTGCGCAATGGCCAGGTAGTTGCCGATGAACGAGCCCGCCACCACCACGAACAGCGCCCAGAACAACACATCGACGCCGAGCTTCTGGTACTTGGGGTCCTTGCCGCCGTTGATGAGCGGCGCCAGGAACAGGCCCGCGGCGAGGAAGCCGGTGGCGATCCAGAACAGCGCGCTCTGGATGTGCCAGGTGCGCACCAGCGCGTAGGGGAACCACTGCGACACGTCGATGCCGTAGAACTGCTGGCCTTCCACCGTGTAGTGCGCGGTGAAGCCGCCCAGCATGACCTGGAAGATGAACAGCGCCACCACCAGCACCAGGTACTTGCCCAGCGCACGCTGCGAGGGCGTGAGCGGCACGCGCGTGAGCGGGTCCAGCAGCGGGGGCGTGGGATCGGCCTCGTCGTGCTTGCCCAGGAAGGCCCAGGCCCAGACCAGGAAGCCCACACCGGCAATCATCAGCACCACGCTGGCGATGGACCAGATCATGTTTTCTGCCGTGGGCGTGTTGCCGATCAGCGGCTCGTGCGGCCAGTTGTTGGTGTAGGTGGCACCGGTGCCGCCGCCCACATCGGCCGGGCGCTCGGTGGCGGCGGCCCAGGCGGTCCAGAAGAAGAAGCCTGCCATCTGCGCGCGCCGCTCGGCGCTGGGCAGGGTGTTTTCCTTCATGGCGTAGCTCTCGCGCGTCTTCTGGTACTGCGGCGCGTCGCTGAACAGCTGGCTGTAGTACTCCACGTTGCGCGCAATGGCCTGCTCGCGCAGCTTGGACACCGTCATGGTTCCGGTGGCGGCGTCGAAGGTGTTGGTGCGGTATTCCTTTTTCAGGCGCGCACGCAGCACGGCCTGGCCGTCGGCGTCGAGCTGCTCGAAGGGCTTGCCGTACTCCTGCTGCGCGGCCAGTTCCAGCCAGGCCAGCAGCTCACGGTGCAGCCAGTCGGCCGTCCAGTCGGGCGCCTGGTAGGCGCCGTGGCCCCAGATGGAGCCCAGTTGCATGCCACCCACGGATTGCCAGGCGGTCTGGCCGTCGAGAATGCCCTCTTGCGTGTAGAGCACACGGCCGTCCTCGGTTTGCACCTGTTGCGGGATGGGCGGCGCGGTGCGATAGACCTCCACGCCGTAATAGCCCAACAGGCTGAAGCAGACGATCATCACGCCGATCAGCGTGAACCAGTGTTTGCGGTAGTTACCCATGGGTCACCTCCATCCAGCCCAGGGCGCGTGGGGCGCGGTGTGCCGAGGGTTGCCCGGTGCGCCCCCTCAGGCGCGGGAATGCAAGGGTGTTGTGCATAGATGTGTCGCTTGCAAAAGTGAATGACGAATGAACATTTGCACAGACCGGGCCAGCTTTCCACGCACGCAAAATCAAGGGTTTACACCGATAGAGGGTTAATTTCACCATCACCCAATAGGGTGTTTGCTACCATGACAGGGTAATGAATACCCACGACGACGATCCCTGGCTGGTGGATCTGACCACCGAGCTGCCCTCCAACCTGCGCCTGCAGCGCCTGATCGGTGGCCTGCGCGCGCATTTCTGCTGCGGCGCCGTGGCGCTGCTGCGGCTGGAGGAAGGCCACCTGCGGCCCGTGGTGGTGGACGGCCTGGTGAGCGAATCGCTGGGGCGGCGCTTTGCCGTGCACCAGCACCCCCGGCTGGCGGCCATTCTGGCGCGCGGCGAAGTCACTGTGTTTGACAACGACAGCCAGCTCCCCGACCCCTACGACGGCCTGCTCGACACCCTGGTGGGTGAGCCGCTGCCCGTGCACGATTGCATGGGCGTGGCACTGCGCGTGGACGGGCGGCCCTGGGGCGTGCTCACGCTGGACGCGCTGCAGACCGGCACCTTCGACGCCGCCGCCCGCGCCACGCTGGCCCGCTGCGCCGTGCATGTGGAGGCGGCCGTGCGCGTCACCCGGCTGGAGCAGCAGGTGCACGCGCTGAGCCGCGCCTCCAGCCAGCACCTGGGCGAACCCGCCGACGAGCAGCACCTGCGCGCCGCGCTGGACGACAGCGAAATCCTGGGCCAGAGCGAAGCCCTGCTGCGCCTGCAGGAGGAGGTCAAGGTGGTGGCCGGCTCCGACCTGCCCGTGCTGCTGCTGGGCGAGACCGGCGTGGGCAAGGAGCTGTTTGCGCGCTTCCTGCACCGCCACTCGCCGCGCCGGGGCAAGCCGCTGGTGCATGTGAACTGCGCAGCCCTGCCCGAATCGCTGGCCGAGAGCGAGCTCTTCGGCCACCGCCGGGGCGCGTTCTCGGGCGCGGTGACCGACCGGCCCGGCCGCTTTGAGGCCGCCGAGGGCGGCACGCTGTTCCTGGACGAAGTGGGCGAGCTGCCCCTGAGCGTGCAGGCCAAGCTGCTGCGCACGCTGCAGAACGGCGAAATCCAGCGCCTGGGCGCCGACGAGCCCCGGCGCGTGAACGTGCGCGTGGTGGCCGCCACCAACCGCAGCCTGCGCGACCATGTGCGCGACGGCAGTTTCCGCGCCGACCTGTACCACCGGCTCTCGGTGTACCCCGTGCCCATTCCGCCGCTGCGCGAGCGCGGCGACGACGTGCTGCTGCTGGCGGGGCGTTTTCTGGAGCTGAACCGCGCCCGCCTGGGCCTGCGCAGCCTGCGCCTGGCGGCCGACGCGCAAAGCGCGCTGCGCCACTACCACTGGCCCGGCAACATCCGCGAGCTGGAGCATGTGATCAGCCGCGCCGCCCTCAAGGCCCTGAGCCGGGGCGCCAGCCGCAACGACATCGTCACGCTGGAAGCCGCCCTGTTGGACCTGGACGCGTTGCAGCCGCCCCCCGGCAGCGCCGCCCCCGCCGAGGGCCCCACCGCCGCAGCGCCCGCACCGGCAGCGCCTTTCATGCCCTTCCTGCCCACCCGCCCCATGCCCCTGCGCGAGGCGCTGGACACGTGCCAGCGCCAGACCATCGAAGCCGCCCTGGCACGCCACCGCGGCCAATGGGCGCGCGCCGCGCGCGAGCTGGAGATCGACGCCAGCAACCTGCACAAACTGGCCAAGCGGCTGGGGATGAAGACGTAATGCTATTATTTTGATAGCTGCCTGCGCTTATCCAGCAAGCGCCAAAGGCCAAAAACACTCGGCATTCATTGACTCCCGCAGATCCCCCATCCCCACCATCGGCATTCCCCGCCACAATGCGGGGCATGATCACCCTTCAAGACATCCAGGACGCCGCATCCCGCCTACAAGGCCAGGTGCTGGAGACGCCGTGTGTGGAATCCCGAACGCTCTCGCAGATCGTGGGCGCGCAGGTGTTCCTCAAGTTCGAGAACCTGCAGTTCACCGCCTCCTTCAAGGAGCGCGGTGCCTGCAACAAGCTGGCACTGCTGACGCCCGAGGAGCGCGCCCATGGCGTGGTGGCCATGAGTGCGGGCAACCACGCGCAGGGCGTGGCCTACCACGCGCAGCGGCTGGGGCTGCGCGCGGTGATCGTGATGCCGCGCTTCACGCCGGGGGTGAAGGTGGAGCGCACGCGCGGCTTTGGTGCCGAGGTGGTGCTGCATGGCGACACGCTGGAGGAGGCGCGTGCACACGCCTACGCGCTGGCCGATGCGCAGGGCCTGACCTTTGTGCACCCCTACGACGACGAGGCTGTGGCCGCAGGCCAGGGCACGCTGGGGCTGGAGATGATGCGGGCCGTGCCCGACCTGGACACGCTGGTGATCGCCGTGGGCGGCGGCGGCTTGATTTCCGGGGTGGCCACGGCGGCCAAGGCGCTCAAACCGGGGATTCAGATCGTGGGCGTGCAGACGGTGCGCTTTCCTGCCATGGTGAATGCGGTGCAGGGCACGCACCACCCGCAGGGCACCTCGACCATTGCCGAGGGCATTGCCGTGGGCACGCCGGGCAAGATCACGCAGGAAGTGGTGGCCCGCCTGGTGGACGACCTGGTGCTGGTAGATGAGGGCGACATCGAGCAGGCGGTGCTGATGCTGCTGGAGATAGAGAAAACCCTGGTGGAGGGTGCGGGCGCCGTGGGCTTGGCAGCGCTGCTGCGCTTTCCCGAGCGATTCAAGGGCCAGCGGGTGGGGCTGGTGCTGTGTGGCGGCAATATCGACCCGCTGCTGCTGTCGGCCATCATCGAGCGCGGCATGGTGCGCTCCGGGCGGCTGGCACGCATCCGCGTGAGTGCGCGCGATGTGCCGGGGGTGCTGGCGCGCATCACGGCGGCACTGGCCGATGCGGGCGCCAACATTGAAGAGGTGCACCACCAGCGCGCGTTCACCACGCTGACGGCGCAAAACGCCGACATCGAACTGGTGCTGCAGACGCGCAGCCACGCGCACGTGGACGAGGTGCTGGAACACCTGCGTTCGGTGGGCATGACGGCGGCGCGCATGTAGGCCACACAGGCCGCCTGCAAGTTTTTGCCACCAAGGCTAGAATTTTTGCCAGACCAGCTACCAACAACATACGGAGACCTGCCATGTCTGACACCCACGCCCACACCAGCGCCGACCTGCCGACCGACCCCGTGGAGGAGGTGGTGCCCTACATGCCCGTGGTGCTGCCGGTGGTGGGCGGCATCATGATGTTCCTGCTGGCGATGATCGCCGTCACCATGGCCTGAAGGCAAGGCTGAAGCACAATCGACGGCCCCGCTGCACAGCCCCGCTTGCGGGGCTGTGTTGTTTTTGCTTGCCGGAGATTGTCACCATGCGCCAAGGCCACGCCCTCGTTCTGTTTTCTGGCGGTCAGGATTCCACCGTCTGCCTGGCCTGGGCGCTGCAGCGCTTTGCACGGGTCGAAACGATGGGTTTTGACTACGGCCAGCGCCACCATGTGGAGTTGCAGGCGCGCCAGGAGGTGCTGGCCGCGCTGCGAGCAGGCTTTCCGCAGTGGCAAGACCGCCTGGGCGACGACCACATGGTGGATCTGACGGTGCTGGGCCAGATCAGCGATACGGCGCTGACGCGCGACACCGCCATCGCCGTGGACGCGGCCGGGCTGCCCAATACCTTTGTTCCGGGGCGCAACCTGCTGTTCTTCCAGATGGCCGCAGCCGTGGGCTACCGGCGCGGGCTGCACACGCTGGTGGGCGGCATGTGCGAGACGGATTTTTCCGGCTACCCCGACTGCCGAGACGACACGCTCAAGGCGCTGCAGGTGGCTCTGTCGCTGGGCATGGGCCAGCGCTTCACCATCGAAACACCGCTGATGTGGCTGGACAAGGCCCAGACCTGGGCCCTGGCGCAGCAACTGGGTGGCGATGCGCTGGTGGATCTGAGCGTGCGCCTGACGCACACCTGCTACCTGGGCGAGCGCGGCCACTTGCACGCCTGGGGCCACGGCTGCGGCGAATGCCCGGCGTGCGCGCTGCGCCGCCAGGGTTACGAGCGCTGGATGGCTGGTTCGGGGGCCGCTTTGCCTGATGCATAACCCCATGCTTTTTTTGCATGATTCTTGCCCCTGTCTGACAGACAAATTTTGCGCAGCTTCATAAAATTGCCATCCCAGCCGACCTGCGGACTCCGCCATGGGGTGGCCGGTGCCACAAACACCGGTTGCCAGCCACTCTTTCCGCCCGCCGCCTGAGCCTTGTGGCCTGTCCTGGCCCTGGGAGAAAAGCCGTTTTTTCAAAGGCAGCGCCGGGCCCCTGTGCCGTGCCGTCTTGCTGAGTTTGCTGTGCCGCCACGCCCGCTTCCTTTGAAAAAACCGTTTTTCAACTTAAGGAAGCTCCCGATGAACGCACCCACCATGCAGGGCCTGAATCTCAACGCCCCTGCCTACGTCAAAAACGCCCGCCTGCTGGCCTGGGTGGCCGATATGGCCGCTCTGTGCAAGCCCAACAGCATCTATTGGTGCGATGGCTCGCAGGAAGAGTACGACCGCCTGTGCCAGCAACTGGTGGATGCAGGCACCTTCAAGAAGCTCAACCCCGCCAAGCGCCCCGGCAGCTTCCTGGCCTGGTCTGATCCTTCGGACGTGGCCCGCGTGGAAGACCGCACCTACATCTGCTCGGCCAAGAAGGAAGACGCAGGCCCCACCAACAACTGGATGGACCCCGCCGAGATGCGCGCCACGCTGCAGCCGCTGTTTGACGGCTGCATGAAGGGCCGCACCATGTACGTGGTGCCCTTCAGCATGGGTCCGCTGGGCAGCCACATCGCGCACATCGGCGTGGAACTGACCGACAGCGCCTACGTGGCTGTGAACCAGCGCCTGATGACGCGCATGGGCAAGGCCGTGTACGACGTGCTGGGCGTAGAGGGCGAATACGTGCCCTGCATGCACACCGTCGGTGCCCCCCTGGCCGCTGGAGAGAAGGACACCACGAGCTGGCCTTGCAACGCAGCAGTCAAGTACATCGTGCACTACCCCGAGACGCGCGAGATCTGGTCCTACGGCTCGGGCTACGGCGGCAATGCGTTGCTGGGCAAGAAGTGCCTGGCGCTGCGCATCGCCTCGACCATGGGCCGCGACCAGGGCTGGCTGGCCGAGCACATGCTGATCCTGGGCGTGACCAACCCCGAAGGCAAGAAGTACCACGTGGCAGCCGCCTTCCCCAGCGCCTGCGGCAAGACCAATTTCTCGATGCTGGTGCCGCCCGAGGCCGGTTTTGCAGGCTGGAAGGTCACGACCATCGGCGACGACATCGCCTGGATCAAGCCCCATGCCGACGGCAAGATGTACGCCATCAACCCCGAAGCGGGCTACTTTGGCGTGGCCCCCGGCACCAACATGCACACCAACCCCAACTGCATGCGCTCGCTGAACAAGGACGTGATCTTTACCAACGTGGCACTCACCGACGACGGCGATGTGTGGTGGGAAGGCATGGAGAAGGACACGGGCGTGGTGCCGGATCACCTGATTGACTGGCAGGGCAAGGACTGGACACCGGCCATCGCCAAGGAAACCGGCGCCAAGGCCGCGCACCCCAACTCACGCTTCACCGTGGCTGCCACCAACAACCCCGCGCTGGACGCACAGTGGGACGACGCCAACGGCGTGGCGATCGATGCCTTCATCTTCGGCGGCCGCCGCTCGACCACAGTGCCGCTGGTGACCGAGGCCCGCACCTGGATGGAAGGCGTGTACATGGCCGCCACCATGGGTTCCGAGACCACCGCCGCCGCCTTTGGCGCCCAGGGCGTGGTGCGCCGCGACCCGTTCGCCATGCTGCCCTTCTGCGGCTACAACATGAGCGACTACTTCCAGCACTGGCTGGACATGGAGCACAAGCTCGAAGAATCCGGCCACACCCTGCCCAAGATCTTCTGCGTGAACTGGTTCCGCAAGGGTGAAGACGGCAAGTTCGTCTGGCCCGGCTACGGCGACAACATGCGCGTGCTCAAGTGGATGTTGGACCGCATCGAAGGCAAGGCCCAGGGTCAGGAAACCATGTTCGGCATTGCACCCCAGTACGCCGAGATCACCTGGACGGGCCTGGACTTCACCCCCGCCCAGTTCGCCACGGTCACCAGCATCGACAAGGCCGCATGGCAAGACGAGCTGAAGCTGCACGACGAGCACTTCGAAAAGCTGTCCTACCACCTACCCAAGGAACTGGTGCAGACCAAGGCCGCGTTGGAGCAACGCCTGGCTGCCCTGTAACTCCGCAGCGCCCGGTGGCCGTTGGCGGCGCCGGGCTGGCTGGGGAGCCGCTTGCTGCCTGCGTGGGTTCGGCGCGTTGCGCTGCCAAACCGCGCAGGCAGTGCCATTTCCCCCTGCGGATCTGCGTGTTTGGTACCGCAGGGCCGGTGTGGTGCGGGTACCATCCCGGGTGGTCTGGCCGCCCGGCCTGTCCGATCCAACGCCTTTACGTCCCATGAACTTGTCTTTTCCGGCCTTGAGTGCCTTGTCGCTGGCTGCTCTCTCCCTGGGGGCGTTGGCCGCCCCTCCCAGCCTGCAGGGCACGGCACGGTTTCTGGTGCTGGACGCACAGGATGCCCCTTTGGTAGGCACCACGGTCGCAGGCGTGTGCGAGGCCAACCTGGGCTCTTTCTGGAACCGGGAAACGCTGGTGTCCCGCTGGTCCTGCACCACCGACGCCGATGGCGTGTGCACAGCCCCCATCACCACGCTGGCGCAGCCGGACGGCAAGCCCGCGCCTTGCCGGGGGTCGGAGCCCAGCACCATTGCGGAAAAGGGCGCCAACCCAGCGCGCAGCAGTTACCACGCATTCTTCCCCAAGGGCGTGGCGACCAGCTTCACCTTGCTGAAAAAGGGCGCTTCCTGGAAGCATGGCGACTACGAGTTCCGCACCATCGCCAACGAGCAGGCCTTCCAGTCGGTGGCGCACCGCTACCGTGCCAGCCACTACGCGCAACACGTGCAATCCAGCCCCGCGCCCGACGGCAAGGGCACGGTGTGGAGCACCCAGGGCGCGCACTACCAGGAGGGCAAGGACTTTCCCAACCTCAGCTACCTCACAGCCCAGCGCGATGCGGGCAACGGCCCCATCACGGTGCGGGTGGTGTCGCTGCTGAGCTATATCGATTTCACCTACCACCGCTATACCTCGGCCGTGTTCGAGGCCGACGGTGCCAGCCGTTCGGTGCGGCTGCAACCCCTGTCGGAGAAGGTGGTTTGCAACATGCGCGACCTGCTGGAGCGCAAGTGCACGCACCACGAGGTGCTGGAGCTGGTGCTCGATCCTGCACTGGCGGCGCAGCTCGCCCAGGCCTACCAGGAAGGTGCGCGCACGCAGTGGGTGCTGCACCTGACCTCCGCTTCGGGGCATGAGCGCCGCGTGCCGATTGCCCACGCGGAGTTTGCAGCATTGATGCAAGCCGCACGACGCTGAGTCGGCGCCAGACCTGTACGATGCAGATCCAGCTGTTGTCGGACCTGCACCTGGAGACGCAGCCCGACTTCCACCCCAGCCCGGCCGTAGGGGCCGATGTGCTGGTGCTGGCGGGCGATGTGGGGTCGTACCAAAGCGGATCGCGGCTTGCGGGTGCGCACTTCGGGCTGGAGCGCTTTTCGCCACTGCCGCAGTGGGCGGGCTGGCCCATGCCGGTGGTGTTTGTGCCCGGCAACCATGAGTACGACGGCCTTGATTTTGCGCAGGCCCATGCGCGGCTGCGCCGCAGTTGCGAACAGCTGGGCATTGTGTGGCTGGAGCGCGAATGCGCCGTGCTGGGCGGTGTGCGCTTTGTGGGCACCACGCTCTGGACCGACTTTGATGCGCTGGCGGCACACGCAGGCACTGCGGTGGGCCCCACCGCAGAGGCCTTGCGCCACAAGGCGCAGCGGGCAGCCAACCACTACCTGCGCAAAACCGGCACCGTGTGGAACGGGGAGGCCATGCTCGCAGAGCAGGTGCGCGCCCAGGGTTTGCTGTGTGCGGGGTGGTTGCGTGCAGCCCTGAAGGAACCGCACGCCGGGCCCACCGTAGTGGTGACTCACTTTGCGCCCAGCCTGCGCAGCCACGATCCGCGCTATGGTCTGACACCGGGAACGGCGGCGTTCTGCAACGCGCTGGACGACCTGCTGCCCTGCGCCGACCTGTGGCTGCACGGCCACTTGCATTGCCCCAGCGACTATGTGGTGGAAACCCGCCTCCCCAGTGGGTCAACCCAGCGCTGCCGCGTGGTGGCCAACCCCCTGGGCTATCGGCGCAAGGGAGAGCAGGCGCTGTTCCGGGCGCACTGTTGCATCGCCGTATGATGGCGCATTCCACCTGTCTCTTGCGGAGCTTTCCATGAACATTCTGCTGGCTGTCGATGGCAGCGCCTACACCAAGAAGATGCTGGCCTATCTGGCCACCCACGACGAATTTCTGGCGCCATCGCATGCGTTCACGGCCGTGACGGTTCAGGCCGCCCTGCCTCCGCGCGCGCGCGCCGCACTGGGCAAGCCCGCGGTAGACCAGTACTACGCGGACGAGGCCGACAAGGTGCTCAACCCGGTCGGCAAGTTTCTGGAACGCCACGGCTTTCAGCTCAAGCGCATCGCCAAGGTGGGCCCGGCTGGCGAGACCATTGCCAAGTTGGCCGACGCAGGTGACTACGACTTGCTGGTGATGGGCTCCCATGGGCATGGCGCACTGTCCACCCTGGTCATGGGATCGGTCACGACGCAGGTGCTGGCGCACTGCAAGGTGCCGGTGCTGATCGTGCGCTGAAGCTCCCCCAGGGTCGCTCCTTCTGCCTTTGGGCGATCGCGACCATTCGGTCACTATAATAACCACACGGTATAATCGGATACCGATTGGTCGTACATTGCTCCTGCGCCCGGCTTGGGCGTTCCCCAAACGAAGGAGCTAGCCATGAAGAAGACCCTGATCGCATTTGCCCTGGTTGCAGGTACCTCGATGTCCGCATGGGCCAAGGACGTGGTGGACACGGCCGTGGGCGCCGGCAATTTCAAGACCCTGGTGGCCGCCGTGCAGGCCGCTGGCCTGGTGGACACGCTCAAGGGCCCTGGCCCGTTCACGATCTTCGCTCCCAGCGATGAGGCGTTTGCCAAGATTCCCAAGGCCCAGCTCGACGCCTTGCTGGCCGACAAGGCGGCGCTGACCAAGGTGCTGACCTACCACGTGGTTCCCGCCAAGGTGATGGCCGCCGACGTGAAAGAAGGCAAGGTGCCCACCGTGCAGAGCCAGACCCTGACGGTGCGCACCAGTGGCGGCGTCATGGTCAACCAGTCCAAGGTGGTCGCCACCGACGTTCAGGCCAGCAATGGGGTGATCCACGTGATCGACACCGTGCTGCTGCCCCAATAAACCCAGACCACCCACTGGAGGGACTCACACCATGCCATCCATCGCCATTCCACGCCGAACCGTGCTGCTGGGCGCCGCACTGGGACTTTCCGTGCCACTGCTGCAGGCCTGCGGCGGCGGTGACGACGCTGCCGAGCTGCCCAACGTGGTGCAGTTGGCCCAGGCCACTCCAGACCTGAGCATTCTGGTCGAGGCCGTGGTCGCCGCCGGTTTGACGGACACGCTGTCCACCTCGACGGTGACCGTGTTTGCACCAACCAATGCCGCGTTTGCCGCCTTGCTCACCGAACTGGGCATCAGCAAGCAAGCCTTGCTGGCCGACAAGGCCTTGCTGACCCAGGTGCTGACCTTCCATGTGCTGGGTTCGCGGGTCTTGCGCAACGAGGTTCCGCTGGGCAAGGCGATCGAGCCGCTGGGCGATGGGTTCTTCAAAGTGGAGTCCGACACGGCCTTGCGCATCACCGATGGGCGCAATCGCGTCGCCCAAATCACCACCACCGACATTCTTGCCCGCAACGGCGTGGTGCACCTGGTGGATCGCGTGCTGCTGCCCGCGTCCCAGGACATCGTGCAGCTCGCGCAAGCCCGCCCCGAGTTGAGCTTGCTGGTGGAGGCGGTGATTGCGGCCGGCCTGGATCCGGCACTGCAGGCGCCGGGCCCCCTGACGGTGTTCGCTCCCACCAATGCGGCGTTTGCCACGGCCTTGGCAGAGTTGGGGCTGACCAAGGAGGCCTTGTTCGCCAACAAGCCCTTGCTCACCCAGGTGTTGACCTACCACGTGCTGGGTGCGCGGGTGCTCAAGGCCGAAGTGCCCGTGGGCACGGCCATTGCCACCCTGCAGGGCCAGACCTTCACGGTGGGCGCCGATCTGCGCATCACCGACCGCAGGGGGCGCACCAGCCAGATCATCGGCACCGATGTGTTTGCCACCAACGGCGTGGTCCACGTGATCGACCGGGTGATCCTCCCGGCCTGAAGCCAGCTCGCTCCCTGATCGCGCCGCATCTCCGCCCCGGAGCTGCGGCGCTTTTTTGTGTCAGCGCTGGTTCAGGCCATCGAAGCAGGTCTTGAGCACCAGTTCAACGATGGTGGCATCGTCGTACTGTCCGCCCTCTTTCAGAAAGCTCACCACCGGATCGCAGGCGCGTGCAAACAAGGTGTAGAGCACCACCAGCGGTGGCAGCGCAGGGTCGATGTGGCCCTGGGCCTGGGCATCGGTGATCCATTGGCCAATGCAGTCGCTGACCTGGATCAGGGTGTCCAGGTAGCGCCGGTCCGACATCAGCACACTGCGCAGTGCGGTGTTGCGGCTCGGCAGCAAGGGCATCTCACTGGCAATGAGCCGCTCCAGAGACCAGCGCACCAGGGCGCGCAGCTTGTCCTGGGGCGCCAGCTCGGCGGGCACCGTGTCCAGAAACGCCTGCACCTTGCCCAGAATTTGCACCATGGCAGCGCAGCACAGCTCCTCTTTGCTGGCGAAATGCTTGTACAGGCTGGCCTTGGCGATGCCCACGGCGTTGGCAACGTCGTCCATGGTCATGGCGTCGTAGGCCTTTTCACCCAACAGGCGGCAGGTGGCCTGGAGGATGGCCTCCTCGCGGGCCTGGTGCATTTGCTCCTTGAAGGAGAGTTTCACGGGGGACGGTTGCATTCCCCAATCTTATTCATTCCAGTTGAAAAACAGTTGACTCGGTTGTATTTCAACCACGGCGTCACCGTCGGGAGTTTCCCTGATCCAGGTCGCGCGCCGAGGCCTCGGTCAGGGCCTGGGTGAGGGATTCCAGCACCTCGGATTCCAGGTTCCAGCAGTGCCAGTACAACTGAATGGGCAGTGTGTGTCCGGGAGCCACCTCCACCACATCCCCTGCGGCAATTGCGGGGCGAACCAGCAACTCGGGCAGCACGCCCACAGCCCAGCCCGCCTTGACCGAGTGCAACTGACCCTCGGTGCTGGGCACAAACAGGTGGTTGAGCGCCACCCGCTTGAGCCCGAAGGTGCGCGCGACGAATTCGGCCGCCATATCGTCCTTGCGGTTGAAGGACAGGAACGGCACTTCGCGGAAGTTGTGGGCCGTCAGGCCATTGGGCAGGTGCTTGTGCGCAAAGGCGCTGGAGGCCGCAGCCACATAGTGCATGGCACCCAGCGGCACCATGCGGCAACCGCGCATGGCCTGCTTGAGCGTGGTGACGCAGCCCAGCACCTGGCCCGAGCGCAACCATTCCTGGGTGAAGTCCTGGTCGTCGGCAATGATCTCCAGCGGAAGGCGCTGGCGCACCAGGTCGTGCACCGCATCGAGCGCCCAGGTGGCAATGCTGTCGGCGTTGATGGCGATGGAGATGCGCTCGTCCTCGCGACCGCTGCCGGGGGCGCTGGGTGCCAGCTCCTGCAGGTCGCGTTCCAGGTCGGCGCGCAACAGGCGCAGTTGTTTGGTGTGCTTGAGCAGCAACTGCCCCGCCGACGTGGGCCGCAGGGGGCGGCTGCGCACAATGAGCACGGAGCCGACCAGCGCCTCCAGCGCCCGCAGGCGCTGAGACACCGCCGATTGGGTGACGTTAAGGCGCTGGGCGGCCCGCTCGAACCCCCCTTCCTCCACAATGGCGGCCAGGCACTCCAGGGCGGCAGGATCGTAGGAACTCATGGCGGGAACCTTGAAACAACGAGGCTTGAATTATAAGTTTGTCTGATGTTTTTTGAATGCGGTTAATTTGACTTTATTTTTTAGGCCCTGTGGCGCACACTGCGCGCCATGAAAACCATCATTCTCGGCGCCGGCATCATCGGCATCAGCACAGCCTGGCATCTGCGCGAGCGGGGCCACGAGGTTACCGTCATTGACCGCCAGCCCGGCGCGGCGCTGGAGACGAGTTTTGCCAACGCAGGGCAGATCTCGGTGAGCTACTGCGAGCCCTGGGCCAACCGCGAAGCGCCCTGGAAGGCGCTCAAGTGGCTGTTCGACAAAGAGGCGCCGCTGCTGTTTCGCCCGCAACTGGACTGGCAGCAATGGCGCTGGGGGCTGAAGTTTCTGGCCCAGTGCAACGACACCGCTTTCGAGCGCAACGTGCAGCAGTTGGTGGAGCTGGGCGCCTACAGCCACCGCGCACTCAAGGAGCTGGTGCGCAGCACCGGCATCGAGTACCACCGCCTGGAGCGCGGCATCGCGCATTTCTACTCCGACCAGAAGTCCTTCGACGACGCCGGTCTGGCCGTGGAAGTGATGCGCAAGCACGGCGTGCAGCGCCGCCTGGTCACCCGCGAGGAGCTGCTGCAGATCGAGCCCGCCTTCCGCGCCTACGGTGACCGTATTGTGGGCGGCACCTACACCAGCACCGACGAGAGCGGTGATGCGCGCCAGTTCACCCAGCAACTCGCCCAGCGCTGCGCCGACAAAGGCGTGCAGTTCCTGTATGGCCACGATGTGCTGCGCCTGGAGCGCCACGGAAATGCTATCAATTCAGTAGCTGTTCGCGCAAACCATCCGGGCGCTGCAGGCCAAAAAGACCAAATACTCCAGGGTGACGCCATCGTTGTCGCATGCGGCTCTTACAGCGCGCCGTTGCTGCGCAGCGTGGGTGTGGACCTGCCGATCTACCCCGGCAAGGGCTACAGCGCCACCTTCCCCATCCTGCGCCCAGAGGCGGCCCCCACCGTCTCGGCCCTGGACGATGGCCGCAAGATCGCCATCAGCCGCCTGGGCAACCAACTGCGCGTGGCCGGCACCATCGAGCTGGGCGGCTTTGACATGGCGCTGGACACCCCGGTGGCCAAGGCCCGCTGCCACATGCTGTCGCGCCGCATCGAAGAGCTCTTCCCCGGTGTGTGCGATACCCGCACCGACGAGCAAGGCGGCAACCCTCAGTACTGGACGGGCCTGCGCCCCGCCACGCCCACCAACATCCCCTTCATCGGCCGCACGCCGCTGCGCGGGCTGTGGGTCAACACCGGCCACGGCACCCTGGGCTGGACGCACGGCGCAGGCTCCGGCCTGGCGCTGGCCGAACTCATTGCCGGCCAGCGCCCCGGCATGGACTTTGGCTTCTACGGCTTCGACCGCGCCCCCAAGGGCACCCGCTTGCAACCCGCACGGGCCTGATACCGCCCCATCTGAACGACTGCGGCCAGCGCGAACCTGCCTGTCGCCCGCAGGTCGCACCCTCACGCAACTTGCGGCGCGCAAGCCAGCAGCCACCGCGCAAGGGCCGCCCCGCCGCGCTGGTGGCGTCCCCCTGCCCGCATTGCGCAGCAATGCGAGAGCGGGGGGAAGCGGCGATAGCCGCTCAGGGGGGCGCCCTACTTCTTCCGCTGCACGATCAGATTGCGCTTGGCGTCCTCAGGATAAGCAAAGGTGATGGCCCCGTTATGCACCTTGCCCATGAACAGCATGTTCTCGGTGATGGCGTCCTTGTCCTCGCGGGTAAAGGGGCGCTCGTAGGTGGCCACCACGCCGTAGTACACGCGCTTGATGTTCTCCAGTGCGTTCTTGACGGCCGGGCCGTCGAGCTTGCCGTCACGGATGCCGAACAGCGCGTAGGTGAGCAGGTAGGTGGCGTCGTAGCCCTGCGCTGCAGCCATGGGCACGGCCATGCGTTCACCGTGCTTGCGCTTGAAGTTGGTCAAAAAGGATGCGCGGCGCTCGTTGCTGGGCTCGGCGATGAAGGTTTGGGCCATCAGCGCACCTTCGGCCGCGTCCTTGGCACCATCGATAAAGAAGGGGAACGACAGCGGCCAGGCACCCACCAGCGGGACTTTCCAGCCGATGTCCTTGCGGCTGTTGGCGATGACGGCCTCCTCCGGGCTCACGGTGTAGCTGAAGATCACGTTGGCGCCGGCCTCGCGCGCGGCCTGCAGCTCCTTGCGCAGGTCGGTCACGCCCAGCGGGAAGCGCGTGACATGCACCGCCTGCAGCTTGCGCGCGGCCAGTGCGTCCTGCACGTCCTTGAGCCCGGCCTCGCCGTAGCCCGTGGTGTCGGCAAAAATGGCCACGCGGTTCCAGCCACGCTTGACGATGTCGTCCACCACAAAGGGCGCCTGGATGATGTCGCGGGCTGAAGTGCGGAAGATGTAGCTTTGCGCGGGCGGGTACTTGGCCGTCAGAGGTGTGCCTGTGGCACAGGGAATGATCAGCGGCGATTGCGCGTTTTGGTACACGTCCAGCGACTTGGCGGCCACGCCGGTGTTGCAAAAGCCGATGGTTCCCACCACGCCTTGCTTGACCAGGTCCTGCGAGGCGGCAAGCCCCGCGTCGGGGTTGCCCTTGTCGTCGCGCACCACCAGCTCCAGCGGTCGCCCCAGGTAGCCCCCGGCGGTGTTGATTTCGGCCACGGCCAGCTCGATGCCCTGGCGCAGCGGAATGCCGAAGTCGGACGACGGCCCGGTGAAGGGGCCAATGAC
Source organism: Giesbergeria sp. (assembly GCA_023150295.1). Lineage (GTDB taxonomy): Bacteria > Pseudomonadota > Gammaproteobacteria > Burkholderiales > Burkholderiaceae_C > Simplicispira. The sequence continues at coordinate 382 of JAKLLE010000063.1, read as the reverse complement.
TCCCACCTTGACGGTGGCTTGGGCCTGGGCCAGCGCCGGGGACGCTGCGAGCACGGCCAGCGCGCCCAGGGTGGCGGCCATCCAGTGGCGGATCGGTTGCATGGGGTTCTCCTCTAGCGTGACGGCGCAGCTTAAGCGCAGATGGCGAGGGGCCGCTACCGCATTTTCCCTGCCCGCAGGCCGCGGTGTCAGGCTTTCGTCAGTGCGTTGCCCGTGTTGCCGCACAAAGCAATTGCTATTATTTTGAGGGACTTGCAAAATTCAAAACCGCAACATGGCGGAAACACTTCGGTGCTCAATATTTGAGCACTTTGCGGTTGTCAGGAAGAATGCGCAGCGCTATCGCATCGATTCCCCCGTGGGTGACCCGCAGTGCTCCCTC
>JAKLLE010000062.1 GCA_023150295.1 Giesbergeria sp. | reverse complement strand
CGTTCTTGTGCAGGGCGATCATCATGGCGTAGGCACTCCTTCGGATTTGAGTCTCTCTATCACCCCTCGCATCACGGCCCGGGCCATGAACAAGGGGTAGCGTCGAGAGTCTATGCAATCATCCGGGACTCTACAGCTACATGCTGGAGCGCCTGGAAGACGGCGGCTTCACGCTAACGGAAAAGCCCGGCGACTCCAACAAGAGCTTTTCCTACCATCTGCACCTGTTGCAGACCATCGAGCAGGCCATTGCTGGCAACAGGGTTGAGCGGTTTCACTTCACGCTGCTGCGCAATCTGTACGAGAAAACGGCCAGCTTTTTGGGTTACCCGAAGTGGTCAGAGCTGTTGCCAGATGACAAGCAGCTGTACTACAGCCGCATCATCAATTTCACCAGCCACAGCACGCTGTCCAACGAGGCCGTGGCACAGCCCACGCCAGCGGAGCAAGCCACGGTCAAACTGTTGCTTGATCACTTGAAGAACAGTCACGGCTTTTGGCAGCGACAGGGAGCCTGATGGTATGAGCGAAATTACCCATCACACCGATTACCGCCAGGCGCTGGCGGCCAACAAGCAACGCATCCAGAGTTCGCAAACCCGCGCTGTGCTGGCGGTGAATGCCGAACTGCTGGGCCTGTATTGGGACATTGGCCGGCAGCTGGATGCCTGGCAGCGTGAGCGCGCCTGGGGCTCGGCGGTGGTGGAGCAAATGGCACAAGACCTGCAGGCCAGCTACCCCGGCATGAAAGGCTTTTCGCGCACCAGCCTGTTTGCCATGCGGCAGTTCTATGCCTTCTTCAGCCCGCGCTTTGAAGTTGTCCCACAGCCCGTGGGACAAATGCCTTGGGGGCACGTGCGCACCCTGTTGGCCAAGGTGAAGTCGGTAGATCTGCTGTTGCTGTACGCGCATGCCTGCTTTGAGCACGGCTGGAGCCGCACGGTGCTGGAGTGGCAGATTGAGCAGCGCTTCCATGAGCGCGTGGGCCAGGCAGTGGGCAACTTCGCCCAGACCCTGCCTGCGCCGCAGTCCGAGCTGGTTCAGCAAAGCCTGAAAGACCCGTATGTATTCGACTTTCTGACCCTCAGCGCCCAGGCGGTGGAGCGCGACATCGAGAACCAGTTGGTGGCGCAGATCACCCGGTTTCTGCTGGAGCTGGGCAAGGGCTTTGCTTTCTTGGGGCGGCAATACCCGCTGGTGGTCAATGGCAGGGACTACTTTCTGGATTTGCTCTTCTATCACGCGCGTTTGAAATGCTACGTGGTGATCGAGCTCAAGGCGGGTGAATTCAAACCCGAATACGTCGGCAAACTCAATTTTTACCTGTCGGCGGTGGACGACCAACTGCGCGGCGACGGCGACCAGCCAACCATTGGCCTGATCCTGTGCAAAGACAAGGACAAGCTGGACGTGGAGTACGCGCTGCGCGACATCAACAAGCCCATGGGGGTGAGCTCGTTCATCACCAAGGATATTCCGCTGTCGGTGCAGTCCCAGTTGCCGACGGTGCAAGAGATTGAGAGCGAGTTGACTGCGCTGATCCAAGTGGATGAGAAGAAACCCAATGAGTGACTACAAGACCATTGCCGAATCGAAGAACTTCATCGTTCTGGACAAATACGCCCCGGAATGGAAGGTCGCTGAAGGCTACCAGAGCGAGGGTGATCTCGAGCGTGAGTTCATTCAGGATTTGCAAAACCAGGGCTATGAGTACCTGCCCGGACTGACCACGCCGCAGGCTCTGCTCGCTAATGTGCGCGTGCAACTGCAAACACTCAACAACGTGCAGTTTGCTGACGGCGAATGGCTGCGCCTTGTCGAGACATGGCTGGACAAGCCCAGTGATGGCATCGTTGAAAAAACCCGCAAGATTCACGACGACTACATCCACGACTTTGTCTTTGACGATGGCCGCATCCAGAACATCTATCTGCTGGACAAGAAAAACATCGCCCGCAACAAGGTGCAGGTGATCAAGCAGTTTGAGCAGACGGGCAGTCACGCCAACCGCTATGACGTGACGATTCTGGTCAATGGTTTGCCGCTGGTGCAGGTGGAGCTAAAGAAGCGCGGCGTGGCGATCCGCGAAGCCTTCAATCAGGTGCACCGCTACAGCAAGGAGAGCTTCAACAGCGAACATTCCCTGTACAGGTATTTGCAGATCTTCGTGATCTCCAACGGCACTGACAGCCGTTACTTTGCCAACACCACGCAGCGCAACAAGAACAGCTTCGACTTCACCATGAACTGGGCGAAGGCGGATAACAGCCTGATCAAGGATCTGAAAGACTTTACCGCCACTTTCTTTCAGAAGCACACCCTGCTCAATGTGCTGCTGCATTACTCGGTATTTGATGTCAGCAACACGCTGCTGGTGATGCGCCCGTACCAGATTGCGGCCACGGAGCGCATCTTGTGGAAAATCAACAGCGCGTACCAAGCCAAGAACTGGAGCCAACTTGAGGGCGGTGGCTTTATCTGGCACACCACTGGCTCGGGCAAGACCCTGACCAGCTTCAAAGCGGCGCGTCTGGCCACGGAGTTGGACTTCATCGACAAGGTGTTCTTCGTGGTGGACCGCAAGGATCTGGACTACCAGACCATGAAGGAATACCAGCGCTTTTCACCGGACAGCGTGAATGGGTCAGACAGCACGGCGGGCCTGAAACGCAATCTGGAGAAGATTGATAACAAGATCGTCGTCACCACCATCCAGAAGCTGAATAACCTGATGAAGAGCGAGGCGGACTTGCCCATCTATGGCAAGCAAGTGGTCTTCATCTTTGATGAGTGCCACCGCAGCCAGTTTGGCGAGGCGCAGAAGAACCTGAAGAGAAAGTTCAAGAAGTTCTATCAGTTTGGGTTCACCGGCACGCCCATCTTCCCGGAAAACGCGCTGGGCTCCGAAACCACCGCCAGCGTGTTTGGCCGTGAACTGCATTCGTACGTGATCACCGATGCCATCCGTGACGAGAAGGTATTGAAATTCAAGGTGGACTACAACGATGTGCGCCCGCAGTTCAAGGCCATTGAAACCGAGCAGGACGAGAAGAAACTCAGCGCAGCGGAAAACAGGCAAGCCTTGCTGCACCCCGACCGCATTCGCGAGATCACTCAGTACATCCTGAACAACTTTCGGCAAAAAACCCACCGCTTGCAAGCGGGTAATAAAGGGTTCAATGCCATGTTCGCCGTCAGCAGTGTGGACGCTGCAAAGCTGTATTACGAGTCTTTCAGGGAGTTGCAGAAAGGCAGCGACAGGCCGTTGAGGGTGGCCACCATCTTCTCGTTCGCCGCCAACGAGGAGCAGGATGCGATTGGCGACATTCAGGACGAGAGCTTTGATGTCTCGGCCATGAGCAGCAGCGCCAAGGAGTTCTTGAGCGCGGCCATCGCGGACTACAACACGCTGTTCAAAACCAACTTCAACGTAGATAGCAATGGCTTCCAAAATTACTACCGCGATCTGGCCAAGCAAGTCAAAGCCAAGGAGATCGACCTGCTGATCGTGGTAGGTATGTTCCTGACAGGCTTTGATGCCCCAACGCTCAACACGCTGTTTGTGGACAAGAACCTGCGCTACCACGGGCTGATGCAGGCGTACTCACGCACCAACCGCATTTTCGACGCCACCAAGACCTTCGGCAATATCGTTACCTTTCGCGATCTGGAGCAGGCGACCATCGATGCCATCACCCTGTTCGGTGACAAGAACACCAAGAACGTGGTGCTGGAGAAGAGCTACAAGGAGTACATGGAGGGCTTCACCGATGCGGCTACCGGTGAGGCGCGGCGTGGCTTTATGGACGTCGTGAAGGAACTGGAAGCACGCTTTCCCGATCCCGCAGCCATTGAAAAGGAAGCCGACAAAAAGGCTTTCGCCAAGTTGTTTGGCGAGTATTTGCGCGTGGAGAACATACTGCAGAACTACGACGAGTTCGCCAGCCTGAAAGAGTTGCAAAGCGTTGACATGACCGATCCGGCCGCTGTGGAGGCGTTCAAGGCCAAGCACTATCTGAGTGATGACGATCTGACCGCGCTCCAAGCCATCACACTCCCAGCCGAGCGGAAGGTGCAGGACTACCGCTCGACCTACAACGATGTACGCGACTGGCTGCGCCGTGAGCAGGCGGGGGCCGAGAAGGAAAAGTCCACCATCGACTGGGATGATGTGGTCTTTGAGGTGGATCTGCTCAAGTCGCAAGAGATCAACCTGGACTACATCCTGGAACTGATCTTCGAGCACAACAAGAAGATCAAGACCAAGTCGGAACTGGTGGATGAAGTGCGCCGGGTGATTCGGGCTAGCTTGGGCAACCGCGCTAAAGAGAGCTTACTGGTGGACTTCATCAACCAGACCGATCTGGACAAGATCGGCGACAAGGCCAGCGTGATAGACGCTTTCTTCACTTTTGCCCAAGCGGAGCAGCAGCGTGAGGTGCAGGATTTGATCTCCACTGAAAATCTGAACGCCGAGGCCGCCAGACGCTACATCGCCACCTCAATCAAACGGGAGTTCGCCAGCGAGAACGGCACAGAGCTCAATGCGGTTCTGCCCAAGATGAGCCCGCTGAACCCGGAATACCTGACCAAGAAGCAGACTGTCTTTCAGAAGATCGCTGCCTTTGTTGAGAAGTTCAAGGGCGTGGGTGGGCAGATTTGATCCTGTAGTACTTGCAACAAATTCATACCAACACAGCCGCCGGAGGGCTCCCATGCCGACCTATCGCATTCTCAGCCTCGATGGCGGTGGCCTGCGCGGCCTGATCACGGCGCGGTTGTTGCAGCGGCTCGATGCCATGCCCGGCATTGCGGGCTGGCTGGGGCGGGCCGATTTGCTGGTGGGTACTTCCACGGGCGGCATTCTGGCGCTGGGGCTGGCGGCGGGGCAGTCGCCGCAGGCCATGGGCGATATTTACAGCCAGCGCGGCGGGGCCATTTTTGACGACAGCATTTGGGACAACCTGCGCGACCTGGGCAAGACCGTGGGGGCCGACTATTCGGCCAAGGGGCTCAAGGCGGAGCTGCGCCGCGTGTTTGGCGACCAGCGCCTGCAGGATCTGGGCCGCAAGGTGGCCATTCCGGCCTTCGACCTGGACAACGAGGCCGGCCCCGCCGAGCGCACCTGGAAGCCCAAGATCTTTCACAACTTCACCGGGGCCGACTCCGACGGCGCGCAGCGTGTGGCCGATGTGGCCCTGTACACCAGTGCGGCGCCCACGTATTTTCCGTCGGCCAACGGCTACATCGACGGCGGTGTGTTTGCCAACAACCCCAGCATCGTGGCGCTGGTGCAGGCGATTTCAGCGCGCAACGCGGCCCACGAGCGCGCTGCGCTAGACGACGTGGTGATGCTGTCGGTGGGTACGGGCGTGAGCCTCACCTACATCAAGGGCCAAACCTTGGACTGGGGCTACGCCCAGTGGGCGCAACCGCTCATCAATGTGCTGATGGACGGCACCGCAGGCATTGCCGACTACCAGGCGCGCCAGTTGCTGGGCCAGCGCTACCACCGGCTGCAACTGGTGTTTCCGCCCACTGAAACCATTGCGCTGGACGCCGTGGACAAGCTGGGCCGCATGGAAGCGCTGGCCCAGGCCCTCCCGCTGGATGCGGTGGCAGGCTGGATTGGGCAGCACTGGCTGTAGGGCGCGGTGCGGGCTAGCGCCGCCCCACCAGCAGCACCCCCGCCAGCACCAGCCCGGCGCCCGCCATCTGGGGCAGTGAGAGCGGCTCGCCTAGCAGCCAGTAGCTGAACACGATGGTCAGCATGGGGCCCAGCGTGCCAATCAGCACCGTGGGCGCCGCGCCAATGCGGCGGATGGCGGCTGATGTCATGAACACCGGCAGCACGGTGGACAGCAGGGCCATGCCCAGTGCGTGGCCGTACACCGCTGCGGGCTGCACCAGGGCCTGCAGCGGCTGGGTGGCGGCAAAGTGCGCCAGCGTGGCCACGGTGGACACCAGCATGGCCAGAGCGGTAAAGCGCGCCGCGCCCAGGCGGCGGATCACCGGCTCGCTGCCCGCCTGGTAAAACGCATACGACACGGCCGAGCCCAGCACAAAGGCACCGCCCAGCAGCACCGGGCCCATGTCGCTGGCGAGTTGCAGGTCGTGCGTGAAGGCCAGGCCAATGCCTGCGTAGGACAGCAGCAGCGCGCCTATCTCGCGCCGCGAGGCGGTTTTGCCCATGAACAGCACACCGATGAGCAGCGTGATGGTGGGGTAGGTGAACAGAATCAGCCGCTCCAGGCTGGCGCTGATGTATTGCAGCCCCATGAAGTCCAGAATGCTGGCCCCGTAGTAGCCCAGCAGCCCCAGCGCCACCAGCAGCCCCCAGTCCCGGTGCGTCAGCGGTGCCAGCCCCCGGCTGGAGCGCCAGCCCACCCACACAAAGGCGGGCAGCGCCAGCAGCATGCGCAGCGCCAGCAGGGTGACCGAATCGACCGGCTGGGCCTGCGGGACGGCGTAGGCCAGTTTCACAAAAATGGCCTTGAACGAAAAGCCCGCCGCCGCCAACAGGGCCAGGGCAAAGCCGATGCGTTCAGAGGACCAGTGTTTCCAGGGCATGTGGGGGTGTGGTGTGCGGTTTATGCGAACGCTTTGGTGCGGTGTACCCAGGCAATTAGGCTGTTGGCGCAATCATGGCGCGTTTTGTGGCGGCGCACCATCGCTGATAATGCAAGCCTGCGTTCGTTTTTGACGAAAGGTGTGCCGTGGACTACGACCTGACCGATCTGCGCCTGTTCGTGGCGATGGCCGAGGAGCGCAACCTCACGCGCGGCGCGGCGCGGGCCTTCCTGGCGCCATCGTCGGCCAGCCACCGGCTGCGGCGGCTGGAAGACGCGCTGCAAACCCCCTTGTTCGACCGCCAGCCGCGCGGGCTGGAGCCCACGCGCGCGGGCGAGGCGCTGTTGCGCCATGCGCGCCAGGTGTTTGCCTGCATCGAACAAATGCACGCCGAGCTGTCGCCCTATGCCAGCGGCATCCGCGGCCAGGTGAGCCTGTGGGCCAACACGCATGCCACGCACAGCTACCTGCCCGACGACCTGGCGGGCTTTCTCAAACGCCACCCCCAGGTGAGCGTGAGCCTGGAGGAGCGCACCAGCACCGAGATTGCGATGGCCGTGGCGCATGGCGAGATTGACGTGGGCGTGCTGGCCGATGCGGGCGCCCAGGGCGCGGGCGTGGTGCTATGGCCCTACCGGCAGGACCGGCTGGTGCTCATCGTGCCGCAGGGCCATGCCCTGGCGCAGCGTGCCAGCGTGGCCTTTGCCGAGGTGCTGGACCAGGCCTTTGTGATGCTGCATTCGGGCTCGGCCATCCACACCTTCACCATGAACGCGGCGGCGGCGTTGGGGCGGCATTTGGATGTGCGCATCCAGGTGCGCAGCTTCGAGGCGGTGTGCCGCATGGTGGGTGCGGGCGTGGGCATCGGCCTGGTGCCACGCAGCGCCGTGCCGCGTGCGGGCCTGAGCGAGCCGCCGGTGGTGGTGGCGCTGGATGAAGCCTGGGCGCAACGCGACCTGCAGGTCTGCGTGCGCCAGGGCGTGGAGTTGTCGGGCTTTGCCAGCGCGCTGGTGCAGCACCTGCGCGCCAGCAGCGGCGCGGTGCCAGCCTGAAACCGCGCACGCCGGCAAGAACCTTTTCTAAGCTTCAGGGCTGTACGGTCAGCCGCAGCGGTTCACCCACGCGGGCCTTGAGCACGTCTTCGCGGTGGAAGGGCAGGGTGTGCCACTGCTTGCGTGAGAACAGCTCCATCTGGTCCGTGGCATGGGGCGATGCCGGGTTGGTCGATTGGCCGTAGGTCAGGATGGCCTGTGCCACCGGGCCGCGCGCGTCGAAGGTGACGGTCTGCACATAGCTGGTGCCGTAGTCGATGCGCAGGCCCTGGGCGTTGATGGGCGCGGGTTCCTGGCGGCCCAGGTTGTTGAGCACGCCTTCAAACTCGTCGCCCCCGTGCAGTGCAATGGGCGCCTCGGTGATGGCTGGGCGTTGCACGCTGCCCAGCGGGGCATCCAGCGCAAAGCCTGCGGCCTTGATGGCCTTGACCGCGGTCTCCAGCGCACCCCAGACCTTGGCTGCCACGGCGGCATCGTCCATCTTCAGCCCTGCGGGGGTGGCCACGGGTTGCTCGGGGTTGAAGGGCACGCGGTACACGCCCGGAATGTTGCGTGCATTGCGCCAGAACTCACGGAACACATGGGCGCCGCGCGCGTCCACCTCGTTGCGCAGGTTCCAGCCTTGCAGGGCGGCGCAGCCTTCGCGCGCCTCGCTGCTGGGCGCCTGGGCACAGGCGGCGCGCAGGTCGGGCACGATGACCGAGGCCATGAAGTTGCGGTTTTGGAACAGTTGCTCCTGCATGCCCTGCAGCGTGACCTTGCCCCGGCCCAGCATTTCCGGGATCTCGGCCAGGCCCGCGCGGGTGCGGGGGCGCGTCAGGCGGGCGTCGCCCACCAGGGGCGAGATGCCCTCGAACTTCTGCGCCGGGTGGGTGTAGAAGAAGCTGTCGTTGCTGTTGTGCACCCAGTCGGTGCGCACGGCGATGGGCATGCGCTCGATGGGGATCAGCCCCGGCACGGGCGAGCGGCGGTCTTGCTGCCAGGCGCAGTCGGCCCGGGCGCCATTGAGCACCACCAGCCCGGCGGCCATGCGCAGCGCGGCGGCGGGCTTGCTGGGCGTGCAGCGTTCGAGTTGTGCCGCGTCCACATCGGGCACCACGCTCACGTCGGCGTACAGCACGCGGCCGTGGCGGTCTGCTGCCAGGGTGTTGACCCAGGGCAGGCCCAGGCCTGCGTGCGCCTGGCGCATGTCGTCCACCGAGCGGGCGCGCGCAAAGGCCAGGGCGGCGTCCATCATGCGGGTGTTGCCGACGTTGGCGTCGCGCAGGGCATAGGCGGTTTGGGCGTTCCAGGTCAGGCCCGCGCGCGGGATGACCACCAGCGGCCCCCAGCGGGTGGACCACAGCGTGCGCCCGGCGATGGTGCGCGATGTCATCTTCTCGGGCTTGCCGTCCACCAGGTAGGTGGTGGGGTCGCCCTCGGCCAGTTGCAGCTCGTACAGCGTGAAGCGCTTGCCGGTGGACACGGTGTGCGACCAGGCCACGTCCTTGTTGAAGCCGATGGACACCATGGGGTAGGGGCCAATGCCCGCGCCCATCACATCGATCTGGCCCGGTATGGTGAGGTGCAGTTGGTAAAAGCGGTTGGGCCCGCTCCACGGAAAGTGCGGGTTGCCCAGCAGCATGCCGCTGCCGTTGGTGGTCACCTCCTTGCCAAAGGCCCAGGCATTGGAGCCCAGGGGCGAATCGAGCAGGCCCAGCTCGCGCATGGCCTGGGCGGCGTCGGCCAGGTCCACCGGCTGGGCGCTGGCCTGCGCAGCCTTGGCGGCGGGCTGGGGCGGCTGCGCGCCCAGCAGGCCATCAGCCAGTGCGGCAGCACCGGCCTGCACGGCCGTGATCTCGGCCATGCGGCGGTATTCGGCCAGCGTCATGGGCTGCACCCAGGGCTTGCCCCGGCAGGCCTCGGGCAGTTGGGCGCCATGGTCGGCCAGGTAGCGGTTGTAGCCCGCCACATAGCCGCGCGCCAGGGCCTGGGTTTCGGCGCTGGTTTGGCGCCAGGCGCGCTCCAGGGCAGCGTCGTCCATGTGCGCGGCGATGAACAGGTCGATCTGCTCGTTGGGCAAGTAGCGCCGGCCCAGCAGCCCGGTGGTCTTGGGGCCGAAGTGGCGGCTGCGCTGTGCGCGCGCGGTCACCAGTTGGTCGGCGGTCATGCACAGGTTGTCCTGCGCGTAGGCGTAGGCCACGCCGTAGGCCAGCGATTGCGCGTCTGGCGCGGTGATGTGCGGTACGCCGTAGGCGGTGCGCTCAATGGTCACGCTGCGCTCGCCCAGCGCGCCGGGGGTGCTGGCGCAGCCCGCCAGCGCGGCGGCAGCCAGCGCGGCGAGCAGGCCTGTGGTGTGTCTCATGGTCATTGTCTCCAGTGGGTCTTGTGCAACAAAGCAGGGTGCCGGGCGCCTCACGGGCCAGGCACCTGTGCATGCTATTTCTGCAACACCTGGAAACACAGTGTTGAAACGGCCACGAACAGTGGCAATATCGCCACCCATGCCCTTGTCCGCCGACCCGCCCCCGCGCCTGAAGGTCGGCATCCTGTGGGATGCCGACTGCATTGCCAGCAACGCCGCTGCGGTGGTGGATGTGTTGCGCACGCTGCAGAACCTGGCGGCCATGCGCAGCCCGCCTGCGCCTGTGTTGGCCTGGGAATGGCTGGTGCTGGACGCTTCCGACATTCCTTTCGGCGGCTTGCCACCGGCTGGCGGCGGCGGTGCCGATGGCACCCATGATGTGCTGGTGGTACCAGGCACCATGGCGGTGAGCGGGCCGCACCTGCAAGAGATCAGCCTGCGCCAGGCGCAGCGTGCACGGGATGTCTTGCGCCGCCATGTCGGGCCCGGCGCTCCGGTGGCTGCGTTCTTCAACGGCGCCGCACTGTTGGCCGAATGTGGCTTGCTGCAGGGGCGCGAGCTGGCCTTGCCCTGGGCGTTTGCACCGTCGGTGCTGCACATGGCGGGGCAGGGCGCACAGTGGCGGCGCGACCAGCCCTGGCACCGTGACAGCGGGCTGTGGAGCACGGCCTCACTGGCCCACACCGTGCCTGCGTGGCTGGACCTGTTGGCCCACACCGGGGTGGCCGAGCTGGCGCAGGCGGCGGCGTCGGTGCTGGAGTTTGACGCCTAGCGCCAGCTCACGGCCACGGCCCATGTGCAAACACCCACGGGCGAGCCCACGGCAGCGGGAGCGCTGGAGCGCGCCCGGCGTTGGCTGCAGGAGCACCGCAACGAGCCCTACAGCCTGGCCGCCACGGCCCGCGCGGCGGCCACCAGCCCGCGCACCCTGCTGCGCTGGTTTGCCCAGGTGCACGGACAGACGCCGCTGGACTACCTGCACGGCCTGCGCGTGGCCCAGGCCCAGGCCCTGCTGCAGACCACTTACCTCACGGTGGAGGCTGTGGCGCAGCAGTGTGGCTATGGCGATGTGGGGAGTTTTCGGCGCATTTTTGCGCGTGTGGCGGGGGTCACGCCGGGCGCCTACCGCCAGCGCTTTCGCCTGCGCACCAGCCGCCGGCAGTGGACGGGCATGCCGGGGTAGAGCCCGCCTGGTCGATCAGAGCACGCCGATCAGAACACGCCCAGTGCCAGCCCGCCCGCCAGCGCTTCGCCCAGCGCCTGGCAGCGTGCCAGATCGTCTGGCGCGATGTGCTTGGGGGCGGCAATGGCTTCGCGCGTTTGCGCGTGCGTGCACACCACCAGTGCGGGTGCCACCGCGCGCAGGCGCCAGCCGGTGGCAATGCGCTCGATCTGGCGCACGGCGCCCTGGCCGTCGCTGCCCGCGCACACCAGGGCGACGTAGGGGCGGCCGTTCACTTGGTCAAGCACGTCGTAGTAGCAGCGGTCGAAAAAGTCCTTGAGCTGGCCGCTCATGGCGGCCAGGTTCTCCGGTGTGGCAAACACCAGGCCATCGGCGGCCAGCACATCCGCCGCATGGGCCTGTGAGGCATGCAGCAGGCGCACGGCAACGCCGCCCTCTTGCGCTGCACCGTCGCACATGGCCTGGGCCATTTGGCGGGTGCCACCGGTCATCGAGTGGTACACCACGAGCAGCGACTTGGACAAGTCTTCAGCCATGGTCTGCCAGTGCCACGATGGTCTCCCACTCCTGCGGGCTGACCGGGGTGATCGAGAGGCGGCTGCCCTTTTGCAGCACGCCCATGCCCGCCAGTGGCGGGATGCCGCGCAGCTCGGCCAGGCCGATGGTGCGTGTCTTGCGCAGGGCCTGCACGTCCACCAGCACCCAGCGCGGCTTCTCGGCGCTGGACCGGGGGTCGAAGTAGGGGGATGCCGGGTCGAACTGCGTGGGGTCGGGCCGTGGGAGCGAGGCCACCCGGGCAATGCCCGCAATGCCGGGCAGCGCGCAACTGGAGTGGTAGAACAGCACGCCGTCGCCCACGCGCATGGCATCGCGCATGAAGTTGCGGGCCTGGTAGTTGCGCACGCCGATCCAGGGCACGGTGGCCTGCGGGGCGGCCAGTGCGTCGTCGATGGAGCACTCGGCAGGCTCGGATTTCATGAGCCAATGGCGTGGTGGGTCTGAAGCAAGCATGGGGTGTGGGTGACATGCCGCAGGGCAACAGAACTGCGGGTGTCCCATTGTGCATGGCGCGGCGCAAGCGATGGTGCGATGGGCTTTTCCGAGGGCCAGGGCTTCCCCAGACCGTGGCTGCGTCATCGATGAAAACCCCAATCCCCTCTAGGCGGCTGCGTCTAGAGCCCAGGCTTGGGTGCGTGCGATAGTTGAACGATGCAAAGACGAACCCTTTTGAAGCTGGGCCTGGTCTCGGGCACGGTGCTGGCGCTTGCGGGTGGTGCCGCCATGCTGATGCAGCCTGGCCTGGTGCAGCGGCGCCTGACGGACGCCGGGCGCGCGCTGTTCATCGGTGTGGGGCATGCCATTTTGCAGGGCACGCTGCCGCCCGACCCAGCGGCGCAGCGGCAGGCTCTGGAGGGCATGGCCGACCGGGTGGACATCCTGGCGCAGAACCTGCCGCCGCATGTGGTGGATGAGTTGTCGCAACTGGTGGGCCTGCTGGGCAGCAGCGCCGGGCGCGTTGCGCTGGCCGGGCTCTCCACGGGCTGGCTGGAGGCCACGCCCGCGCAGGTGATGGCGGCCCTCAACGACATGCGCTATTCGCGCCTGACCCTGCGCCAGCAGGCCTACCAGGCGCTGCACGAGATCGTGGGCGGCGCGTATTTTTCCGAAGAATCCACCTGGGCCGTGGTCGGCTACCCCGGCCCCCAGGACATCTGAGCCTTTCATCCCATGAGCAAACTACCTGACCCCATCCGCGAGGGGCTGCAGCGCGGCTGGAAAGTGCGCGGCGGCCCGCACGGCGCGGTGCCTGAAACGCTGAGCTGTGACGTGGCCATCATCGGCTCCGGCGCGGGCGCGGGCATCACGGCGGAACTGCTGGCGCGTGCCGGGCTGTCCGTGGTCATCGTCGAAGAAGGCCCGCTGCGCAGCAGCAGCGACTTCCGTCAGCGCGAGTCCGAGGCCTACCCGCAGCTCTACCAGGAAAGCGCCAGCCGCAAGACCGAGGACAAGGCCATCTCCATCCTGCAGGGGCGCTGCGTGGGCGGCTCCACCACGGTGAACTGGACCAGCTCCTTCCGCACGCCGCCTTCCACGCTGGGCTTCTGGGCGCAGCACTTTGGGCTCAAGGACTACAACCCGCAGGCGCTGGAGCCGTACTTCGAGGAAGCCGAGCGCAGGCTCAACGTGTCCTCGTGGCAGATGCCGCCCAACGAGAACAACGAACTGCTGCGCGCCGGGGCGGTCAAGCTGGGCATTCCGGTCGAATCGATCCGGCGCAACGTGCAAGGCTGCTGGAACCTGGGTTCCTGCGGCATGGGGTGCCCCACCAACGCCAAGCAGTCCATGCTGGTCACCACGCTGCCCGTGGCACTGAACCAGGGCGCCACGCTGCTGGTGCAGACGAGGGCCGAGCGCCTGGAGATGTCCGCGGGCAAGGTGCAGGCCCTGCACTGCGTGGGCGTGCAGCTCAACAGCACCGTGGCGGGTGATGCAGCGCGCACGCGCATCACGGCCAAGCACTATGTGTTGTCGGGCGGGGCCATCAACTCGCCCGCCGTGCTGCTGCGCTCCCAGGCGCCCGACCCGCATGGCCGGGTGGGCCAGCGCACCTTCCTGCACCCGGTGGTCATGACCGCCGCGCTGATGGAGCAGCGCGTGGAGGGCTGGGCCGGTGCCCCGCAGTCGCTGTGCACCGACCATTTTCTGGAGACCCAGGCCATCGACGGCCCCATGGGCTTCAAGCTGGAGGCGCCGCCGCTGCACCCCCTGATCCTGGCCACCACCATGCCCGGCATGGGGCAGCCCCAGGCCGATCTGCTGCGCCAGTTCCCGCACACCCATGTGCTGCTGGCGCTGCTGCGTGACGGCTTCCACGAGCAGGCACAGGGCGGGCGCGTCAAGCTGCGGGGCGACGGCTCGGCCGTGCTCGACTACCCGCTGACCGACTACGTGATGGACGGCGCCCGCCGCGCCATGCTGGCCATGGCCGAAATCCAGTTTGCCGCCGGGGCCCAGCAGGTGTTGCCGGTGCACGAAATGGCCACGCTCTACTCCAGCTGGGCACAGGCCAAGGCCGCCATCGAGCAACTGCCCATGAAGCCACTGCTGACCAAGGTGGTCAGCGCCCACGTGATGGGCGGTTGCGGCCTGGCGGCTGACGAAAAGTTGGGCGTGGTGCGGCCCGATGGCGTGCACTGGCAGGTGGAAAACCTCTCGGTGCACGACGGCTCGCTGTTCCCCACCAGCGTGGGCGCGAACCCGCAACTGTCCATCTACGGCATCGTCAACCGGCTCGCGCAAGGGCTGGTGCAACGCTTGACGGGCCAGCCGCAGGCACAACCACTGGCATAGGCCAGTGCCGTCGCGGCGCAGCCTGTTTGCTATACTATTGATAGCTGCTTGCGCAATATTTGCGGGCATTTTGGCGGGTTTTGATCTTGATTTTTCGGGCGCTGACCTCGGTGGAGGCAGGGCCCGAAATTTTTTGGTGGGCGTTGGAAATAACCGACACCATGGGTTTTTTCGCGGTGATAACTTTGCGCCCCTGACCAAGACAAACCAGGAGCACACATGCCCAAAACCCTGATCGAACCCTTCCGCATCAAAAGTGTGGAACCCATCCGCATGACCACCCGTGCCGAGCGCGAGCGCCTGCTCGAAGAGGCCAAGCTCAACGTCTTCAAGCTGCGCGCCGAAGATGTGCTGATCGACTGGCTGACCGATTCCGGCACCGGCGCCATGTCGTCCAGGCAGTGGGGCGCCATCATGGAAGGCGACGAGAGCTACGCTGGCGCGCGCAGCTTCTACCGCCTGGAAAAAGTGATCCAGGACATCACCGGCATGCAGTATTTCGTGCCCACGCACCAGGGCCGCGCGGCCGAGAAAGTGCTGTTCGGCGCCACCTGCAAGGCGGGCGACCTGGTGCCCAACAACTGCCACTTCGACACCACGCGCGGCAACCTCGAATACATGGGCGTGGAGGCCGTGGACCTGGTCATCCCCGAGGGCCTGCAGCCCGCGCTGGACTACCCGTTCAAGGGCAACATCGACCTGGCCCGCGTCGAGGCCGTGCTGAAGGAGCAGGGCCACCGCATCCCCTTCGGCATGATCACCGTGACCAACAACACGGGCGGCGGCCAGCCGGTGTCGATGGCCAACATCCGCGCCTACGCTGCGCTGCTCAAGAAGTACGGCAAGCCCTTCATCATGGACGTGTGCCGCTTCTCGGAAAACGCCATGTTCATCAAGATGCGCGAGCCGGGCTACGAGAACACCTCTATCCGCGACATCGTCAAGGAGATGTTCTCCTACGCCGACGGCGCCACCATGAGCGCCAAGAAGGACGGCATGGTCAACATCGGCGGCTTCATCGTGCTGCGCAGCGAAGAGTGGCTGGATGCCGTGCGTAACGGCCTGATCATGATGGAAGGCTTCCCCACCTATGGCGGCATGGCTGGGCGCGACCTTGAAGCCCTGGCCGTGGGCCTGGAGGAAGGCATGGAGGAAGACTACCTGCGCTACCGTCTGCGCACTGCCGAATACCTGGGCGAGCGCCTGGAGGCGGCGGGCGTGGGCTTCGTCAAGCCCACCGGTGGCCACGCGGTCTACATCGACGCCAAGACGGTGCTGCCGAACATGCCGGTGGAGCACTACCCCGCCTGGGCGCTGTGCAATGCGCTGTACCTGGAGGGCGGCATCCGTGGCGTGGAGATTGGCTCGGTCATGTTCGGCAAGCGGCTCGACAGTGGCGTGGAGACCTATCACAGCATGGAACTGGTGCGCCTGGCCTTCCCGCGCCGCATGTACACGCAAAGCCACTTCGACTACGCCGCCGAGGTGATCGCCGAGGTCAAGGAAAAGGCCGCCAGCATCCGGGGTGTGAAGATCACCAAGCAGCCCAAGTTCCTGCGCCACTTCACCTGTGAATGTGAGTGGGCTTGAAGAAGCAAACAACCCCCTGAGCGGCTGCGCCGCTTCCCCCTTCTCTCGGCTGTCGCCGGGAAGGGGGACGCCGCCCGTGCGGCGGGGCGGCCCTTGCACGGCGGCTGCTGGCCTGGGCCGCGCCGGTTTTATGCGCCGCGTACGGCACATGGCAATGTATTAAAAATCAGGATCTGGCGCTTATTCAGAAAGCGCTGGGTGCTATCTATTTTGTAGCATCTGGCGCGGGCAGTTGCAGATGCGCAGCCTGTGCCACCTGTATGCAGTCGCGGATGTGCTGCTCGCCCAGGTAGCGCAGCGTGGCGTAGCCCAGCGTGGCCGAGAGTGCCTGGCCCGCCAGCGGCACGTACTTGGCCGCCTGTTTGGTGGTCAGGCGCATGCCCACCGCGCTGGTCAGGCGCAGCACCATGTCGCGCGTGATGAGCTTGCCGATCAGTGCCGAGCCCACCAGCGCCACGGCCTTGTGCACCTGTTCGCGCTGGCTGGGGTCCAGCCGGTCGATCTGCTCGGGCGTGAGCCCGAACTCGGCATTGATGCGCGGCAGCAGGCGCGAGAGCAGGGCGGCATCCACGGCCCAGTCCAGGCCCGGCACGGGTACCACGCTGGCGGCGGCGGCGGTCAGCGCGCGCCTGTGCAGCATCTTGCGGGCGCGCTGGGCGGCGGCCAGCAGGGCGGGGTCGGCAGAGGCCGCCACCGGGTCGTCCGGCGGGCCGTCTTGCCGCGACGGTTTGCGGGTGCGGGGCTTCAGGGCCATGGGTGGTGGAGGCTGTGGTTCAGCCCTTGCCCTTGACCAGGCCGTACACCACCAGCAGAACGATGGCACCTACCACCGAGGCGATGAATCCCGCCGCCTCGCCTGGGCCATACCAGCCCAGGGCCTGGCCTGCGTAGCTGGCCACGAAGGAGCCTGCCACGCCCAGCAGCGCGGTCATGATCCAGCCCAGCTTGTCGTCCCCCGGCTTGAGCGCGCGTGCGATGAAGCCCACCACCAGGCCGATGAGCAGGGAACCAATCACAGAGAGCATGGAGCGTCCTTTCAAAAAGAGACTCAAGCGTAGCGCAGCCTTGCGACATGTGCGCGTCAGGCGTCGCTGATGGGCGCACCGGGCAAGGGTCTTTCGTGCAGGCTGGCCACATAGCGGAATGCAGGCATGTCCATGCCGCCCATGCGTTCCTGCAGCGGGTAGAGCAGATAGCGGCCAGGCTCCAGGTCGCGGCAGGCGGCCTGGGTCAGCAACACCTCGCCGGGGCCGGCGATGTCCTCGCCCAACTTGCAGGCCATGTTCATCTCGTGGCCAAAGAGGTCCTTGCCCGCCACCACCAGCGTGGGCCCATAGCCAATGCCCACACTGGCAAGCAACTGCGATTCGGCTGGCTGCACCGTGTTCATGGCGTCCAGCGCACGCAGGATGTCGAGTGCCGCTTCCAGGGCGTTCTGGGGGTGGGTGAACACGGCAAACAGGTTGTCGGCTTCTTGCTTGACGACTTCGCCCCCGTTGGCCGCAATGGCGGGGCGGGCGGCATGCTCCATGCGGTGGATCAGCGCCAGGAAGTGGATGATTCCGTGGCTGGCTGTGATGCGCGAGAAGCCGCACATGTCCAGCACCAGCATGGCCACCGGGCGCACAAAGGCCTGGGTGATGGCGTCGTCGATCTGCGCCCGCTGCTCGGGTTGCTGGTTGCGTTGGGTCAGCAGACTTTGCAGGGTCTGGCGGTCGTGTGCGCGAGGGGCAATGCCGCCAGAGAGCGCTGGGGGAGTCTTGTGCGAGGCCACAGTGGGGAGGCGGCGCACACGGCGCCTTAACGCGGGGTGGGGGTGGCCTGGATTTCGGCTGCTGCGGCCTGCAGCGCGGCGGCCTGTGCATTGCCCGCCTGGGCTTCGGGTGCCACGCGGCGGGCGCCGTTGAAGCGCTTTTGCCAGTAGCTTTCCTGCATGTCTTCCACGCGCACCTTGCCGCCGCTGCGCGGCGAGTGGATGAACTTGCCGTCCCCCACGTAGATGCCGACATGGCTGAAGGCGCGGCGCATGGTGTTGAAGAACACCAGGTCGCCCGGCTGCAGATCTTTCTTGTCGATCTTTTCGGTGCTGGCGGCCTGTTCGGACGCCTGGCGCGGCAGCAACAGGCCCAGCGTCTGCTGGTAGATGTTGCGCACAAAGCCGCTGCAGTCAAAACCCGTTTCGGCGCTGTTGCCGCCACGGCGGTAGGGCACACCCAGGAAACCCATGGCGGTGGTCACCAGATCGGTGGTGCGGTCTGCCACCACATGGGCCTGGTCGGCCACGTTGTGGCCCAACTCGGCGAGTTGGCTGCGCAGATTCTTGTCCCATTGGAAGGGCTCTTGCGCCTCTGTGGGCGCGGAACCGGGGGCCGCATGGGCGGTGGTGCTGAGGGCGAGCACCAGGATGTAAAGCCAGCGTGACATGGGGCGCAAGGGTACCACGACTGCGCGGAGGCTCCAGACAGGGTAAACGCATACTGATAAAAATATGGCTTCAGCGCTTATGTGTATTGCGCAAGCAGCTATTAAAAATATAGCAGACTCAGCATATCCTGGGGGTTTCGAGGGAGGCTCCAGGGGTACCCAAGGGGTGCCCAGGGGGGATTTCGGGTGTAGGCTTGCTGTATGACGACCCCCCTGAACTCCCCCCCGCCAGCAGCCTCCGGCAATGGAAATGGCGAGAGCGCCGCAGTCTCGCGCCTGGCCGTGCGCCGGGTGGCCATAGACACCTGGCGCGAGAACGTGGCCTACCTGAACCGCGACTGCGCCGTGTACCGTGCAGAGGGCTTCCAGGCCCTGTCCAAGATCGAGGTGCGCGCCAATGGTCGGCGCATCCTGGCCACGGTGAACGTGGTGGACGACCCGGCCATCGTCGGCTGCCACGAGCTGGGCCTGTCGGAAGACGCCTTTGCGCAACTGGGCGTGGAGCCGGGCTACAAGGTGGCCGTGGCGCAGGCCGAACCGCCCGAATCCATGGGCGCGCTGTTCCGCAAGATTGCCGGCGAGCGCCTGGCACGCGAGGACTTCCGCGCCATCGTGCGCGACATTGCCGACCACCGCTATTCCAAGATCGAGCTCACCGCCTTCGTCGTGGCCTGCAACCGCGACGAGCTTGACCGCGAGGAGGTGTTCTTCCTGTCCGACGCCATGGTGCAGACGGGCCAGCGGCTGGACTGGCACGAGCCCCTGGTGGTGGACAAGCACTGCATTGGCGGCATTCCGGGCAACCGCACCTCCATGCTGGTGGTGCCCATCGTGGCGGCGCACGGCATGCTGTGCCCCAAAACCTCGTCGCGCGCCATCACCTCGCCCGCAGGCACGGCCGACACCATGGAGGTGCTGGCCAATGTGGAACTGCCGCTGGAGCAGCTGCAGGCCATCGTGCGCGACCACCGTGGCTGCCTGGCCTGGGGCGGCACGGCGCAGCTCTCGCCCGCCGACGACGTGCTGATTTCCGTGGAGCGGCCGCTCTCCATCGACTCGCCGGGGCAGATGGTGGCGTCCATCCTGTCCAAGAAGATCGCGGCGGGCTCCACCCACCTCGTGCTCGACATCCCCATCGGCCCCACGGCCAAGGTGCGCTCCATGCCCGAGGCCCAGCGCCTGCGCCGCCTGTTTGAATACGTGGCGCACCGCCTGGGGCTGTCGCTGGACGTGGTCATCACCGACGGGCGCCAGCCCATTGGCAACGGCATCGGCCCCGTGCTGGAGGCGCGCGACGTGATGCGCGTGCTCGAAAACGACCCCCGCGCCCCCAACGACCTGCGCCAGAAAGCCCTGCGCCTGGCGGGCCGCCTGATTGAATGCGACCCCGACGTGCGCGGCGGCGACGGCTACGGCATCGCGCGCGACATCCTCGACTCCGGCCGCGCCCTGGCACGCATGGAAGCCATCATCGCCGCGCAGGGCGGCAAGGACTTTGACCACAACAACCCCCGCCTGGGCGCGCTGCATTTTGAGATCAGCGCCCCCGCTGCCGGGGTGGTGGCCGGTATCGACAACCAGCAGATCGCCCGCATCGCCCGCCTGGCCGGTGCGCCCAAGGTGCAGGGCGCGGGCGTGGACCTGCTGTGCAAGCTGGGCGACACCGTGCAGAGCGGCCAGCCCCTGTACCGCGTGCACGCCGACTTCCCCGCCGACCTGGAGTTTGCCCGCCAGGCCTGCCACCGTACCAACGGCTACCGCATTGGCGGCACCGATGAGGTGCCCCACGTCTTTGTGGAGTTCTGAGCATGGTTCCGTCACCCACTGCCCCAGCCGCCTGCCTGCTGCACTTTGACGACGAGCGTGCCGCCGCCCAGCGCCTGGCCCAGGCCAGCGGCCTGCCAGCGCTGGAGATTGCCCGCCACCGCTTTCCTGATGGCGAACTCAAGCTCACCCTGCCCGTGGACGCCAGCGGCCGCCTGCCCGGGCGCGCCGTGCTGCTGCGCAGCCTGCACCAGCCCAACGACAAGCTCATCGAACTGCTGCTCGCCGCCCGCGCCGCGCGCGGCCTGGGCGTGCAGCACCTCACACTGGTGGCGCCGTACCTGGCCTACATGCGCCAGGACATCGCCTTTCACCCCGGTGAGGCGGTGAGCCAGCGCATTGTCGGCCCCTTCCTGGCCAGCCTGTTCGACGCCGTGGTCACCGTGGACCCACACCTGCACCGCGTGGCCACGCTGCAAGAGGCCGTGCCCGCCGCGCACACCGTGGTGCTCAGCGGCGCCCCGCTGCTGGCCGACTGGATCGTGCAGCAGCGCCCCGGTGCGCTGCTCGTGGGGCCTGATGGCGAATCCGCCCAATGGGTGGCCCAGGCCGCCGCCCGCCATGGCCTGGATCACGCCGTCTGCACCAAGGAACGCCACGGCGACCGCAGCGTCACCATCCAGTTACCGCCCGTGGACGTGCAGGGCAGGGCGGTGGTGCTGCTCGACGACATGGCCAGCACCGGCCACACCCTGGCCCAGGCCACGCGCCTGTTGCTGCAGGCGGGCGCGGCCTCGGTGGACGTGGCGGTCACCCATGCCCTCATCGACGCCGACGCCCTGGCCGCGCTGCATGCGGCAGGCGTGGGGCAGTTCTGGAGTACGGATTGCGTGGCGCATCCGACCAACACCGTGCCTATGGCGACGGAACTGGCGCGGGGGGTAGAACAGGTTTTTTCGGTCTCGCGGCTATAGTGCAGATCACCGATGCACTCGCGAACCTGATTCAGCAAATGCGTGGACTTCAAGGGCGGCGCTGCGGCGACTTTGGTGTTTTTGTGATACCTGTTTATGTATCCAGCTTGCGAGCGTAAACACATGAAATCAAAAGATATTTCGGTTTTCTCGGCGCCACGTTATCCGGCGGCTGTCTGGCATATCCGGTGAATTGCCGTTTACATCAAAGTTGAAGCGCATGAAGAACATCCAAGTCATCGACGGCGCGGACAACGCGGTTTACGACATCTTTGCTGCGACCGATGACGAGTTCGCAATGATTTTTCTGGCCGGGCAAGATGTGGCGTTCATTGACGAAGTGATGGCACGTGCATCACGGAGGGAGCTGGACCATGCGTTCGCCGCAATTTGGCAGCGTCGAGTTGCCAAGGCTGAGGTGAATGGAATCCACGGAGTTCTCTTCTACGAGATGGATCACAAGAAGCGGTACTACCCAACAAGGCGCGATGAAGATGCGATCAACCCAGATGGCACACGCCTCCGCTGACATACGCTTCAACCTTTCGCTCCAGCGGACGGCTTCGCCGCCCGCTGAGCTTCGACGTTGGCAGGTCGTGTTTGTAAACGTGCCGGACAGGAGGCCGCTCTGTTTCTCACACGCAAGCACCTTTGGATAACCGCCATCGCCACCTTCTGCCTGGCGGCCCACGCGACTTCGTCCCTGTCGTTTGACGGCGGGGGCTATGTGCTGGATCTGGAAATCGGCGATACCGACCGCCCCGTGGTGGCCAGTGTCACGTTCCACAGGCTGGGGGACGCGCAAGGCGTCGTCCTGCGTGGGAATTTCAGGGTCCAGGCGTTTGACCCGCGCCGCCAGGAACTGGTGCTGGTGTATGGCGGTGGCGATGGGCGGGTGGAGCCTTTCACGCTGACCGTGCACGGCAGCCGCGCCTCGCTGGAGGTGGCTGGCAGGCGCATCCAGGCGCCGTTCCGCTGGGCCATGTAGCGTGCGCGGCAGATGCGCTGCAGGCGCAAGGCCGTGGGCGGGGCGCCTTGGCTGCGACAATCGTCCCATTGCACCTTCTGACAGAAAGAACCTGCCATGCTTCTCGATGCCACCGAATCCCAGCTTGTGCTGGTGGACTTCCAGGCCAAGCTCATGCCCGCCATCCACGATGGTGCGGCGGTGCTGACCAATGCGCGGCGCCTGGCGCAGGCGGCCCAACTGCTGGATGTGCCCGTGTGGGGCACGGAGCAGAACCCCACGCGCCTGGGGCCCAACGACGCAGACTTGCGCGCGCTGTGCCGCAAGACGCTGCCCAAGATGCACTTCAGCGCCGCGCCCGACGGGTTGGCCGCGCTGCTGCGCCCCCCGGCGCGCCCGCCCGCGGGCAATGCGCGCAGCCTGCCCAAGCATTTGCAGAAAACCGCGCAGAGCGAGCCCGAGCGCCCCAGCATCGTGCTGGCCGGGTGCGAGGCCCATGTGTGCCTGTTGCAGACAGCGCTGGAGCTGATCGAGGACGAGTTCGAGGTCTGGGTGGTGACGGACGCCTGCGGCTCGCGCACCGAGCGCAACCGCGACGCCGCCTACGACCGCCTGGCCGGTGCGGGCGCCGAGCTGGTGACCACCGAGATGGTGTGCTTCGAGTGGCTGCGCTCGTGCGAGCACCCGGCTTTCAAGGCATTTCGTTATACACAAGTCCGTCGCGGCCATGAAGTAAGCTACTGATTTCATAGCGACAAACGCAATGAGCTGGGCTGCCACGGAATTTGAGAGCATAGATCTGGGAGACCCCAGGCGCAATCGGCGCGCGATCCGC
>JAKLLE010000140.1 GCA_023150295.1 Giesbergeria sp. | reverse complement strand
GCGGATCGCGCGCCGATTGCGCCTGGGGTCTCCCAGATCTATGCTCTCAAATTCCGTGGCAGCCCAGCTCATTGCGTTTGTCGCTATGAAATCAGTAGCTTACTTCATGGCCGCGACGGACTTGTGTATAACGAAATGGCTTGTCGGGCTTTTTGTAATGCCGCAAATTGCTGTCCAGCACCACCATGTTCACCCCACCCGCAGCCCCGGGCCGGTGCCGCCGCACGCGCCCGGCCAGTTGGATAAGCGAGCGCATGGACGAGGGCTCTACCACGGCCCAGTCGTAGTCGTGGTCGCGGCCCACTTCGGTCACGGGGCTGCCCAGCACGATGAACAAGTGGTGGGGTTCGGGGTGGGCGTCTATGAGGGTGCGCAGGGCGGGGCGGTGCAGCGCGGGGTCGTGCCCGTCTTTGGCTCCGCGTCGGTTGAGCAGGGTGTCCAACTGCTGCTCGATGGCCGAGCGCAGCAGCAGCGGGAACTGCGAGTGGTACACGCACAAGTGAATGCGGACCTGGCCTTGCAACTCGGACGGCAGAGCATCGGCTGCGTACATCGCCAGCGCCACGTCGTACAGCGGGGCAATGTTGGCCATGCGGATGAGGCCCAGGCTCACGCGCTTTCCGTTGGCATCGGTGCTGTGGTTGTGGGGCTGCTGGTGCAGTTGCCAAGCCTGTTCCAGCACCAGGCGGGCAAAGTCTTTGCGGCGTTCGGCTTCTTGCATGCCGTGCCAGGTGTCGGGCAGGGGCGCAATCTGCGCCAGCCGCCGCACCTCGGCCTGCTTGAGCTTGGCAACGCGCTTGCGCACGTACTGGGTGTGCGCTTCGCGGAAGGCGGGCCCATCCGCGCAGTCCTGCGTGGTCTGGTGGAACTCGTCGATCCACAGGCAGCACAGGTTCACAGGCTCGCTGGGCCGCTCGCTGCGGTGGCGCTGGTACACGGCCCGCCCGGCGCGGTAGGCCAGGAAGAGCCCTTCCACCAGTGCGGGTGGCAAGGTGGCCGATGACAACAGCACGCGACTGCCCAGCATGCCCGCCCAGTGCACCAGCCGGGTGAGGGCGGGCAGGTCGGCCATGTCAAAGTCGTCGGGCTCGTCCAGCACCAAGTCGCTGGTCAGCAGGCGCAGCATGGGCGCAATCTGGCGGCCGCCGCGCAGGCTTTCGGTGGCCGGGGTGAGGTGGTCTACGGTGCACACCAGCAGCGGCGCGGCAATCAGCGCACGGGCTTTGGCGTCATCGGTCAGGCGCTGCAGCAGCGGGTGCTGGTCGTTGCCTTCGTAGAGCACGGTGCCCGCTTCGTCCAGCAGCGCCTGGCTGGATGCGGAGCCGGTGGCCTCGGCCTGCTGTTCCCAGTATTCAAACAGCGCCCGGCTGGCCGCGCCGCCGACCTGGATGGCCAATTGCTCGTCACACAATTGCAGGTCGTTCTGGAAGACGCGTCCTGTCTGCAGCGTGAGCGTGCGCAGCCCCATGGCAAAGGCGCAGCGCAGTCCGGTGGCTGGGTCGGCCAGCGCGTTCATCACACGAGCGTTGCCCAGCGTCTTGCCACAGCCCGTGGAAGCCATGTTGACGATGAACGCGCCTTGCGGCACTGCGCGGGCGCGCACGCTGGCGGCCAGGTCGGCGGCCTTGTCTTGCCAGGCAAAACGCGGGTCGGCGCTGCGTTTTTTGAGGGGTTTGTGGTTCTTGAGTGCAGGCAGGCTGTGCGTGAGGCTGGGCAGGGAGCGTGCCACTAGCGTGGCATGGGCTTGCACACCCAGCAGGTGTTCGTCCAGCGTTTGATTAAAAATTGGGCTCTGGCGCTTATCCATCAAGCGCGAGCAGCTATTGTTTTGATAGTGATTGCTGCGCGTGTTGGCGTACAGCGGGTAGCCTTTGCTGAGGTACGGGGCGCGTGCTGCTGGGTCGGTGAGGCTGGAGTAATGGTGGTCGGCCAGCATGAGGCACAGGCGGGCCACATGCATGGCAAAGGGGTCGTGCAGCACCGTGCCTTGTCCGGCTGTTTGCGACAGTTCCAGCAGCTTGCGTGCATAGCGGGCTGCCTGTTTGCGCCAGGCAGGTTGGGTGACGGGCAAGCCGTGCGGGAAGTGCCAGTGGGCGGCGAGTGTCGAAGCGGACACGCTTTCACGGGGCTCGTTCCAGTCGGCGCTGATGCGTAGCAGCACATCGTCAAGTTCGCTGGTGTTGATGAAGCCGGGGCGCGCACCAAAGCGTCGGTAGGTTTGCCGGGTGTCTTCCAGGTCTTCGGTATGGCTCTATGCCGTTTTGTGTGGAACTTGACAACCTCAAAGACACCGATGCACCCATCCATCAGCCTGCGGCAATGTTGGTTGCAGCGGATTGAGCGGCAAATGCTTGAGCCTGGACATGCGCAAGTACGCGATGGCAA